>NZ_PKFQ01000001.1:2725000-3036542 GCF_002939475.1 Streptomyces cinnamoneus | reverse complement strand
TCAGGACGACGGTCTCGATGCGGGTGGGCAGCTGCCAGACCACCCGGCTCCCGGCCCGCACCCCGAGCGTGTGGAGCCAGGCGGCGACCCGCTCGGCGCGGGTGCGCAGTTCCCCGAAGGTGAGCCGCCGGTCGGTGGCGGAGACCGGCTGCGGGGGCATCCGCCGGTCCGGTAGCCGGGCGGGTTCGTCGGCCTGGATGAGGGCTGTCGCCCCGGGGGTGAGCGTCGCACGGCGGTCGAGCAGCTCCCACAGGGTCGGTGAGCCGGCCAGTTCCTCGGGGGTACCGGGTTCCATCACGACGCCACCTATCTGACGAACCGTCATATTGGACCGGAGCGTAGGCGGGTACGCCTTGCCGGTCCAGGGGGCGCGGGCTAGCCTCCGCACGAGGATGAACTGACGCCCCGTCAGGTATTACCGATTCGGGAGTGGGTGCCATGGAGCTGCCGCGCATCGTCAGCGTCGACGACCACGTGATCGAACCGGCCCACCTCTTCGACACCTGGCTCCCGGCGAAGTACCGCGACCGCGGCCCACGGCCGCTGACCGAGGGCATCGGCGAGCTGGAATACGTCGGCGGGAAGTACCGCATCACCATGGACCCCGCCGGTCCCCCCGCCGACTGGTGGATCTACGAGGACCTCCGCTTCCCGTACAAGCGCAACATCGCCGCCGTCGGCTTCGACCGGGACCAGATGACCCTCGAAGGGATCACCCGCGCGGAAATGCGCCCCGGCTGCTGGGACCCGGTCGAACGACTGAAGGACATGGACCTCAATCACGTCGAGGCGTCGCTGTGCTTCCCGACCTTCCCCCGCTTCTGCGGACAGACCTTCTCCGAGGCCCATGACAAGGAGGTCGCCCTGGCCTGCGTGCGCGCCTACAACGACTGGATGGTCGAGGAATGGTGCGGCGACAGCGGCGGCCGGCTGGTCCCGCTCTGTCTCATCCCGCTGTGGGACGTCGGCCTCGCCGTCGCCGAGATCCGGCGGAACGCCGCCCGGGGCGTACGGGCGGTGACCTTCAGCGAGATCCCCACACACCTCGGGCTGCCCAGCATCCACTCCGGATACTGGGACCCCTTCTTCGCCGCTTGCCAGGAGTCGGACACCGTCGTCAACATGCACATCGGCTCCTCCTCGCAAATGCCGTCGGCCTCACCCGACGCCCCCGTGGCCGTGCAGGCGACGCTGTCCTTCAACAACGCCATGGCGTCGATGGCCGACTTCCTCTTCAGCGGTGTCCTGGTGCGCTTCCCCCGCTTGAAACTCGCCTACAGCGAAGGACAGATGGGGTGGATCCCCTACACCCTCGAGCGAGCCGATGACGTCTGGCGCGAGCACCGGGCCTGGGGCGGCGTCCGCGAGCTGATTCCCGAACCACCCTCCACCTACTACTACCGGCAGATCTTCTGTTGCTTCTTCCGGGACAAACACGGAGTCGCGTCACTCGATGCGGTGGGACGGGACAACGCCACCTTCGAGACGGACTACCCCCATGTGGACTCCACCTTCCCCCACACCAAGGAGGTCGCCCTCGACCACGTGCGGGGGCTGGACGACGAGACGGTCCGCAAACTGATGCGGGGCAACGCCATCCGGATGCTCGGCCTGGACCTGGACGCGTGAGACGGCATGGACCTGGGCTGGACGAAAGAAGAGGAAGACTTCCGCCTCCGCCTGCGCGCATGGCTGCGCACCACCCTGCCCGGCCTGCCGGCCAAGCCGTCACCGGACGACTGGCCCGCCCGCCGCGCCTACGACTGTGCCTGGCAGCGGGCCCTGTACGAAGCCGGGTACGCGGGGCTGCACTGGCCCGCCGAGGCCGGCGGCCAGGGCGCCACCCCGACCCAGCAGCTGATCTACCTGGAGGAGACGGAGCGGGCCGGCGCCCCCTATGTGGGCGCCAACTTCGTCGGCCTGCTGCACGCCGGCCCCACGATCGCGGCTGAGGGCACCGCCGCGCAGCGCGCACGCTGGCTTCCACCGATCCTGCGCGGCGACGAGGTGTGGTGCCAGGGATTCACCGAACCCGAAGCCGGCTCCGACCTCGCCTCACTGCGGACCCGGGCGGTCCGCGACGGTGACGCCTACGTCGTCACCGGCAGCAAGATCTGGACCTCGCACGCCGAGATCGCCGACTGGTGCGAGCTGCTGGTGCGCACCGACGCCTCGGCGTCGGGGCATCGCGGCATCTCCTGGCTCGCCTTGCCCATGGACGCCCCCGGTGTGACCGTACGCCCCTTGCGGACGCTGGCCGGGTCCACGGAGTTCGCCGAAGTGTTCCTGGACGAGGTGCGGGTGCCGGTCTCCCATCGCGTCGGCGCCGAGAACGACGGCTGGCGCGTCACCATGGTCACCCTCGCATTCGAGCGCGGCACCGCCTTCGCCGGGGAAGTGGTCGCCTGCCGCCGCACCCTGGAGCGGCTGGCCGTGACGGCGAAGGAGAACGGCCGGTGGGACGACGCGGTCCTGCGTCGGCGGCTCGGCCGCCTCGACGCGGAATTCGGAGCGCTGTGGCGCCTGGTGCAGGGGAATGTCAGCGAAGCCGAAAGCTCGCTCCGCGCGGGAGGCGACGGCGTTCCCGGTGCGGGCGCCTCCGTCTTCAAACTGCGCTATTCGCAGGCGCGGCAGGACCTCTACGACGCCGCCGCCGAGGTGCTCGGACCTCTCTCCCTGGACGCCGACCATGCGTGGACCGGGGAGCGTCTGACCTCTCTGTCCTACACGATCGCTGCCGGCACCTCCCAGATCCAGCAGAACATCATCGCCGAGCGTGTCCTCGGCCTTCCCCGGAGCCGGTGAGGCTGATCATGGACTTCCGTCCGAGTGACGATCAGCGGGCCCTGCGGGCGGGAATGCGGGACGTCCTGACTTCCTGCTTTCCTCCGGAACGGCTCCGGGAGGTGCTGGACGGCGGAGGCGTCGAGGGCGCTGCGACGCGCGAACTGTGGCGGGAGTTGGGCGACGCCGGTCTCTTCTCCCTCCGTCTGCCCGAGGAGGAAGGCGGCGTGGGCCTGGGGCTGACCGAGGCGGTGTTCGTCTTCGAGGAGGCGGGCCGGGCTCTGGTGCCCGGTCCCCTGGTCGAGACGTACCTGGCGGCCGGTCTTGTCCCCGGCGCGGCCGAGGGGACAGCCGTGGTGACGGCCCTGGACCGGCCGGGCGTGGTCGGCCACCTGGCCGCGGCCGACGCTGTGCTGCTCTTCGACGGCCCGGTGGTACGGCTGCTGGACGCTGCCGGCGGCGCGGGGCCGGGGAAGCTGGAAGCCCGCCCGGTGCGTTCAGTGGACCCGCTCACCCCCCTCCACCACGTCCTGCGGCTGCCCCGGATTCCTTCCCTGGCCCCTACGGTGACCGCCGACGCCTTACGTTTGACCCGCGAGGCCGTTCTGCTGACCGCCGCCCAGCAACTGGGCAGTTCCGCCCGCACACTGGAGATGGCGGTTTCCCATGCGAAGAGCCGTACGCAGTTCGGCCGTCCGATCGGGGCCTTCCAGGCCGTGCAACACATCTGTGCGCAGATGCTTGTCCGTACGGAGCTCGCACGAAGTAGCGTCTATGCCGCATCGTTGACAATTACGGCGAGTGAGGTCTCCGGGGCGAAAATTCTCGCCGACGAGGCTGCTGTCCGTAATGCCCGTGACTGTTTGCAACTGCATGGTGGGCTTGGCTTTTCCTGGGACGCGGAGGTCCATCCGCACGTGAAGCGAGCCTGGTGGCGAGTCCAGCAGTGGCAGCCCGTCGCCGATGCCGAGGAAGAGCTGGCCGCCGCACTGCTGCGACGTGCAGAGAATTGCTCTTCGGAAATCGCGAACTTCCCGGAACGCGCCGTGTAATCGGTGTGGGGGAAAAACGGCCTTACCGAGGAGGCTCGGTCACACTGCGTCGATATCGAGTTGTGTTCTTCGCGTAACTCGTCACAGGGCGGAGTCGGCGCCGCCCTCAGGTACTCTCGCTGAGGTGCGAGTAGTTCAGAGGCGCAACCAAACGACTGCGGCCGAAGTGGCGGCGGCCGACGCGGGAATGTCCCTGATTCGCAGCGGAACAGAGGGCTGGAAGCCCCCATGTTCGATCCCTGGCACAGCGCGTCGCACAGTATGCAGCATGCATACTCCTTTGCGCCGGAATATGCCCGAAGCGCTTGTTGGGGTAACTGAACGTCAACCATGCTGTCTCGAAAGGGGATCACGTTCAGTGAGGCCCCCGAGACGCGAGGCGTTGTGTCCGCCGGTTCGGATGGTGTGAGCGGTGCAGGTGCTTCAGATGCAGATGGAGATCGGGCCCGACCCGGCGGAGGTCGGACGGGCTCGTCGGTGGGCGCGCTCGCGGCTCACCGGCTCAGGGATAGGGGCCGACGAACCCCTGGCCGAGACCTTGATTCTGCTGATCTCGGAGCTGGTCACCAACGCCGTGGTGCACACGGGCTGTCCAGCCGTCCTGCGCATGCTCTTCCCCGGTGCGGCGGGTGTCGGACCGATCGCCGGGCTGCCGCCGGCGACCGTGCGGGTGGAAGTGGCCGACATCAGCGCCTGCCCGCCCAGGCGGCGGTGCGCCGAGGGCGACGACACCGGGGGCCGGGGTCTCGAACTGGTCGACGGTCTCGCCGACCGCTGGGGTTGGCAACGGGAGGGCGCGGGAAAGCGCATCTGGTGTGAGGTCGACCGCGGTGGGTCGCTCTGGAGTGGCGCTTTTGAGCCACATGGTGCTATGACAAATCGGGCTTAGTCGACAAAGTCCAGACCAGGTGTTGACGTGAAGTGGTCACGTGATCACCCTTGGATGCAGCGATTCGTTGCGAGGGGACGTCGAGAGGCCCGTATGCCCAAAGGCTGCCTTGGCGAGTGCGGGTCGCGATCCGGCGTGACGACAGGGCTAGGGCGCCGGAGCTGGGTGGCGGCGTACGGTGCCGTGCTCGGGGCGCGCATCTGTGCGCCGCCGCCCGCCCGACTTCGCCGGCCCCGTTCCCGGCGCGAGGCTCTCCCGGCCCGTCCGCCCCCTCGGTCTCTCGATTCGCCGATTCGCCGATTCGCTCAGAAGATGGCCACCGGAGCCACCGGCGTCCCCGTCGCTCCTACGAACGGCTCCGGCATGGCCGACAGCAAGAACGCATAGCGTCCTTCCTCGGCGCAGACCTCGGAAAGGCCCTCCAGGTTCCAGTTCTGACCCTGGGGCATGCCCATCTCCACCAGGTCGAGCGCGTGTACGCCCAGCCACAGCCCCTCGATCTCCGGCGGGATGATCTCGAAGGTGAGGGTGTCGTTGGCGACCGCCGCCACATCCCGGGCGTGAAACCACTCGGGCGTGCGAATCGAGAGGCCCGGGGAGGGGTGGGCGTACGCATGTTTGTCGCCCGTCAGATACCGCTGGATCTGGCCAGTCCTGACGAGCGCGATGTCGCCGGAGCGGACGGTGATGCCCGCCAGTTCCTCCGCCGCCTCCAGGTCTTCGGGCGTGACGGCGTGGTCGTCGTCGAGCCGGTGCACGTTCCTCGCTCGTGCGACATCGAGCAGCACCCCGCGCGAGACGATGGGCCCGGCCTTCTCGACTCCGTTGAAGGCGGCCCGGCCGTGCCCCGTGATCGAATCCGCGGGACGCCCGTTGTAGAGCCGACCGCCGTGTGAGACGTGACAGAGCCCATCCCAGTGGGTGCCCGCCTGGAGGCCCATCGTCACCGTGTCGTCGCTGGTGGCCACGGTGTCCGGCCCGAACATCTCCAGATTGATCGCGACCATCGTGTGCAGGGGGTTGACCCTGCCCGGGATCATCCCGGTCTGCACCCCGTCCTGTTGGAGGGGGAGGGCGAGCGGAACGCGGCGTCCGCTGGCGACGGTCCGGGCGGCGGCGCACACGACCTCGTCGGTGATGAGGTTGAGGGTTCCTCTCTCGTCGCCTTCGCCCCAGCGTCCCCAGTTGTTGACCCGCTTGGCGATCTCATGGAACTCGGCCGGCAGTGGCATCGGGGATTTCCTCTCCGGATCGGCACCTCGCGTGGCCCGTCTTCGCCGCGTCGGCAGCCTTGTGTTCGGGCTCACCCTGCCCAAAAATCTAACGGGTCGTCAGAAATCTGGGGAAGGGGCAGGTGCCATGGAGAGCTTCCTGGGCGGCAAGGTGGTCGCCGTGACCGGGGCCGGCCGTGGCATCGGCCGCGCGGTGGCATTGGCCTGTGCCGCGGAAGGCGCCAAGGTGGTGGTCAACGACTACGGCGTCTCCGTCCAGGGCGATCAGCCGACGAGTGAGGTCGCCACGGCCGTCGCCAAGGAGATAGAGGCGGCCGGGGGCGAGGCCGCAGCCGTCGCCGACGACGTCTCGACCATGGCGGGCGGCCAGCGGATCGTCGACACCGCGCTCGCGCGCTTCGGACGTCTCGACGGGGTGGTCTGCGTCGCGGGGATCCTCCGTGAACGCATGCTCTTCAACATGACCGAGGAGGAGTGGGACCCGGTCGTCGCCACCCACCTGAAGGGCACCTTCACCGTCTTCCGTGCAGCTTCCGCCGTCATGCGGCGGCAGCGGAGCGGCACGCTCATCGGGTTCACCAGCGGCAACCACCAGGGCAGCGTGGCCCAGGCCAACTACGCCGCCGCCAAGGGCGGCGTCATCTCACTCGTCCGCAGCGCCGCGCTGGGCCTGCACAAGTACGGCGTCACCGCCAACTGTGTGGCCCCCGTGGCCCGCACCCGCATGTCCGCCCAGGTGCCGGTGGAGCTCAAGGAGATCGGCGAGCCGGAAGACGTGGCCCCCCTGGTCGTCTACCTGCTGAGCGAGCGTGCCCGTCAGGAGCACATCACCGGGCAGGTCTACACGGTGGCCGGCCCGAAGATCGCCGTTTGGGCCCAGCCGCGTGAGCTGCGCGCCGCCTACGCCGACGGCCCCTGGACTCCGCAGCGCATCGCCGACCTTCTCCCGGGGACGGTCGGCACCGATCCGATGCCGATGCTCGGACAGCTCCAGTCGATGGCCTCAGCGGCTGCCGCCGGAGAACGTCCCAACGCCTGACCGCCGGTAGGGAGGGAGCAGCCGTGGACTTCGCCTTCGGGCCCGAGGACGAGGCGTTCCGCCGCGAGGCACGCGCCTGGCTGACCGAGCACCTCACAGGCCAACCCGTCCGCACCGCCGGCCGTGCCTGGGAAAGGGAACTCGGCGCCGGCGGCTGGATCGGACTCGGGTGGCACCACGCGCGCGGCACGTACGGCAACCGCACCACGACACTGACAGGACAGATCGTCTGGGCGGAGGAGTACGCCCGCGCCCAGGCGCCCCCGCGCCATGGCCACCTCGGCGAGAACCTCCTGGCCCCCACCCTCCTCGCCCACGGTGACGACGCCCAGTGCGCCCGCTTCCTGCCCGCCGTCGCCCGCGGCGAGGAGCTGTGGTGCCAGGGCTACAGCGAGCCCGGCGCCGGCTCCGACCTCGCCGCCGTACGGACCACCGCCGTCCGTTCCGACGGCGGGCGCACGTACCGGATCAGCGGCCAGAAGATCTGGACCTCGCTCGCCCACGAGGCCGACTGGTGCTTCGTCCTCGCCCGCACCGCCGTGGGCTCCCAAGGCCATCACGGCCTCTCCTTCCTGCTCGTACCCATGGACCAGCCCGGCCGGATCGAGGTCCGGCCCATCCGGCAGATGTCGGGGACAGCCGACTTCAACGAGGTGTTCTTCGACGGCGCAGAAGCCCGCGCCGAGCACCTCGTCGGTGGTGAGGGCAACGGCTGGCGCGTCGCCATGGGGCTCCTCGCCCGGGAGCGAGGAGTCTCCACCCTCGTCCAGCAGATCGGCTTCGCGGCCGAGCTGGCCCGAGTGGTCCGCCTCGCTGTGGAGAACGGTGCCGCGGGGGACCCGGTGGTGCGGGACCGGCTCGTGCGCCAGTGGGCCGAGCTCCAGACGATGCGCTGGAACGCCCTGCGCACCCTCGGGACGGAGGCCGGCCCGGATGCGCCCAGTGTCGCCAAACTGCTGTGGGGAGGCTGGCACAGACGCCTCGGTGAACTGGCGATGCAGGTGCGGGGCGAGCCCGCCGCCCTGGGACCGGGCGACTGGCACGCCGACAGGCCGTACCGACTGGACGCCCTGCAACGCCTGTTCCTCTTCAGCCGAGCCGACACCATCTACGGCGGCTCGGACGAGATCCAGCGCACCATCATCGCCGAGCGCGTCCTCGGCCTGCCGAAGGAGCACCGGCCATGACGGCGTACGGGCACTGGATCGCCGGCTCCTGGCACACGCCGGCAAAAGGGCACTATCCAGTTGTCAATCCGGCGACCGAAGAGGTCGTCGGGGAGGCCCCGGAGTCGACTCCCGCCGAAGTCGCCGACGCCGTGACCGCCGCGCAGGCCGCGCAGGGCGGCTGGTTCCGAACTGATCCGCGCGAACGCGCGGCGGTGCTGGACCGGATCGCCGGTCTGCTCACCGAACGGAGAGGCGAGCTCGCGCCCCTCCTCCAAGCCGAGACCGGTGCGACGATGCGCCTCACCTCGGCCATGCAACTGCCGGTCACAGCGGAGCGGTTCCGGCGCTATGCGCGGGGTGCGCTGGAGACGGACGTCATCCCGCTCCCGCCACAGCCCGTAGCGGCGGGGCCCCTCGCTCCCGCCGGCCTGATAGGGGCCGCAGCGGTTCGCCGTCCCGTGGGTGTGGTCGGCTGCATCACCTCCTACAACTTCCCCCTCGTCAATCTCGCGGGCAAGGTCGCGCCCGCCCTGGCCATGGGCAACGCGGTCGTCGTCAAACCGGCACCGCAGGACCCGCTCTGCTGCCTCGAACTGGGCCCGCTCTGCCGGGAGGCCGGCCTCCCGGACGGTGTGTTCAACGTGGTCACCGGCTCGGGCCCGGGCGCCGGTGAAGCGCTCGTGGCCCACCCCGGCGTCGACATGATCAGCTTCACCGGGTCCACTGCCGTGGGAAAGAAGATCGCCGAATCCGCGGGGAGGTCGATGAAGCGCACCCTGATGGAGCTGGGCGGCAAGGGCGCGGCCATCGTCCTGGGGGATGCCGACGACAAGGCGCTCAAGTCGGCGATCGGGGCGGTCGGTTCGGTCTGGTCCTTCCACAGCGGGCAGATCTGCACAGCGCCGACCCGCGTGCTCGTCCATCGATCGCTGTACGAGCAGGTCGTCACCGCCCTCAAAGACTACGCTGAGTCACTGACCGTCGGGAACCCTGTGGATAACTCCACGATCGTGGGCCCGGTGATCTCGGCCGAGCACCGCGACCGCGTCGAGGCGTACGTCGCGGGGGCCCGGGACCAGGGGGCGCGGATCCTCGCGGGGGGCATCCGCCCCCAGGTCAGCCCCGGCTTCTTCGTCGCCCCCACACTCATCGCCGGCGTCCGGCCCGAGATGCCGGTGGCCCGCGAGGAGATCTTCGGTCCCGTCGTGGTCGCCATCCCCTTCACCGACGAGGACGAGGCGGTTCGGATCGCCAACGGCACCCCGTACGGCCTCTACGACTACGTCTTCAGCGCCGACACGCGCCGGGCCTGGGCGCTCGCCGCCCGGCTGCGCAGCGGCAACGTCGGGATCAACACGGCGCAGAGACACCCCGAGACGCCCTTCGGCGGCTTCAAGGAAAGCGGAACCGGCCGCGACGGCGGCTCCTTCGGGCTCCACGCCTACAGCGAACTCCAGTCGGTCGTCTGGCCCTCCTGACCGGCGTCACCGCCACCGTCCCCGCGGCCGGAGAGGATCACCACCATGCGAGGCGTCATCTTCGACGGCAAGCGGCCCCAGGTCGTCGACGACCTGGAGGTCCGCGGCCCCGGTCCCGGCGAGGTGCTCGTCGCCGTCACCGCCGCCGGCCTCTGCCACAGCGACCTCTCAGTCCTCGACGGAACCATTCCGCACCCCTTGCCCGTCGTCCTCGGCCACGAGGGCGTCGGGGTCGTCGAGGGCGTCGGCCCTGGCGTCACCCACGTCGCACCCGGCGATCACGTCGCTCTGTCCACGCTGGCCAACTGCGGTGCCTGCGCGGACTGCGACCGCGGCAGGCCGACGATGTGCTGGAACTCGATCGGCAGGCCCGCCCGCCCCTTCTCGTGGCGGGGCGAACGGCCGTACCACTTCGCGGCCAGTTCCGTCTTCGCGGAGCGCACCGTCGTCAAAGCCGCCCAGGCCGTCCGGATCCCCGACGACATCCCGGCGGCCTCGGCGGCCCTCCTCGGCTGCGCCGTCCTCACCGGTGTCGGCGCCGTCCTCAACCGGGCCCGGGTGGCACAGGGCGACAGCGTGCTCGTCATCGGTACCGGAGGCGTCGGGCTCAACGTCCTGCAGGGCGCGAGGCTCGCCGGAGCGTCGGTCGTCGTCGCCGTCGACGCGGATCCGGCGAAGGAGGCGCTGGCCCGGACGTTCGGCGCGAAGCACTTCGTCGACGCCTCCGCGGTCCCCGACGTCCCGTCCGCGGTGCGGGAGATCCTGCCGGCCGGTGTCGACCACGCCTTCGAGTGCGTCGGCGACGCCCGCCTCGTACGGCAGGCGATCGATCTCCTCGGCCGCCGGGGACAGGCGGTGCTGCTCGGCGTGCCCCCCGCCGGAGTGGAAGCGTCGTTCCGCGTCTCCTCCATGTACCTCGACAAGTCGATTCTCGGCTGCCGCTACGGCTCCTCCCGCCCCCAGCACGACATCGCGCTGTACGCGCGGCTGTACCGCGAAGGCCGGCTGCTCCTCGACGAGCTGGTCACCCGCGTCTACCCGGTCGGGCAATTCGAGCGGGCCGTGGAGGACGCGCACAACCTGAGCGGCGCCCGCGGCGTCCTTTCGTTCGAACGGTGATCCGGGGCCACCCTCCATGTGATCCCCGCCGGAGGCCTTGCGCAGGCTGCCGGCCGCGTGTGGGGTGGGCTCGTGCCTCCTGCCGACCAGGCAGCCCCCGTTTCAGGGCAAGACCGACTATTCGGTAAGAATGGTCGCCTGATGGCCGGCGCCTGTGCGGTGGTGTGCCCGGGCCTCATCGCCGGGACCGGTGGGGCGAGTACGGCTCGGAGCTCCCGCAGCGGAACCTCTCGGCCTCTGGGGGAATCATTCTTGGAGAGAGGGGCTGATATGACACAGCAGGCTGAGCCGCATGCCATACCGGGCGAGGCGGCGGACGACGCCGCGCCCGGGGAGTCCCGCGCGGCCGTTCAGCGGGTGACGCACGGCGACGGCTTCGGCGCCGCTTTCTGCGCCTCGATGGCCGCGCTCTGCGCCGAGGTCGTCATCGCCGTGACGGTCGGCCTGCTCGTCGTTCTCTCGCGTGAGCACGACGGCATACCCAAGGGCCCCCTCGTGATCACGGCCGTGACGTTCGGGGCCCTCCTTCTCACCGTGCTGATCAGCGGTTTCGTCACGGCGGTCGCCGTGATGCCCGCGTTGGGGCTGGCCCGCCGTGCCGCGCGTCGCCGAGGGCGTGAGGACGGCAGGTTGTGGGCCGCCGGAGCGGTGCCGGTGGTCTCCGCCGCGGCTGTGGTGGCGTTCGGCGCCGTCGCGGCGTTGGGCAGCCTCCACTTCGCACGACCGCTCGCCTATCTCGTGTGGTGGGGTGCCCTCACCCTCGGGCTGCTGCCCGCCGCCCTGGCCGGACGTGCCGCGGCCCGCCGGGTGCGCGACGACCGGCCGGGGAGCGTGGCCCGGCGGGTGACGAGCGTCGGTGCGGTGGCGTGGCTGGCCATCGGCGCGGTCGGCGCGGGGGTGTACGGCAGCGGACTGGTCAAGGTGTACGAGCCGCCCCGCCTGACCAAGGCGGACATGGCAGGCACGTGGACCGACGGCCGTGGTGGCACCGTCAAGCTCGCTTCGGACGGCGCGGCGACCGCCGAGGGGCTCGACAACTTCACCTGGGACGGTACGGGCAAGGACAAGCCGAAGGACTGCGACGGCTCGGGCACCTGGACCCCGCTGAAGGACGGCGGGAGTGTGCAAGGCGTCTCCCTGCGGATCAATTCCTGTGAGCTCTCCCGTGACTGGAGCGTCATCGGCACGGAGAAGGCGCCGCGGATCTACCACGAGATAGGCAAGCCGGGCTCCGGCAAGCGCTACGTGCTGACGAAGGTGGTCAAGCAGAAGAAGTAGAGCCGGAGGCGGAGCCCGGTGTTCGCCGTCCGGCCCAAGTGTTCGCCGTCCGGCCCGGCGTCGCACCCTCAGGCCCGGCCTTCTCCAAGGTCACTGCCGGCGGACCCCCGCTGTGCAGACCGGGTTGCGACCGTCGTCGGGGGCCTCAGTGGTCTGTAGGGCCGAAGGCGTCGAACGCCCCGAACGTGCCCCGGTGGAAGAGCAGTGGGCCGGCAGTCGCTGCGCTCTCGTCCGCGCCCAGGGCCTCCACGCGCCCCACGACGACCAAGTGGTCGCCGCCCGTATGAACGGCCTGGATCGTGCAGTCGATCCACGCCGGTACGCCGCCGAGTCGCGGTGAACCGGTCGCTGGAGCCGGTTCGTACGGCACCCCGGAGAACTTGTCCGCTGTTTGTGAACTGCTGACGGCGAAACCTTCGCAGAGCGACTTCTGGCCGGCCCCCAGGACGTTGACGCAGAAGACCCCGGCGCGGGCGATGCGGGGCCACGTCGTGGACGTGCGGGCCACCATGAAGGCGACCAGGGGCGGGTCGAGGGACAGCGACGTGAAGGACTGGCAGGCGAAGCCCGCGGGTGGCAGGTCGTCCTCGCCGGGCGCGGTGACGACGGTGACCCCGCTGGCGAAGTGACCGAGGACGTTCCGGAACTCTCGCGGGGTGGGTGGAGGCACCTCGTCCGCCCCTACCGCCCGGAGCTCCGGGCGGGGCAGGGGATCGACGGGCGGCCCGGGTGCGGCCCGCGAGCCCGTCGAGCGCAGGTAGCGGATGGCCACTGCCGCCATCCCGGCGTGTCCCATCATGAACCCATTGAACCTGACGGGACGTCAGTTATGAAGACCCGTGGCGTCGGCTGTCCGGCACCTCTCACCGCCCCCGGAAGCGCGGGCTGCGGCGTTCCCGGAAGGCCGCCACGCCCTCGGCCGCGTCAGTCGTCATCATGTTGATCTCCTGCGCGGTCGCCTCGGCGGCGAACGAGGCCGCGCGGTCCGCGGCCAGGGAGGCGTTGACCAGCTGTTTCGTCAGAGCGAGGGCGCGGGTCGGCCCCTGTGCCAGCCGCGCGGCCCACGCTGCCGCCTCCTCGGCCAGATCCGCGTCGGCCACGACGCGGTTGACCAGGCCGAATCGTTCCGCCTCGGCGGCCGACAGGGCGTCCCCGAAGAACATCAGCTCCTTCGCCCTCTGTGGTCCCACGAGGCGCGGCAGCAGATAGGCCCCGCCGCCGTCGGGGACCAGGCCCCGACGCACGAACACCTCGATGAACCGCGCCGACTCCGCCGCCAGCACCAGATCGCAGGCCAACGCCAGGTGGGCCCCGAGGCCCGCCGCCGTGCCGTTCACGGCCGCGATCACCGGCTTCTCACAGTCCAGTACCGCGCTGACCAGGCGCTGGGCCCCCTCCCGGATCATGCGGGCCACGTCGCCCGGGACCCGCTCGGCAGGCGTCGGCCCCTGGGTTCCCCGCAGGTCGGCGCCCGCGCAGAACCCTTTCCCCGCCCCAGTGATCACTACGGCCCGGACGGTCGGGTCGGCGGAGGCCGCGGAAAAACTCGAAATCAATTGTTCGCGCTGGTCAGCGGCTATGGCGTTCAGCGCTTGGGGGCGGTTCAAGGTGATCCACGCCACCCCGCTGTCAGTGGTGTGCCGTACCAATGACTCATCGGATCCGGAGGGCACGTCGAACCCGGCTGGTTCGCCGTGCCCATCCGGCTCAGTGGTTGCTTCACGGGGGGAGAAGTTCATGGGGGAGCTCCTTGTCCTACGGGAGGCCGCGCGAGGGGGCTCAGCCCCGCGGGCGGTGCCCCGGACGGTCGCGGGCCCGGTCGCGGGGGGCGGCTTCGGGGTGCCGTCGCCGGGCTCAGCGGCAGAAGGCCAGCGCGTCGAGGGCCACGGCGCCTTGGCCCTGTCCCAGGACCACCAGGGGGTTGATGTCCAGTTCGGCGATGCGGTCGCCCAGCTCCACGGCCATGCGCTGCACGCGGAGAACGGTCTCGACGAGAGCGTCCACGTCGGCCGGGGAAGCCCCCCGGACCCCGTCCAGAAGGGCCCGCCCCCGCAGCTCACCGAGCATCGCCCGCGCCTGGTCCTCGCCGAACGGCGGTACGCGCACGGTGGCGTCGTCCAGGACCTCCACCAGCACACCGCCCAGGCCCACGGCCACGGTCGGGCCGAAAAGCGCGTCGTGCGCCATGCCCACGGCCATTTCGACGCCTCGTTCGATCAGTTGGCAGACCAGGACGCCGTCCAGCGGCAGCCCCTCGCAGCGGGCGATCTCGGTCAGCTCCCGGTAGGCGTCACGGACCTGGCTGGCGGACGTCAGGCCGATCTTGACCAGGCCCAGTTCCGACTTGTGCGCCAGCTGTGGACCGGACGCCTTCATGACGATCGGGTAGCCGACCTGGGCGGCCGCCCGGACGGCCGCCGCCGCGCTCGTCACCAACTGCTCGCGGGGCACCCGTATGCCGTACGCGCGCAGGAGCTGCTTGGCGGCGTGCTCGCTGAGCTGCTCGCCCGGGCGCAGCAGTGCCTCCGCCTTGCGGGCGGAGGGAGACAGGGAGCGCGGGGCGTCATCGAAGGGGGAGCGATAGCCGGCGGTGAAGCGGTGGTGGCCGAAGTAGGCGCGGAGCGCGGTGGCACAGTTGGCGAAGGTGCGGAAGGTGGCCACGCGGGAGGAGCCGAGAAGGGTGCGGCGGTAGGCGTCCTCCGTGCCGACGGGGGAGCCCCAGATGACACACACGAGCTTGTCCGTCTCTTCCGCCGCGTCCACGAGGTCCTGCGCGAGCTTGTCGCTCAGTGGGGGAAAGGGGCCCGTGATGGGGCAGACGAGGACGCCGATGGACGGATCGGCGAGGAGGGCGTCGATGATCTTCCGGCCGCGGCTGTCGCCGACGGGGTGACCGCCGCAGTCGACGGGGTTGGCGACGCTCAGGTACTCGGGGACCCATTGGTGGAGCTCGCCCTGCTTCGCCGCGGAGAGCGGGGGGATTTCCAGGCCCGCCGCCGTGGCCATGTCCGCGAAGTGGGCGCCCGTGCCGCCCGAGATCGAATAGACGGCGACTCCGGTGGCCCGGGGCGGCCGGGCGCGGGCGAGCAGCGCCGAGGTGTCCTGCAACTCGTCCAGGCCGTTCACGCGGATCACGCCGAACTGCCGCATCGCCGCGTCCACGACGTCGTCCGCGCCGGTCAGCTTGCCGGTGTGGGAGGCGGCGGTGCGGGCTCCGGTCTCCGTGCGGCCGACTTTGACGGCGACGACCGGGACCCTGTTGCGGGCGGCCCGGTCGGCCGCCAGGAGGAACGAGCGACCGTCCTTGAGTCCTTCCACATACGCGGCGATGGCCCCGACCTCGGGCCGGGTGGCGAAGTAGGAGATGAAGTCCGCGCACTCCAGGTCGGCCTCGTTGCCGGTCGGGGCCCAGTGGGAGAGCCGGATGCCCAGCTCCTGGAGGGCGAAGACCGGACGGCCCTGGTGGCCTGACTGCGTGATGAGGGCGATGGCCGGGCCGTCGAGGTCGTCGCGGAAGTGCTCGAAGGCGTTGAGGTTGGTGTTGGGGCCGAGCAGACGGGTCCCGCTGTGACGGACGGTGGCGGCCAGCCGGGCCTGGGCCGCCGCTCCCTCGGGGCCGGTCTCGGCGAAGCCGGAGGCGAAGACGACGGCGAAGCGGACCTTGCAGACGGCCAGTTCCTCCAGGACGGGGGCTGGGTCGCCGACGAGGAGGACGGCGAGGTCGATCTGCTCGGGCAGGTCGTGGACGGAAGGGTGACAGGGGAGGCCGAAGACGGTCGTACGGGTGGGGTGTACGGGATGGAGGCGGGCGCCGACGCGCTCGGCCCAGGAGACGAGCCGGCGGGTGATCCCGGTGTTGGGGCGGCCCTCGGTCTCCGAGGCGCCGATGACCGCCACCGTCTCGGGGCGGAAGAGCCGGTCCAGGTCGGGGACGTCGCAGTGCAGCGGACGCCCGCTGACGTCCACGTCCCGGTCGCTGGCGGCCATGCCGTGGACGGCGGGGCCCGGACGTTCGCCACAGGCCACGACGCGGGCCGGGCGAGAGGTGGTGGTGAGGGAGCCGTGAGTCGATCCAAGCATCGTTCTCGCCCACTCCTGCTCGATGGCCGATATGCTGACGTTGAGTCAGGTTACCGATCTGATAAGCCGTCAGGAATGGGCTGTGCGGCTTGCCGTACGTCGGAACACCTGGGAGGTGTGGGCCTCATGGGAGAGATACCGCGCTTTGACGTGCCGGAGGTGGACGACTTCACCCGGCCGTACTGGGACGCGGCCGCCGCGGAGCGGCTGCTGATACGCCGCTGCCGGGCGGTGGGGTGCGGGGCGGCGCACCACTACCCACGGGAGGTCTGCCCGCGGTGCTGGGGTGAGGAGGTCGTCTGGGAGCAGGCGAGCGGCCGGGCCGTGCTGTACACGTGGTCCGTCGTGCACAGGAACGACCTGTCGCCCTTCGCTTCCCGCCTCCCCTACACACCCGCCGTCGTCGAGCTGGAGGAGGGGCCGCGCATGATGAGCGAGGTCGTCGGTTGCTCCGAGGGCGCACTGCGGGTGGGGATGCCGCTGGTGGTGGCCTTCCGCAGGGATCCGGCGGTCCCGTCACACCCGGTGGTGCCGGTGTTCCGGCCGGTGGGCGAGGGCGGCTGACATCAGCGGGGCCGTGCCGTCCACGGCCCCGGGTCAGAGTCAGTCCGCCTACGGCCTTCGGTCAGAGCCAGTCCCGTTCACGGCCTCGGGTCAGGGTCGGTCCCGTTCACGGCCCCCGGCCAAGGCCAGTCCCGTTCACGGCCTTCGGTCAGGGTCGGTCCCGTCCCAGGACGACGGTCCCCGACGAGCAGAACCAGCCGCCCGTTCCCGAGGCCACCGCGAGCTGGGGGAGCCGGCCGTCCGGCCGGTGGACCTGGCGTCCCTCCTCCGCCTCGCCGCGTAGCTGGCGCACGGCTTCGACCAGGAGGAAGAGGCCCCGCATCCCGGGGTGGCAGGCCGACAGGCCGCCCCCGTCGGTGTTGACCGGCAGGGCGCCGCCGGTCGTCAGCCGGCCCCCGGACGCGAACGTGCCGCCCTCGCCCTTCGCGCAGAAGCCCAGGTCCTCCAGCGTCACCAGCGTCATGTAGGTGAAGGCGTCGTACAGCTGCGCCACGTCGATGTCCCGGGGGGTGACGCCGGCCCGCTCGAAGGCCAGGCGGCCGGAGACGGCGGCGGGGGTGACGGTGAAGTCCTCCCACTCGGACATGGCGCTGTGGGAGACGGCCGTGCCGGTGCCCAGGACCCAGACCGGGGGCCGTGCGGCGTCGGTGGTGTACTCCTCCGCCGCCAGCAGGACCGCGCAGCCGCCGTCCGAGCGTACGCAGCAGTGGAGTGTGGTGAACGGGTCGGCGATCAGCGGGCCGGAGAGGACGTCGTCGACGGAGAGGGGGGTGCGGTAGAGGGCGTGGGGATTGTGGGCGGCGTTGGTGCGGGCCTGGACGGCGATGTCGGCCAACTGCTCCACCGTGGTGCCGTACTGGTGCATGTGGCGGCGTGCGGCCATCGCGTACTTCGCGATGAGGGTGTGGCCGTAGGGCGCCTCGAACTGGGCGGGTCCGCTGGTGCCGAAGGAGAGATGGGAGGTGCGGCGACCGGCTTTGATGTCGGCGCGGGCGGTGGAGCCGTAGACCAGGAGCACGGCGTTGGCGTGGCCCGCCGCGATGGCGTCGGTCGCGTGGGAGGCCATGACTTCCCAGGTCGCTCCGCCGACGGAGGTCGAGTCGACCCACGAGGGCCGCAGCCCCAGGTAGTCAGCGACTTCGACGGGGGCGAGCGTGCCGAGGCCGGTGGACGCGAAGCCGTCGATGACGCTCCGGTCGAGCCCGGAGTCGGCGAGGGCGCGTCGGGCGGCCTGGGCGTGCAGGGCGTAGGGCGTGACCGTGTCGAGACGGCCGCAGTCCGCGAGGGCGACGCCGACGACAGCGACCTTGCGCTTGCCTGGAGTCATAAATCTGACGGTACATCAGATGGACTCTGGGAAAGTCCGGTCCGGCGCCCTACGATGACGGCCGCCCGCCGGGAGGGAGGAGTCCGCTATGGACGCCGCGTTCAGCGAGGAACAGGCCGGGATCCGGGCTGCCCTGCGTGAGTTGTTGCTCAAGCGCTGTGGCGTCGCGGAGGTCAGGGCGGCGGTGCTGACCCCGGCCGGCCATGACGAGGGGCTCTGGCGGCAGCTGGCCGAGCGGCTGGGGCTGGCAGGGCTGGCGGTGGAGCAGCGGTACGGCGGGGTGGGATGCGGGCCCACGGAGCTGGCGCTGGCCGGTGAGGAGACCGGACGCGCGCTCCTGCCCTCGCCGCTGCTCGCGACGACGGCTCTGGCCACCCCGCTCATCGCCTCCCTCGGCACCACGGAGCAGCGCGCGGAGCTGTTGCCCCGCCTGGCCTCGGGTGAGCTCACCGCGGCCCTCGCCCTGCCCGGCGCGCCCCTGCCGGTGGCACTCGGCCTGGTCGGCCCTGAGGGCGCCGCCCCGCCTGTGGGCGGCCGGGCCGGTGGCGTACAGGCGCGGCGCACCCCGGACGGCTGGCGGCTGTACGGGGAGGCCGGGCAGGTGCTGGACGGGCACAGCGCCGGGCTGCTGATCGTCGCCGCGCACACCGGCGGCTACGTCGACGGGCGTGCGCTGCTCTTCCTCGTACGCCCGGCAGAGGCCCGCGGTGTGGTCCGGGCCCGGCTGACGGTGATGGACGAGACGCGCCCCCAGGCCCGTGTCCAGTTGCGGGACGTCCGGGCGGAGCTGCTCGGCGCGCGGGAGCGCGACGCGTGGGGCGTGCTGGCGGCCCTGGGCGGGCCGGTGGCCGCGGTGCTCGCGGCGGAGGCCGTGGGGGTGGCGGACGCGGCGCTGGAGCGGACTGTGGGGTACGCGCGCGTGCGGGAGCAGTTCGGCAGGCCGATCGGGTCCTTCCAGGCCGTCAAGCACCGGCTGGCGGATCTGCACGTGGCGGTGCAGGGCGCCCGTTCGGCGGCGTACTACGCGGCCTGGGCCGCCGGCGGGGGACAGCCGCCGTCGGGTGCCGCGGCCGTCGGGGGGCTCGCGCTGGCGCAGGCGCTGGAGACGGCGTGGACGGTCACCGGGGAGGCGATCCAGCTGCACGGAGGCATCGGGGTGACGTGGGAGCACGATGTGCAGCTGTACTTCAAACGAGCTGCTTCGGACGCGCTGCTGTTCGGCCCCGTGCACCGCCTGCGGGCGCGTGCGGCGGAGGCCGCCGGGCTGTTTGCGGTGACGGACGAGAGGGAAGCGGTGGTGCTGTGATGACTGGCGTCGAACGCGTGGTCCAGAAGGTCTCCTCGACCCGTTCGTTCGCACGGGTGGCACCGCATTTCGTACCGGCGATCGACCGTGCTGTGCACCGGTTGACGCGCGGCAGAGTGCTGTTGAGCGCGAGTCTGCTGCCCGGGGCGGTGCTCGTCTCGACCGGGGCGAAGAGCGGTCTGACGCGCCGGACCCCGCTCGCGTGCATTCCGGCGGACCCTGCGGACAGTGCCTGGCTCCTGGTCGGCAGCAACTTCGGCCGGCCCGGCCACCCCGCGTGGACGGCGAACCTGCTGGCTCATCCGGACGTGGAGATCAACTGGCGGGGACGGGACATCCCGGTGCGGGCACGTCTGTTGAGCGGTGCGGAGAGGGAGGGGGCGTGGGCGACAGCGCTCGCTTTCTGGCCTCCGTACGCCCGCTACCAGGAACGCGTGGAGCGTGAGATCCGGCTCTTCAGACTGGACCGGCGGTAGCCCCGGGCGGTGGCGGGCGGCGGATCCACCGACGGGTGACGGCGGCGGGGTGACAGGGCCGGTACGGCTGCCGCGGGCGCTGCCGGTGATGCGCCACGGCGGGCCGGCCGGGGCCAAGCCCGGGCGGCCCGCCGCTGCGATGACAGGACGTGCGTGTGGGTGCTGTTGTGCCGCCGCTGGGCGGTCCGGCGCTACTTGGTCGGCTTCTTGCCGGTGATGCCCAGATGAACCAGCAGCGCGAGGTTGGGCTTGAGTTCGGCCTGCTTGACGCCCCAGCTCTGGAAGCCCTTCTGGTGGGAGGCCACAGCGGCGAGCATCGCGACCAGCGAACCCGCCACGGCCGCCGGGTTGACGTCCTTGTCCACCTTGCCCTTGGACTGGAGCTCCTTGACGGAGTCCGTCAGGGAGTTGGTGACGGCGTTGAGGATCTTCATGCGGATCTTGTAGAACCGCTTGTCGCCCTCGGCCGCGCCGAGGTCGACCACGCGCAGGATGGCGTCGTGCTTGCGCCAGAAGCCCAGGAAGCCGTCGACGAGTTCCTCGGCCGCCTGCCAGCCGGACCTGCCGACCCACGAGCGGCTCGCGACCAGTTCGGTCAGGCTCGCGCCTTCCTTGGCCATCTCCTCGGCGATCTCCAGGACGGCGCCCTCGACGTCGGGGAAGTACTGGTAGAAGGTCGCGGGGGAGGTTCCGGCCTTGCGGGCGACGTCGATGACCTTGACGTCGCGGTAGGGGGACGAGCTGAGCATTTCACCGAGGCAGTCCAGCAGCTTCTGCCGCGTGGCCTGCCCTCGCCGACCGGCCACGCGGCCGTCGACGGTGCGTACTTGTCCTGTCATGCCGTCAGCTTACCGAGGGGTGATCGGAGCGCGATTCGGCCGCATGCAAATGGGGGCGGGGGTGCGGGACCGGGTATCGCCGCAGGTCAGAACAGGTGGCGGGGGGTCGGAATAGAGTTGGAACGGATTGGCCCGTACCGGTGAATTGTCCTATCAACAAGCTGTGGACAACGGTCGCCACCCACTTGCTTCACAGGTTGTCCACAGGCCGCGCGCGATGGGTGGACCGCCTATACCGTGGCAGCCAGGACGTGATCTCCAGGCCCGGAGCGCGGCTCGCTTCAGCATGATCCACCGGCTCACTCGGCCGACTCGGCACCCTCGCTCGGACGCGCGCAGAAGGAGCGGACCATGAGCACAGCCACGGACGGAATCCAGGCGGGCATGCCGTGCTGGGTGGATGCCATGCTCTCGGACGTCGAGGCGGGCAAGCGCTTCTACGGCGAGCTCTTCGGGTGGACGTTCGAGGACGCCGGCAGTGAGTACGGGCACTACACCCACGCCTTCCACGACGGCAAGAACGTGGCGGCGCTCGCCCCCAAGCCGGACGGTCGCATGCCGACGACCTGGTCCGTCTACTTCGCCTCGGACGACGCGACGGCCACCGCCGGGCGGATCCGGGCCGCCGGCGGCCAGATCGTCACGGGACCCGTGGCCGTCGGCCCGTTCGGCACGATGCTGATGGCGGCCGATCCCGGGGGAGCGGTCTTCGGCGTCTGGCAGGCGGGCAGCCACAAGGGCTTCGAGAAGCGGGGCGAGCCGGGCTCGTACGGCTGGGCCGAGGTGTGGACCTGGGACGCGAAGGCGGTCGACCCCTTCTACGAGGCGGTCTTCGGCTTCAACGTCTACGACGTGAGCGAGGAGGCGTCCGTCGACTTCGCCATCTGGACGCCCGGCGGGGCGGGGGGCGGGGCGGAGAGCGCGGTGGGCGGCCGGGTCGTCATGGACGACCGGTACCCCAAGGAGATGCCCGCCCACTTCCTGACCTATTTCGTGGTCGAGGACTGCGACGCCGTGGTGCGTGCCGTGCAGCGGATGCGCGGGCGGGTGCGCAGGGAGCCGCAGGACACCCCGTACGGGCGTTTCGCGGTGGTCGCCGACGACCAAGGAGCCGATTTCGCCGTCATCGACCTGTCGCAGCCCGAGCGGCCGGAAGGCGAATAGCCGGCCGCGAAGAGCGAGGGGGAGGGGTAGCGGGGGACGAATGAGGGCAGGGTGCAGATCGGACATTCCTCATGTGGCGCCATATGGCCCGCTATGGCGGAGACACGGCGAAGCGTGCCCCGGGTTCGCAACCGGGGGCTTCGCCAGGAAGAATCAGGGTGCGTACCCCGGGATAATTTCGCGGTGAGACGCTGCACGGGGCTGAAACCCTTCAAGCCCCGACGGGGAGGTGGCAGGCCAGTGGTGGAGCAGCTTACGCAGCACGACCCGAGACGGATCGGCCCGTTCGAGGTGCTCGGCCGACTCGGTGCCGGCGGCATGGGGCTGGTCTATCTCGCCCGCTCGGCATCCGGCCGGCGGGTGGCGATCAAGACGGTGCGGACGGAGCTCGCGGAGGACCAGCTCTTCCGTGTGCGCTTCACCCGTGAGGTGGAAGCGGCCCGAGCCGTCAGCGGCTTCTACACCGCCGCCGTGGTCGACGCCGACCCCAGGGCGGCCGTGCCGTGGCTGGCCACCGCGTACGTGCCCGCGCCCTCGCTCGAGGAGATCATCACCGAGTGCGGCCCGCTGCCCGCCCAGGCGGTGCGCTGGCTGGCTGCCGGGGTCGCCGAGGCGCTGCAGTCCATCCACGGCGCGGGGCTGGTCCACCGGGACCTGAAGCCCTCCAACGTGCTCGTGGTCGAGGACGGGCCGCGCGTCATCGACTTCGGCATCGCCTCGGGCGTCTCCAACACCCGGCTGACCATGACCAACGTCGCCGTCGGCACGCCCGCGTACATGTCACCGGAGCAGGCCCGGGACTCCCGCAGCGTCACCGGCGCCAGCGACATCTTCTCCCTCGGCTCCACGCTGGTCTTCGCCGCGACCGGACACGCCCCCTTCCACGGCGCGAACCCCGTCGAGACCGTCTTCATGCTGCTGCGCGAGGGCCCGGACCTGAGCGGCCTCCCCGACGAGCTGCGCCCCCTCATCGACTCCTGCATGCAGATGGCGGCCGAGAACCGGCCGAGCCCGGCCGACCTCCAGGCGCAGCTCGCCCCGCACCTGTTCGCCTCCGGTGGTGGCGACGACAGCGGTACGGCCTCCGCGTGGCTGCCCGACAACGCCGTCTCCCTGATCGAGCAGCGCCGTGCCGGGCACCGCCCCGCCGCGGCCGGCCAGGCGGGCGGCCGTGGCCGCGTGAGCGCGCCGCCCCGGCCCACCCAGCCGCCGGCCCCCGAGCCCGTGGCCGCCCACGAGCCCCCGGCCGGCCGCGCCCCCGCCGCCTGGGGCTCCGCACACGCCGGAAGCGGCGCCACCGGCCGCTCCGGCGCCGTCGGCGCGCCCGACCCCCGCGGTGGCCTGAGCGGACCGCACGGCGTTCCGGCAGGCGCCCTCCCCGGCGCCGCCCACGGACGTCACGCCGGGGCGCCCGCGGCGGCCCCCGACGGGACCGTGCGCCTGGCCGGGTCGCAGGTGCCGATCGGCCCCGGGCCGCGGGTCGCCGACGCGCGCGAGCCCCACGACCGGGCCGCCGGAGCCACGACCGGATGGGTGCGCCCGCCGGCCGGGGCCTCCGCCGCCGCCCTGCCGGGCCAGCCGCCCGCCCCGGCCCCCGCCCCCGCACCCGCGCCGGACGGCGCCACCAATCCGCAGGCCGACCCCGGTCGTTGGCGGCCGTGGCGCTTCCGGATGTCCAACGACGTCTGGGGCACGCCGGTCGTCGCCGGTGACCTGCTGTACGTCACGTCCTTCGAGGTGCACGCCCTCGACGTGGCCAGCGGTCGCCGCCAGTTCAAGACGCGGGACGTCGCCTGGGCGATGGCCGTCGCCGACGGCCGCATACACGCCTCCGACGGGCCGACGCTCTACGCGCTGGACGCCGCGGACGGCGCCGAGCGGTGGCGGCTGTCCACGGACGGCTGGGTCTACTCCCTGAAGGCCGACCGGGGCACCATCGTCACGGGCACCCGCGGCGGCGGCGTCCAGGCATGGGAGGCCGCCAACGGCGAGCTGCTGTGGGAGATGAGCGGCGCCCAGACCGACTTCGAGACGCCCGACTGCGGACCGCAGGTCCACGACGGCACGGTCTACGTATGGGCGGACGCGCGCCTGCGGGCCCTGGAGGCGCGTACGGGCGTCGAGCGCTGGTCGTATCCCGTCGGTGACGCGCCGTCGTGCGGCGGTGTGCCGGTGCGGCTGCTGGCGGCGCCGGACGGCGTCGTCTACGTGGCCGCGGGCACGCGCGTGCTGGCCATCGACGTGGCGCGGGGTGACGTGCGCTGGCGGTTCGAGGCCCCGGCGGTCTTCCTGAGCCCGCCGGCGTTCGCGCCGGGCCCCTCCGTGACCGGTGGCGGCGTCTACGTCGCCGACTACCTGGGCACGGTGTACGCCCTCGACGCCGCCACCGGCCGTGACCGCTGGCGCATCGCCACGGAGGCCCGCCAGTCGGCCGAGCCGGTGCTGGTCGCCGCGGGCGCCGTGCACCTGGGCAGTGGCGGGGCGCTGTACACGCTGGACGCCGTCACGGGCACGCCCAGGTGGCGCTTCGCGGCCGGCGGCGACATCGTCGGCGCCCCCGTCGTCGCGGACGGCCGGGTCCACTTCGGCTCCGCGGACCACTGCCTGTACACCGTGGACGCGGCAGGCGGTCAGCTGCGCTGGAAGCTCGCCACCGGCGGGGAGATCACGGGCTCCCCGGTGGCGACGGGCGGCGTGGTGTACGCCTGCAGCAAGGACCGCTGCGTCTACGCCCTGGACGCGGCCAAGGGCACGGGGGCTCAGCGCACGCGGTAGTCCCGGCCGCGCCCCTCGAACAGGTCCGCCTGGGCGGCGGGGGGAAGGTTGCCCAGGGAGATCAGGTGCGGGGCCAGGGCGAGGGCGTGCTGTCGGGCCGCCTCCCTGGCCGCCCACAGCGCCCTCACGGTGCCCTGCACGGGTTCGGCCGGCCAGGAGGCGATGACGGCGGCGGCGCGGAGGGCCGCGGCCGTGGCCCCGCCGGGCGGGGTCAGCTCGGAGACGAGACCCACCTCGTAGGCACGCCGCGCGGAGAGGCGCTCGGCGGTCCCCGTCAGCGCCATCCGCGCCGCCTCGCCGAACGGCATGCGCTGGGCCATGTGCACGGTCTCGAAGGCGCTGACCATGCCGTAGGAGACGTGCGGATCGAAGAAGGTCGCGTTCTCGGAGGCCACGACGAACTCCGCCTCCCCCAGGAGATAGAACGCCCCGCCGCAGGCCATGCCCCCGACCGCGGCGATGACGGGCTTCCAGAGGTCGGCCGACTTGGGGCCGATGCCCAGGAGGGGATCGTCCAGGGAATAGGGCGAGGCGGGCTGGGGCACGACGGCCGAACGGTCGATCCCCGTGCAGAACGCCCGCTCCCCGGCGCCGGTGAGAACGACGGCGCGCACGGCATCGTCGAAGCGGAACGCGCGCCACGCTTCGGTCAGTTGCCCGGCGGTGGCGAGGTCGATGGCGTTGTGACGCTCGGGCCGGTCGAGGGTGAGGAGCGCGACGCCGTCCGGGCGGACCTCCCTGCGGACGCTCACGGCCGCTCCAGCAGCCAGCGGGGCACGGTGACGCCGGGCGCGATCTCCGCGAAGACGGCCCGGACCGGTGCGCCGACGCGCAGCAGGGCCGGGTCGACCGAGTCCAGCGCCGCGTCGGGGGCGCTGACCGGATTGCCGACGAGGCGGATGCCCGGGGCGTCCGCGAGCTGGACGAGGACGACGTTGTACGGGGCCTGCTCGGCGTAACCGGGCAGGAGGGGCGGGTGGGGCCGGACGTACGACCAGATGTGGCCGCGCCCCGACATCAGACGCCATTCCGTGGCGAAGGACTGGCAGCGCGGGCAGCAGGGTCGGGGTGGGAAACGCAGCCCTCCGCAGTCGGCGCAGGACTGAATACGCAGCTCACCCCGGGCGGCGTAGGTCCAGAACGGCTCCCCGTCGGCGTCCGGGACCGGCAGCAGGAGGCCGTTGTCAGTGGTGCCCCTCATCATGGGGGACATGAGCACTCAACTCCTCAGCAGCAGTGCCGATGTGGGGACGCCCTCTCCCGCGGTGACCAGGCAGGTCGCCGCGCCGGGCACCTGCGCGGTGGACGTGCCGCGGAGTTGTCTGACGCCCTCGTTGATGAGGTTGAAGCCATGGACGTAAGCCTCGCTGAGACCACCGCCGCCGGTGTTGAGCGGGAGGCGGCCGCCGAGTTCGAGCGCGCCGTCCTCCGTGAAGGCCGCGCCCTCGCCGCGCCCGCAGAATCCATAGCCCTCCAGGGAGAGCGGGATGAGCGTGGTGAACGCGTCGTAGATCTGCGCGACATGGACGTCCGAGGGACCGAAGTCGGCTGCTTTCCACAGCTGTCGGGCGGCGGTCCAGGAGGGGCCCGCCAGCGGGTCGTCGGTCCAGTAGTTGACCATGCCGTGGTGCTGGGACGGCAGGCCCTGGGCCGCGGAGTGGACGTAGACCGGGCGTTGCCGCAGGTCACGGGCGCGTTCGGCGGCGACGACGACGCACGCCAGGGCTCCGTCCGTCTCCAGGCAGTTGTCGAAGAGGCACAGCGGCTCGCTGATCCAGCGGGCGGACATGTACGCCTCACGGGTGAGCGGTCGCCCGTGCATGATCGCGGCGGGATTCTGGGCGGCGCGGTTGCGGCAGGCCAGGGCGACGTTGAAGAAGTGGTCGCGGGTGGCGCCGTATTCGTGCATGTAGCGGCGAGCCAGCATCGCGATCTCGTCGACGGGGCGCAGGAGTCCATACGGACGGGTCCACTGGGCCGGCGTGGGCAGCTGGGCGCGGGTGTCGCGCCAGGGCCGGGGGCCCGAGCCGCGCTTGCGTGAGCGCCAGGCCACTCCCACGGTCGCCTGACCTGTGGTGATGGCGGCGGCGAGGTGGGCGACGGTCGCACAGGACCCGCCTCCGCCGTAGCCGATGCGGGAGAAGAAGGTCACGTCGCCCGCGCCGACGGCCTTGGCGACCTCGACCTCGTCGGTCTCCTCCATGGTGTAGGAGGCGAAGGCGTCGACCTCGGAGGGGGCGATGCCGGCGTCGTCGAGCGCGGCGAGGATGGCCTGGCAGGCCAATGTCTTTTCAGGTGGGTCGAGTTGGCGGGCGAAGGGGGTCTGGCCGATGCCGACGATCGCAGTGGTGTCCTTGAGCGTTGCCGTCATCGCCACCTCCGTGCTGTCGGTGCTGACAGCGCGGAAGGGTATCGCTAATCTGACGCTAAGTCAGCTGGTGGTGCGGTCGGCGGTCGCGGCCGGCCGCCGGACGGGGGCACGGGAGGGCTTGCGATGCGCGGTGATCTGGAATTCGTTTCGATACCCCGGCTCGTGCGCGTCGCCGCGGAGCGGTACGCCGAGCATGAGGCCGTGGTCGAGGGCCGGACCCGGATCACCTTCCGGCAGCTCGGGGAGCGCGTCGAGCGGGCCGCGGCCGGGTGCGTGGCCGCCGGGGTGGAGCCCGGGGACCGGGTGGCCGTCTGGGCCCCCAACACCCTCGACTGGATCGTCTCCGCGCTGGGCGCGGTCACCGCCGGTGCGGTGCTCGTGCCCGTCAACACCCGCTTCAAGGGGGCGGAGACGGTACGGCTGCTGGAGCGCACGCGGGCCCGGATGCTCTTCGTCACCGGCACGTTCCTGGGCACCTCGTACGTCGCGGCTCTGCGCAACGCGGCCCAGGGCGCCGGTGGCCCCCGGGCCGGGACGCGGCGGGGGGACGGGCCACCGGCGACCGGCGCCGGGCCGGCGTCTGCGTCCGGTCGGCTGCCCGGCCCGGGCCCGGCGTCCGCCTTCGGTCCGCCGGCCGGTGGCGGAACCGAGCCCGCTTCCGCCGCTCTGGTGGCCGGCGCCGGGCCGTTGGCGGGGTTGCCGCACCTGCGGGACGTCGTCGTCCTGGCCGACGACGCTCCCGCCGACTTCCGTACGTGGAAGGAGTTCCTCGCCGCCGGGGACGCGGTGTCCGGGAGGGAGGTGCGGGCGCGGGCCGACGCCGTCGGGCCGGGGGAGCCCTCGGACCTCCTCTTCACCTCGGGGACCACGGGCGAACCCAAAGGTGCCGTCATCACCCACGCCCAGACGCTGCGGGCCTTCGGCGTCTGGAGCGAACTGGCCGGACTGCGGGAAGGAGACCGCTATCTGATCGTCAACCCGTTCTTCCACACCTTCGGCTACAAGGCAGGCGTCATCGCGTGCCTGATGCGCGGAGCGACGATGGTTCCGCAGCCCGTCTTCACCCCGGAGGCCGTGCTGGCCCATGTGGTGGCCGAGCGCATATCCGTGCTGCCCGGTCCGCCCACCCTCCACCAGGCGCTGCTGGACCACTCGGGCCGGGCGGCCTACGACCTGTCGTCCCTGCGGGTCGTCGTGACGGGGGCGGCCGTGGTGCCGCCGCGGTTGGTCGAACGGCTGCGGAGCGAGCTGGGCGTCGCCACCGTGCTGACCGCCTACGGCATGAGCGAGGCCAGCGGTCTCGTCACCATGTGCCGGCGCGGCGATCCGCCGGAGCTGGTGGCCGGCACCTCGGGGCGGGCCGTCCCGGACACCGAGGTGAAGGTGGTCGGGGCGGACAGGGTGGCGCTTCCGCCCGGGGCGCCCGGCGAGATCCTGGTGCGCGGCTATCAGGTGATGTCCGGCTACTTCGAGGACCCGGAGGCCACGAAGCGGGCCGTCGACGCCGACGGCTGGTTGCACACCGGCGACGTCGGGGTGCTGGACGCGGACGGCAACCTGCGGGTCACCGACCGGGTGAAGGACATGTTCGTCGTGGGCGGCTTCAACGCCTACCCCGCCGAGATAGAGCGGGTGCTGGCCCGGCATCCGGGGATAGCGGAGGTCGCGGTCGTGGGTGTGGCGGATGCCCGGCTCGGCGAGGTGGGCAAGGCGTTCGCCGTACGGCGCGGAGCCGTCACGGCCGAGGAGCTCATCGCCTGGGCGCGCCGGGAGATGGCGAACTACAAGGTGCCGCGCGAGGTGGAGTTCGTACCGGAGCTGCCGCGCAACGCCTCGGGCAAGGTGCTCAAGCGGCTGCTGCGCGAGCGCGCCGCCTCGCCGGCCGGCGGCCGTAGAAGCGACGGCCATGGGCAGAAGCGACGGTCTTAGGAGCGAAAGCCGTCGGAGCTCCCCGGGTGCCGCCGTGGAGCGGTCGTCGTGGCCGCCGGGGGATCCCGACCCGTTGCCGGCTCGGGCCCTGCACGCGTGAAGACCGTGACCGGCGGGCTTCGCCGGCCACGGTCTCACGGGGCGCACGGACCGCACCGGGTCCGGCGCTCGGCGGGCGCCTGGGGCGGCCGTCAGCCGAAGGTCAGGGGCGCGATCGTGCTGTGGTCGTCCGAGCCGCCGTTGGCCTGGTCGAAGATGCCCGTGGAGTGGTCGTCGAAGACCTTCACGGCGGCGGTGGGCGTCTTGAAGGACTCGACGGTGGTCGAGTGGTCGTCGGCGACGACCGGCCCCGCACCGATGATCGCCACCGCGGCGACGAGGCCGGCTATGGCGAGCACCTTGGCCCCGCGCGCCAGCGTCCGGCGCTTGCCGGTGCCGTGGGTGGCGGACGCGTCCTCCCAGGGCCCGCATGCCTCGGTGTGGTTCGTCGTCGTGAAGTTCATTACGACTCCTCTTTTCGGGGGTTGTGGTGCGTGGGGTTGATGGTCGGTGGTGCTGTGCGGTGAACGTACCCGCGATGTGCGGTGGTGCGTGAGCTGTGGGCGGAAAACCTGAGATTCCGGATAGGCCGGTTGACAGGAGGTCGCTGAAACGGAGCCCCTGCCTCTGAAGTCGCGTCGCCGACAGGCGGATTGGCTGTGCCGGTGAGGAGCCGTCGGTGAGGAGCCGCCGACAAGGAGCCGTCGTCGCCGACAGCCGTCCTCCGCCGCCCCCACGCCCCAAGGCCGCCCCGGCGGCCACCCCTGGAAGCCCCCGCGGGCAGCCGCAGGGGCCGGCGCCGACGGCATCCCCTCCCCGCCGCCGATGCCGGCCCCTGTCGTTCCCCCGTTGTGAGGTCCCCCGTCGTACTCCCCCGGACCTCCTGTCGGTGCGCCCCCTGGCCGGATCCCGTTCCCCCGTCGTGCCGTTCCCCCGTGGGATCCCGCCGCACACCGCACTGGGGCCGCCCTCGTCGTGGCGGGACCTGACGGGGCCCGGGAGCTTCCGGCCGATGTCTGGCGGAAGCTCCCCGACGCCTGGTCCCGGTCACCGCCGGAGGGGCGCCTCAGCAACGCTCGTTGCTCAGAAAGGCTTCTCGATCGTGGCGTGGTCGTCCTTCAGGACGAACGGCTCCGCCCCGGTGGCGTGGTCGTCCTGCGGCAGCAGCTGCGCGACGAGCGGCTTGGTGCCGGTCGCGTGATCGTCCTGCGGCGTGGCCACGATGGGCTTGAGCTTCTTCTCGTCGCTCATGGTGTCTCTCCCCGTTGGTCGATATGCGAGTCGTTGTTGGGCTGAAGAGGGGACTGCCGAACCCGCCCGGCGACTCCCCCGAAGACCGCCGGACGGGCAATGAGGGCTGTTCGCCCTCCAGGTGAGGCCTCACCTACGACCCGCCTGCCCCCCGACGCGACGGATCGACATTCATTAGAATGCCGGGTCACGATAAACGATCGATGAACGGGCACGTGACGGGGGTTTTTCCGGAGGGTGCGCCCCCTTGGGGACACCCCACGCGCCCCCTACGCCGCCGCCACCGGCGTCAGCAGCTCCCGCACCTCGGCCGCCTCCGAGGAGCCCAGTTGCTCGAAGATGCCCAGCGCCTCGGTCCAGCAGGCGTGGGCGCGTCCCGACTGGCCGAAGGCGTCCAGGGAACGCCCCAGGACGGTCAGGATGTTGGCGCGGCGCCACCCGCCGCCGGTGTCCCGCAGCTGCGCCAGCGCGTGCTCGGCGTGGGCCGCGGCCTTCGCGGGCTCACGGACGGCCAGGTACAGCTCGGCCATACGGAAGAGCGTCATGCCCTCCCACAGCCGTTGGCGGTTGTCCCGGAAGACCGGTAGGGCCTCCTGGAGACGCGCCATGGCCTCCTCGTGGCGCCCGGCGCTGGTGAGGGCGACCGCGTACGCGTAGAGGGCGTTGGCGAGCCGCCAGGAGACGTTGGTCTCGCGGTAGAGGGCGATGGCCTGCTCGGTGAGGCGGACCGCCGACTGGACCCGGCCGGCGCCCAGGTGGGCCCGGGAGAGGTTGCACAGCGCGCTGGCCTCGCCGGGCTTGTTGCCGTCGGCGCGGAAGGCGGCGAGGGCCTGGCCGATGTAGGCCTCGGCGTCCTCGTGGCGGTGCTCGTAGATGGCGATGATGCCGCGGTTGTTGGCGGCGTAGCAGCAGGGGATCGGGTCCTCGCTGGCCCGCCCCAGCTGGACCGCCTGGCGGGCCTGGGCGTCGGCCTGCGCGAAGCGGCCGGCGATACTGTGCACGTGGGCCAGCACGGTCCGGGCCCGTCCCTCGGCCCGGGTGTCGCCCGTCGCCTGGGCGGAGGCCAGCAGGGCGGTGGCGGCCTGCTCGTACTGGCGGGAGTCGGCGCCGGACTCGGCCAGGTCCTTGGCGGCGAGCAGCAGGTCCACAGCCCGGCGCGTCGTGTCGCCGCTGGCGCCGGAGTGCTGGCGCACGCAGGCCAGGAGGCAGCCGGCCTCGGCGAACAGCCAGTCCCCGGCCGCGCCGCGGTCGGTGAAGGTGAGGCCGGGGTGGGTGGTGGGCGTCAGGTGGGTGAGGAGCTGGTCGCCGGGGCGCTCGAGCACGTACACGCCGGCGGCCGTGGCGAGGTAGAAGTCGAGGAGCCGCGACAGGGCGGCCTCGCGCTCCGAGGGCGGCAGCTCGTCGCGCTCCGCGCAGGAACGCGCGTAGAGCCGCAGGAGGTCGTGGTAGCGGTAGCGGCCGGGCGCGGCGGATTCCAGGAGCGAGGTGTCGACCAGCGACTCCAGCAGCTCCTCGGTGGCGTCGAGGTCCAGGTCGAGGACGGCGGCCGCGGCGGCGAGGGAGATGTCGGGGCCGTCGGCGAGGCCGAGCAGGCGGAAGGCGCGGGCCTGGGCGGGTTCGAGCTGGCCGTAGCCGAGTTCGAAGGTGGCCTTGACGGCGAGGTCGCCGGCGCGCAGTTCGTCCAGGCGGCGGCGTTCGTCGCCGAGCTTGCGGGCGAGGACGGAGACGGTCCAGGTGCGCCGGGCGGCGAGCCGGGAGGCGGCGATGCGGATGGCCAGCGGCAGGAAGCCGCAGGCGGCGACGACGTCCATGGCGGCGTCGCGCTCGGAGTCGACCCGCTCGGGGCCGACGATGCGGGTGAAGAGCACGAGCGCCTCTTCGGGGCTCATCACGTCCAGGTCGACCAGGTGCGCGCCGGCGAGGCCGACCATGCGGGCGCGGCTGGTGACGAGCGCGGCGCAGCCCTCGTTGCCCGGCAGCAGGGGGCGGACCTGGGCGGCGTCGCGGGCGTTGTCGAGCAGGGCCAGGACGCGCCGCCCGTCGAGGGTGGAGCGGAAGAGCGCGGACCGCTCCTCCACGCCGTCCGGGATCGCGGAGTCCGGGACGCCGAGGGCCCGCAGGAAGGACCCGAGCACGGCCTCCGGCTCGGCGACCACGGGACCGGTGCCCTGGAGGTCCACGTAGAGCTGGCCGTCGGGGAACTGGTGCCGGGCGGCGTGGGCGACGTGCACGGCGAGGGTGGTCTTGCCGACGCCCCCGATGCCCGCGACGGCGGACACGGCCATGACGCGGCCCTCGGCGGTGGCGAGCTGCTCGCTGAGCTCGCTGACGAAGGCGGTGCGGCCGGTGAAGTCGGAGACGGTGGCCGGCAGCTGGGCGGGCCGGATGAAGGTGGGCCCGGCGGCGGGCCGGTCGGCGGCGGCCGGGTGGACGTTCAGGGCGATGTCGGCGTTGAGGATGCGCTGCTGGAGCTCGGACAGCTCGGAGCAGGGGTCCACGCCGAGCTCGTCGGCGAGGAGCCGCCGGGTGTCGGCGTAGACGGCGAGGGCCTCGGCCTGCCGGCCGCTGCGGTAGAGGGCGAGCATCAGCAGCTCGCGCAGCCTCTCGCGCAGCGGGTGGGCGGCGGTGAGGGCGGTGAGCTCGGAGACCGCCTCGGCGTGGCAGCCGACCTCCAGGTCGAGGTCGAGCCGGGTCTCCAGGATGCTCAGCCGCCACTCCTCCAGGCGGGCCCGCTGGGTGTCGGCGTACGGGCCGGACAGGCCGGCGAGCGGTTCGCCGTCCCACAGGTCCAGGGCCTCGTTCATCAGCTCGCGGGCGCGGGCCCGGTCGCCGGCGCCACGGGCCTTGTCGGCCTCGGCGGCCAGCCGCTCGGCGGTGTCGATGTCGAGGCCGCCGTACCCGACCCGTATCGCATAGCCGCCGGACTCGCTGACCAGGGCGTCGGCGTCGGGGCCGAAGGCCTTGCGGAGCCGGGAGGCGTACGTGCGCAGCGCGGCGAGGGCCGCGTGCGGGGGCTCCTCGCCCCACAGGGCGTCGACGAGTTCGGGCGCGGTGGCGGTGCGGCCGCCGCGCAGCAGCAGCGCGGCGAGCAGCGCCCGCTGCTGGGGCGATCCGGTGTGGAGCGGTTCGTCGCCGCGCCAGGCGCGGACGGGCCCGAGCACGGTGAAGCGCAGCTGCTGCCCGTGCCCTGTGTCGCCGGCCATGGTGACCCCCTGCCTGTCCTGCTCGGTCGCACCGGCCAGTCTGCCTTGTTCCGGGGCTCCGCGTCAGCAGGGGTCCGGCCTCTTGGCGCGCTCGCGCAAGGGCCGTCCGGCCCCATGGCTGACGGAGCGTCAGATCAGCGCTACGGTGTCGGCCATGGCGAGCTTCCCCAAGATAATCTCGGTGGACGATCACGTGGTCGAGCCCTCCGACGTCTGGCGGGACCGGTTACCGGCGCGATTGCGCGACGTCGGGCCGCGCGTCGTGCGGGCCGCCGTCAAGGAGATGACCTTCGTGGGCGGGCGCTTCGCGCCCGTCATGGGCGCCCCGGGGGACGACGGCCCGGTGGCGGACTGGTGGGTCTATGAGGATTTGTGCCGTCCGCTGACACGGCTGGATACCGCCGTCGGATGCTCCAGGGACGAGATCCGGCTGGAGGGGATCACCTACGAACGCATGCGGCCGGGTTCGTACAGCGTGGCGGAGCGACTGGCCGACATGGACCTGAACCACGTCCAGTCGGCGCTCTGCTTCCCCACCTTCCCGCGCTTCTGCGGGCAGACCTTCGCCGAGGCCGCCGACCGCGAGCTGGCGCTGCTGTGCGTGCGGGCCTACAACGACTGGATGGTCGAGGAGTGGTGCGGCCCCGCCGCGCAGGGGCGGCTGATCCCGCTCGGCCTGGTGCCGCTGTGGGACGCGGGGCTGGCCGCGGCGGAGGTGCGGCGCAACGCCGCGCGGGGCGTACGGGCCGTGTGCTTCTCCGAGATACCGCCCCACCTGGGCCTGCCGTCCGTCCACGGCGACGACTGGGACCCCTTTCTGCGGGCCTGTGAGGAGAGCGGGACCGTCATCGCCATGCACATCGGTTCGTCCTCGCGGATGCCGTCCACGTCGGCGGACGCGCCGGCCGCCGTCGGGTCCGCCCTCACCTTCGCCAACTGCTGCTTCTCGCTCGCCGACTGGCTGATGTCGGGCAAGTTCGACCGCTTCCCCGGCCTGCGCGTCATGTACGCGGAGGGGCAGATCGGCTGGATCCCGTACCTCCTGGAACGCGCCGACACGGTCTGGGAGGAGAACCGCGGCTGGGGCGGCGTCGCGGACAAGGTGCTGCGGCCGCCGTCGGAGGCGTTCGCGGAGCACGTCTACGGCTGCTTCTTCGACGACGCCTTCGGGCTGCGCAACCTCGACGCGATCGGCGTCGGGAACGTCCTCTACGAGACCGACTACCCGCACTCCGACTCCACCTGGCCCAAGTCCCGGCAGGTCGCAGAGGAGCAGATGGCGCACCTCGCTCCGGAGGTGGTGGAGCGGGTCGTGCGGGGCAACGCCGTCGAGCTGCTCGGGCTCACCCCCGAGGGGCTGTGGGCGGGCGGTACGGGCCCTTGACGCTCCAGGGGGCCGGTGCCACAGTCGCTTGAGCCGTAACTGACGGTAAGTCAGGTCGGCGGTCCGGAAGCACCCGGCGGGAGTGTGCGCCGGCAGACTCGGAAGACGGGCGGTGGACTCCGTGGAATTCGGGATCTTCGTGCAGGGGTACGTACCGGCGAGCCGCTCGCGGACCGATCCCGCGGCCGAGCACCACGCGTTGATGGAGGAGGCCGAATACGTCGTTCAGGCCGACCGGTCGGGCTTCAAGTACGCCTGGGTCACCGAGCACCACTTCCTGGAGGAGTACTCCCACCTCTCGGCCAACGACGTCTTCCTCGGCTACCTCGCCCACGCCACCGACCACATCCACCTCGGCTCCGGCATCTTCAACCCGCTTCCCCAGGTCAACCACCCGGTGAAGGTGGCCGAGAAGGCCGCCATGCTCGACCACCTCTCCGGCGGCCGCTTCGAGTTCGGCACCGGCCGCGGTGCGGGCAGCCACGAGATCCTGGCCTTCCTGCCGGGCACCACCGACATGAACGCCACCCGGGAGATCTGGGAGGAGACGATCGCGGAGTTCCCGAAGATGTGGTGCCAGGAGGAGTACGAGGGCTTCCGCGGCAAGCACTGGTCCCTGCCCCCGCGCAAGGTCCTGCCCAAGCCGTACGGCCCGTCGCACCCCGCCATGTGGTACGCCGCCGGGTCGCCCTCCTCCTACGCGATGGCGGCCCGCAAGGGACTCGGCGTGCTCGGCTTCAGCGTGCAGAAGGTCTCCGACATGGAGTGGGTCCTCGACTCCTACAAGTCGGTGATCGGCGAGGCCGAGCCCGTCGGCGGCTTCGTCAACGACAACGTGATGGTCACGTCCACCGCCATCTGCGCCGAGACGCACCAGAAGGCCGTCGAGATCGCCGCGAGCGGCGGCCTCAACCGCCTCCAGTCCCTGCTCTTCCGCTACCACGACACGTTCCCGCGCCCCGAGGGCATCCCCGAGTGGCCCGAGCTGCTGCCCGAGTACACCGAGGACATCATCGAGCTGCTCATCGCCGAGGAGCTGATGATCTGCGGCGACCCGGACGAGGTGCTGCGGCAGTGCGAGCGCTGGGAGCGGGCCGGCGCCGACCAGCTCGTCTTCGGGCTGCCCGTGGGGATCCCGTACGAGGACACGATCACCACGCTCCAGCTGATCGGCGAGCACGTCATCCCGAAGATCGACACGGACCCCGTCCACCGCACCACGCGCTTCCGCCGGGCCGCCGCCGGAGCCTGAGCGCCCCGCGGCCCCTCACGCGCCGGGGCGGCGCCTCCCGGGTCGCCGCCCCGGTTCCTGTTCCGTACGCGCCCCCGCGCGCGTACGTCCGTACGTCTCCGCGCCCGTACGTCCGCCCGCGAGAGGACCCCACCGTGCTGGACCACCTCATCCGCCGCGCCACGGTCGTCGACGGGACGGGAGGGCCCTCGTACGTCGCCGATGTCGGGATACGGGACGGCCGGATAGCCGTGATCGACCGGATCCCCGGCGGTGTGAAGGCGGGCGGCCGGCTGGGGGAGCGGGCGCGCACCGAGGAGGATGCGGCCGGGCTCGTCCTCGCCCCCGGTTTCGTCGACCCGCACACCCACTACGACGCCCAGCTCTTCTGGGACCCCTGCGCGAGCCCGTCGATGAGCCACGGCGTCACGACCATCGTCGGCGGCAACTGCGGCTTCACCCTCGCCCCCCTCAACCCCGGGCGGCCAGCCGACGCCGACTACACGCGCCGCATGATGAGCAAGGTCGAGGGCATGTCCCTGGCCGCCCTGGAGGAGGGCGCGCCCTGGAACTGGTCGTCCTTCGGCGACTACCTGGACGCGCTGGAGGGCCGCGTCGCCGTCAACGCCGGCTTCATGGTGGGCCACTGCGCGCTGCGGCGGTACGTGATGGGCCCGGACGCCGTCGGGGGCACGCCCGACGAGGAGCAGCTGCGGCGGATGCTGGGACTCCTGCACGACGCGATGGACGCCGGCGCCTGGGGCCTGTCCACGACCAGGTCGGACACCCACTCCGACGGCGACGGCAGGCCCGTGGCCTCCCGGCACGCCCGGCCCGGCGAGCTGCTCGCCCTCGCCCGCGCGGTGGGCGAGCACGAGGGCACGCAACTGGAGGCCATCGTGGCCGGATGCCTGGACCGGTTCACCGAGGAGGAGAGCGAACTCCTGGTCCGGATGACCGTGGCCGCCGGGCGCCCCCTCAACTGGAACGTCCTCACCATCGAGTCGGCGGCCCCCGAGCGCGTACCGCACCAGCTCGCCACGAGCGAGCGCGCCCGCGCGGCGGGCGGCCGGATCGTCGCCCTGACCATGCCGGTCCTCGCCCCCATGAACATGTCGCTGGGCAGCTTCTGCGCCCTCAACCTCATTCCCGGCTGGGGGGACGTCCTCGGACTGCCCGTCCCGGAGCGCGTCGCCCGGCTGCGCGACCCCGCCGTGCGCACCGCGCTGCTGAGCGCGGCGGCGAGCCCGCAGGCCGCGGCCTTCCACCGGCTGACGGACTTCGGCCGTTACGTCATCGGCGACACGTACACCAAGGAGAACGACGGACTCACCGGCCGGGAGGTCCGCGACATCGCCGCCGAGCGCGGCACGGACCCCTTCGCGACACTGGTCGAGATCTGCGCCACCGACGACCTGCGCACGGTGCTGTGGCCGACGCCCACCGACGACGACCCCGCCAGCTGGGAGCTGCGCCGCCGCGCCTGGGACCACGAGGACGTGCTGCTGGGCGGCTCGGACGCGGGGGCGCACCTGGACCGGATGTGCGGCGCGCCCTACACCACACGTTTCCTGGGCGACTGCCTACGCGGACGCGCCCTGGTGCCCCTGGAGCGGGCGGTGCGGATGCTGACGGACGAGCCGGCCCGGCTGTTCGGGCTGCACGACCGGGGCCGCATCGCCGAGGGCTGGTGCGCCGACCTGGTGCTCTTCGACCCGGAGCGGGTCGACGCCGGGCCGGCGACGCTGGTGCGCGACCTGCCGGGGGACGGGGCGCGCCTGGACTCTCGGGCGGTGGGGGTGGTGAGCGTACGGGTCAACGGCGTGGAGACGGTCCGCCACGACGTGACGACGGGGGCGCTGCCGGGGCGGGTGCTGCGGTCGGGGCGCGACACCGCGACGGTGGGGACGGGCGGGACGGGGTGGGTGGCACGGGAGATCTCCGAATAGGCGCTCCGGAGCTGGTGGCGGAGACCGAACGGCCGCGCTGTACGGTGAGCCACCGGCGAGGGGGAGGGCCGGCGCATGGGTGTCACTTTGTTCGCGCTCGGAGGCACGATCTCCGTGTCGGGCGGTGCCGCGGACGAGCGGCTGACGGGCGCCGACATCGCGGCGGCCGTACCGGGGCTCGGCGGACTCGGAGTGCCGCTGGACGTACGGGACGTCCGCGCCGTACCCAGCGGAAGTCTGACGTTCGCGGACGTGCTCGACGTCGTCCAGGCCGCCTCCCGGGCGGTGGCCGACGGCGCCGACGGCATCGTCGTCACCCAGGGCACGGACACCCTGGAGGAGGCGGCGTTCCTCGTGGACCTGCTGTGGCGGCACGACGCGCCGTTCGTCCTGACCGGAGCGATGCGCCAGCCCGCCATGGCGGGAGCGGACGGCCCCGCGAACGTCCTCGCCGCCGTACGCGTCGCCGTCGCGCCCGCGGCACGCGGACTGGGGGCGCTGGTCGCCTTCAACGACGAGGTGCACGCGGCGCGTTGGACCGCCAAGTCCCACAGCACGAGCACGGCGGCCTTCGTCTCCCCGAACGCCGGCCCCGTCGGGCACGTCGTCGAGGGGAGGGTGCGGATCCTGGCCAGACCCGAGCGCCGCGCACTGCTCCCGCTGGACACCGACCGCACGCGCCTGGCCGCCACGCGCGTGGCCCTGCACTGTGCCACGCTCGACGACGACGGCACCACGCACACGTCCCTCGCGGACACCCACCAGGGCCTGGTCGTCGCCGGCTTCGGCGTCGGCCACGTACCGGCCCACCTGGCGCCCGTCCTCGGCGACCTGGCCGCACGGATGCCGGTCGTGCTGACGTCCCGCACGGGAGGCGGCTCGGTGCTGAGCCACACCTACCGTGCCCCGGGCTCGGAGACGGACCTGCTGGGACGCGGCCTGATCGACGGCGGAATGCTCGACCCGTACAAGGCCCGGGTGCTCCTGCGCCTGCTGTGCGCGTCGGGCGCGGAACGGACGAGGGTGGCAGCGGCGTTCGTCCAGCACGGGTGAGGGCCGCGCCGCCCTTGACCTCAATCAGGGTTGAGCTTTTAGCGTCACCGCATGACGACAGGAACCGAACACCTCGATGTCCCCGCCCTGGCCGCCCAGCCGGCGGCCTACTGGGCCTGGTCCACCACCCAGGCGCTGCTCCGGCACGTCCGCAGCGCGCTGGCCCGGGCGGACATCACGCAGCCGCAGTGGTGGACGCTCAACCACGTCGGCGCATCGGAGGGCGGCCTGACCCGGGAGGAGGTCTGCGCCCGGCTGGACGCGTTCCCCTACCACCTGGGCCCCGAGGACATGGGGCACGCCGTCGACAACCTGCTCCACCGCGGTTGGCTCACCGCTGACGACTCCGGTCGCCTCACCCTCACGGACGCCGGGCGGGAGGCCGAGGGGCAGGCCAGGAGCCTGGTCGCCCGGCTGCGCTCGGAGATCCACGAGGGCGTCACGGACGAGGAGTACGCCGCCGCGCTCACCGTGCTCCAGCGCATGATCCGCAATGTCGGCGGCGGGGTGACACCGCGCTGAGCCCCCTGCGGTCACCCCGCCAGGCGCAGGGTCCAGCGGCGGGAGGGGTGGGTGTCGCAGGTGAACTGCACGAGCCCGACGTTGTTGTCCGTGGAGACCCCTCCGGCGACGGTCGCGCACTTTCCGGTCTGCACGTTCACGACCTGGTAGGAGCGGCCGTTCCAGTTCGTGAGCCGCCAGCGACGCGAGGGATGTGAGTCGCAGTTGAACTGCACGAGCCCGACGTTGTTGTCGGTGGAGACGCCACCGGCGACCGTCGCGCACTTGCCGGTCTGCCGGTTGACGATCTGGTAGGAGCTGCCGTCCCAGTTGGCCAGCCGCCAGCGACGCGAGGGATGCGTGTCGCAGTTGAACTGCAGGAGTTCGACGTTGTTGTCGGTGGAGACTCCTCCGGCGAGGGTCGCGCACTTTCCGGTCTGCCCGTTGACGAACTGGAACGAGGCTCCCGACACCTGGGTCGGGGAGCCGGGTGCCGCCGCCGGCTGCGCCACGTCAGGCGCGGGCAGGAACATGATGCCCCCGGCGGCCAGAGCCGTCGATGTCGTCAGGAGACGACGTGCCCGGGTGTTCTTGCGCATAGGAGTGCTCCTCTCCTGCGTCGCTTCGTGGGTTGATCGCGCTGTGGGGGTGTCGATGCCCGCGTCACCAGGGGGAGTGGCTCTCTGATTCAGGGCCGGCGCCGCACGGGCGGTCCGCCGGTGGGCCACTGGACAAGGCACGGCCACTCCTCTCACTGTCCGCGCCGCCCACCGGGCCCGCAACTGGGGCCGGGGCCGTTGTCAGTGGTGCCGTGCATCATCGTTCGCATGACAGACAGCACCGTCGACGTACTGCATGCGCTCGCCCGCGAGCACCTGCCCGCCGACATCGCCGAGCGGTGGATCGGACTGTTGCGGCCGGGCGTGGGCCTGGTGAAGGCCTCGGGCGCGGACCCCGTGGCCGGCCGGCTCGGCGGCCTGCCGGAGCTGCCGGAGCACGAGGAGTGGCCCGTGTGGGAGGGTCACGGCCCGCTCTCCTTCATCGCCTCCCTCGACTGCGCCGCGCTTCCCCCCGCCGCCCTCGACATCGACCTGCCGACGGACGGCACGCTGGCCTTCTTCTACTTCGACGGTCAGCTGGACGACGGCGCCGCCCTGGTCGCGCCCCACCACCCCGACACGTGGGCGGGGGCACGGGTGCTGTACGTCCCGCAGGGCGTACCGGTCGCCGAGCGCCCGGCCCCCGAGGGGATACGGCCGTACCCCGAGGTGCCGCTGACGGCCCGCGCGGAGACGACGGCGCCGTACCTCTGGCACCCCGTGGTCTACGAGGAGTTCGCGCCGATGCCCGACGACCACCCGGTGTTCGACGACGACTTCCGCGAGGCCCTGTGGGAGAGCGACGAAGGCGCGGGGCACCGCGTCGGCGGTCACGCCGACCCCGTCCAGGACGAGGTCGAGACCGAGGTCGCCCACGGCGTCCTGGGCTGCGCGTGGAACGACCCCCGCCTCAAGGACGAGTCCCTCCGCTGGGTGCTGCTCGCCCAGATCGACAGCGACGACGACGCCGGCATGATGTGGGGCGACTGCGGCGCGCTCTACTGGCTCATACGCCGCGAAGACCTGGCCGAACGCCGCTTCGACCGTGCGATGTTCACCTGGCAGTGCAGCTGACCGGCGGCCGAGAGCCTCACACCCCGGGCGCGGCCCGCACGGTGATCCCGTTCCGTTCCAGCAGCGCGGCCGTCACGCCGTCGCCCGGCACCGGCTTTCCGGCGAACGACCCGTCGTAGACCGTGCCGCGTCCGCAGGACGGGCTCCGGGGCATCAACAGCGCCTCCGTGCAGCCGGCCCGCTGAGCCACGTCGAGCGCGCGGCGCGCACCCTCGACGAACTCGGCCGTCACCTCCCGCCCGGTGTCCTCGACGACCTTCGCCGTCCCGTCGAGCACGTCGTGCCCGTCGCCACCCACGAGCTCGGCGGGGCGCCGGGGCGTCGCGAGCCCGCCCGCGACCTCCGGGCAGAACGCCACGACCTCGCGACCAGCCGCCGCCGCCTCGATCTCCGGCGCCGCCTTGTGACGGCCGTCGTACCGGCACGGCACTCCGCGCAGACATGCACTGACCAGGATTGCTTCCATGCGCTCCAGGCTAGGGCGGCTGCCGGTGCTCCGCGACGGCCGGCCAGCCGGCTGAACCGAAGCACGATAGTTGTCACGTCAGCCCGCTTCTTGTCGCCAAGGGCGAAGCATCTGATCCGTGATCAAGCGGGTATTCGCGCTGCTGCGGCACATGCCCCTCTTGATGGCCGATTGGCATGTTCCTTCCCACTAGGACAGCTGGTTCACTCTTCACGCGGCCGGTCCGGCTGTGACGTAGAGAAGGGAGTCTCCGTGATCAAGAGGTTCTCGGTGGTTGCGGCTGCCGTCGTCATGGTGGTCGCCCCCCTGGCCGGCGTTGCCAATGCCGCCGGCCTGCCATGCGGCGGCGGCTACTCGTGTGACAACCAGGATCCCGGCCCTGTCTCCTGGGACAAGGTGGATACCGACGACAGCGCCAAGGACGGAGGTTGCGGGTCGGTCGAACTCCGGTCGGGCAAGAAAGACGGTAAGTGGTACGCGTGGGCGCGTGTCTTCGTCAAGTCCGGGTGCCAGGGCTATGAAGGCTGGATAGACCGAAAAGGGCCCGACGGAAGCATCGAGCACGTTCTCGGCTACTTCACCGCGACGGACAGGTGGGGCTCGAACTTCGGAAACATGTACTACTGGCCGGACGGAACGCAGGTACGGGCTGGATTCAAACACCCAGGCGAAGACTGGAGTAAGTCGGGAGTGACGAAGTGGCATTGACCCCGTAACCCGGCAGGCGGCTGCGTCACGCGGCGCCGTGCGCAGGGGTGACCGCGTCCCGGCCAAGGGGGCAAGGCCGGCTGCCGGTGCCCCGCGACGGCCCGCCAGCCCGGCGACGCGCCCCCGCCCGCCCCTCCCTTCCCGCTGCCGCCGCTTTGCGCCGTAGGCGCGAGACGAGAGGGGCGGACGGCCGAGCCGAATCGACCGCCCCACCGGAGCGATGCCGCGAGACCGCGAAGCGGTCTCCTTCGCACTGAGGGGGCGGTTCTACGGTTTCGGGGTCAGCCGAGGTGGCCGGCTTGGACCCCGCCGACGAAGGCCGTCCAGGCGGTGGCCGGGACGACGAAGGTGGGGCCGTTGCGTTGCTTGGAGTCGCGGACGGCGACCTGGTCGGTCAGCGGCGCGACCGAGACGCAACTGCCTCCGCCGGTGTCGATGAACCCCCCATGCCCTTCTTCCCCCATACCGCCAACCCCGGCGGAGCCCCCGCCGTCAAGCCGCCGCAGCCGCTCGAAGCGATCGAGGACCTCGTCCGCGAAGCCACCGACACCGAGCGCTGGTTGCCCGCCCCCCACCGCATGCGCTCCCTGACCGGGCGGCTCCGGGCGTACGTGCTGGAGAAGGCCTACGACCTGGAGCTCGCCGCCGGGGCACTGCCCCCGAGTCACCGGGGCCGCTGCGACGCCCTCGCCGCCGTGCACGAGGCGCGGTACCGGCTCGGGCTCGGGCCGGGGGACGGCTACGCCTCGGCGATCACCTACGCCAGAAGCCTGGGCCGGGCCCGCCGAAGAGCTGCTGCACTACGAGCAGCAGATGCGGCAGATGCGGCAGGTCCACCAGGTGCAGCAGGAGGAAGCATGAGGTGGCTGCCGTGGCGCCTGCGGCGACGGCGCCGCCCCACGCGAGCCCGGCGCCCGGCCTACACCCCGGCCGCCACCCGCACCCCCGCGCCCACGGCCGTCGCCCACACCGGCGGGCCACCCGCCATGCCGCTCGGACACCTCCCGACCCCGACCCGCGCGGCGTACGCCCCTGCCTTCGCACCGTGCCCGGGCTGCGTCTGTGAGCACCGGTACCGCTGAGTACCGTCTACGGGCCAACGAGCCACACGCAGCCAAGCGCCCCGCGAGATCGGTACCCATGACCGCCACTTCCTCCGCCTCCACCGCACCCGCACCCCCGCCCGCGACGGCGGCAGGGGCCCTGCTGGTTGCCGTGATGACCGTTCTCGGAGCGCTGAGCTCCTGGTACGTGCAGGTCATCGACCGGGACTGGGTCGACCGCGAACAGGCGGCCTGCGGGCCCCTGCCCTTCCCCCGGACGGAATACGTCGCCGCATGGGGCGGCCTGGCCCTCGGCGTGGCCGCCGTCGTCGCGTGCGTCCTGCTCGCCCAGCGCATCCGCCGCCGGTGCGGTGTCGGGCTCTGGTCGACGCGGTCGGGTCTGCTCGCCTACGTGAGCGTGTGGTTCAACGGGCTGGCGATTCCGTTCGAGCTGCTGATGCTCTACTGCGTCTACGTACCCGACCCGTCCGGGGCACCGCACTGCATGTAGCCCGACCCCCGTACCGTTCCTCCCGCCCAGGAGCCGTCGATGACCGTCCGCCGCGTCGTCCCCAACATCCACTCAGAGGCCGTGCAGGAGAGCCGGGACTTCTACGGCCTCCTCGGCTTCGAGGAAGTCATGAACCACGGCTGGATCATGACGCTCGCGTCCCCCGCCAGCCCCGCAGCACAGATCAGCGTCATGACGCACGACGAGACCGCGCCGGTCGCTCCCGACCTGAGCGTCGAGGTCGACGACGTGGACGCCGCCTACGCGGCCGTGCGGGAGAGCGGGGCGGAGATCGTCCACCTCTTGCAGGACGAGGAGTGGGGCGTGCGCCGGTTCTTCGTCCGGGACCCCGACGGCCGCGTGGTGAACGTACTGAGCCACCGCCGATCCGGTGACCCAGCGACCCCCACTGACCAGTGACTCACTGACCCGCTAATCCACCGCACGGCCCAGGAACACCGGGTTCGTCAGCGCCACCATCGCCCCCGGCAGCCCCGACCCGCCCCCGTCTCCGCCCCCACCCGCCGGCGGGCGCCGCACCTCCGCCCGTACGTACGCCGACCGGGCGGCCGTCGTGTGCCACTCCACGCGGCCGTCCGCCGGTACCGGGGTCGTCAGCAGCACCCCCTGGTCCGTCACGAACGACACCGTGCAGCCGGTCACCGGCGCCCCCCGTACGTCCAGGCGCACCGTCACCTCCGCGTCCGGGCCGACCCGCAGGCGTTCGCCGATGCCTGCGTGGCCGCCCCGGCCGTCCGTCGCCCCGAAGGTCAGGGCGACCGCCGACGACTCGGCGATCCAGCTGCGGCCCGCGCGCAGCCCCGCCAGCAGGGCGTCGTGGGAGAGGTCGTCGGCCAGGACGACCGTCTGGGGCAGGCCCACCACCTGGGGCTCGCGGTGGGCGTCGCTGTTGCCCATGGCGGGCAGCCAGGCGCCGCCCTCACGGGCGGGCGCCGCCAGCATCGCGTCCCAGGTCGCGACCGCCATCTCGTCGTCCGGCGTCCACAGGCCGTTCCAGACCTCGACCACGTCCGCGTCCTCGTAGCCGAACTTCCAGTTGCAGCCCACGCACGTGCCGTAGGGGTGGGCGGGGACGACCAGCCCGCCCGCCCGGCGGACCGTGCGCGCGATGCGGCCGAAGGCGTGGTCTCTCGCGCGGTAGCGCCAGTCGAGGAAGGTCCCGGGGGCCGTGCCGAGCGCGAGGACGTGCCCGTTGCGGGTCGTGATCTCCTCACCGGTGAGGATCAGCAGGTCGTCGCCCCACAGCCCTTGCCAGGCGGCGTGCGACGACGTCGTGTTGTGCTCGGTGGTCGTGATCCAGTCGAGTCCGGCCGCGCGGGCGGCCGCGGCGATCTCCGCGGGGGTGCGCAGGCCGTCGGAGTGGACGCTGTGCAGGTGGTTGTCGCCCCGGTACCAGGCCCGGCCGCGGCCCCTCGCCCGGCGCGGCGGGTACACCGGCGCGGGCGTCAACCCCGGCGCCCCGTACCGCAGCGTCACCGTCACGTCGTAGGCCATGCCCTGCGGGGCGACGGTGTAGGGGCCGAGGGCGATGTGCCAGGTGCCGGGCCGCACGGGCCCCGGCAGGTAGCCGGGCGTGGCCCGTTCGGCGCTGATGGCGAACTCCGTGCGCGCCCCACCCGACCAGCCGCGGAAGCCCGCGCCGCCCAGCTCGGTGCCGCGTTCGTCGAAGACGCCGATGTCACAGGCGTTGCCCGGGGTGCCGCTCGGGACGGCGGGGCGGTCGTACGTGTAGGAGACGGCGATTTCACGGACTCCGGAGGGTACTTCCACGGGGAGGTGGACGAAGTCCGGAGCACCGGCCGGCAGGCGGCCGGTGACGTGGCGGGTCTCTTCGCCGGCGGTCCGGGCGGACCCGTCGGCGCGGGCGAAACTCACGCCTTCGAGCGTAAGCACACTCGCGGCCCCCGCGATAGCCGTCGCCGTCATCTTGAGTACATCGCGTCGGTGCATCAGCCCCTGCCCCCTCGTGTGGCCCGCCGTGCCCGTCAGACACCCTTGTACGCCCCTGCGCCGGACAACGGAACAAGGCCCACGGGACGGGGCCGAGGGGACACGGCCGACGGGACGGCATCCGGCACTTCGATGTCCGTCTGTCGTGTGTCGGCTGTTTGTCGTGCGGTCCCAAGCGGCGCCCCAGGGCTTACCGTGGGTCACACGCGACGACGGAGGTGCCCCCGCATGCGCATCGCCACCACGATCTTCCTCACCGACGAGACGATCAGCCCCGTCCGACTGGCCCGCGAGCTGGAGCAGCGCGGCTTCGCCGGCCTCTATCTGCCCCAGCACACGCACATCCCGGTCAGCCGCGCCACGCCCGCGCCGATGGGGGAGCCGCTGCCGCCCGAGTACGGGAGAGCGGTCGACCCCTTCGTCGCCCTCGCCCAGGCGGCCGCGGTCACGCACCGGATCGAGGTCGGCACGGGCGTGACGCTGGTCGCCCAGCACGATCCGGTGGTCCTCGCCAAGCAGGTGGCCACGCTGGACTTCCTGAGCGGCGGGCGGTTCACCTTCGGCATCGGCTACGGCTGGAACGTGGAGGAGGCCGCCGACCACGGGGTGGAGTGGCGGAGCCGGCGCGAGCTGGTGCGCGACCGGATGGCGGCGATGCGGGCCCTGTGGGCCCCGGAACCGACGGCGTACGAGGGGGAGTACGTGTCGGTGCAGGCGAGCTGGGCGCACCCCAAGCCGCAGCGGGCCCCGCGCGAACGCAAGGGCGTCGAGCCGCTGATCGGTCCGCGCACCCTGATCGGCGGAACGGCCGGGCCGAAGCTCTTCGCCCACATCGCCGAGTACGCGGACGGCTGGATGCCCGTGGGAAGCAGCGGGCTGCGCGAGACGCTGCCCGAGCTGCGCCGGGCGTGGGCGGAGGCGGGTCGTCCGGGGGAGCCGGAAGTCGTGCCGTACGCGGTGCACCCGTCCACGGGCAAGCTCGCCCACCTGGCCGATCTGGGCATCGAGGAGGTCGTGGTGGGCATGCCGTCGGCGCCGGAGGCCGACGTGCTGCGGGCGCTGGACGCGCACGCCGAGTTCCTCTAGGCGGCGGGTTGGCCGGGGCGCTGGGCCCCGGGGCGGCGGGTTGCCGCCGGGGTGGCGGGTTCCGCCGAAGACGGCGGGTTCCGCCAGGCCGGCCGACGGGATGCGCGGGGCGGCGACCGGGCGCAGGCTGGAGGTATGTCCGGACCCACGCGGATCGTGGTCCACCCGCCGACGCCGTCGGGCGGCCGGTGGGTGACGGACGGGGCCGAGACCCTGGGCATCGCCCACGGCATCGCCGACGTGATCGAGTTCCTCACGCGGGACGGCGTGGACCTGAGGGACGCCGAACTCGACGATCCGGACCTGATCGAGTGGCAGGGCGGAGGCCCCGGCCACTGGCTGCCGTGACGTGGCGTGTGGCCCGGGCGGTGACGCGGCGCGTGACCCGGCCCGTTGCGCCCCGCGTGACCCGGTCCGCGCCGCCGCGCGTGGTCTCCCGCCCGCGGTGCTGCCCGTAACCCCGTCCACCCCCACCGACAAGCCCTGACGGCATTTCGGAGGCTGCCTCCGTCTGACGTGACGAGAGGCACACGGACCGATCTCCACCGGTACCTGGTGGCGCCGTTGTCCGCTCGTATGCTCGGACAATGACTTCGAGCGCTCCGCGATCAGAGCAGTCCGCACCGACCGCCAACGCCATGAGGCGTGCGCTCAGGCGTGCCCGGGACGGCGTCGCGCTGGACGTCGCCGAGGCGGCCGTGCTGCTGCGCGCGCGGGGCGCGGACCTGGAGGACCTCTGCGCCTCCGCGGCGCGGGTGCGTGACGCCGGTCTCGAAGCGGCCGGCCGCCCCGGCGTGATCACGTACTCGAAGAGCGTCTTCATCCCGCTCACGCGCCTGTGCCGCGACAAGTGCCACTACTGCACCTTCGCCACCGTCCCCGGCAAGCTGCGCCGCGCGGGCCACGGGATGTTCATGTCGCCGGACGAGGTGCTCGCCATCGCCCGCCGCGGCGCCGAACTCGGCTGCAAGGAAGCGCTGATCACGCTCGGCGACAAGCCCGAGGAGCGCTGGCCCGAGGCCCGCGAATGGCTGGAGGCCGAGGGGTACGACGACACGATCGCGTACGTACGGGCCATCTCCATCCGCATCCTGGAGGAGACGGGGCTGCTGCCGCACCTCAACCCCGGCATCATGACCTGGACCGACTTCCAGCGCCTCAAGCCGGTGTCGCCGTCCATGGGCCTGATGCTGGAGACCACCGCCACCCGGCTGTGGAGCGAGCCCGGCGGTCCGCACTACGGCTCGCCCGACAAGGAGCCCGCCGTCCGGCTGCGGCACCTGGAGGACGCGGGCCGCAGCTCCGTTCCGCTGACCAGCGGGCTGCTGCTCGGCATCGGCGAGACGTACGAGGAGCGCGCCGAGTCCCTGTTCGCCCTGCGCCGGGTCTCCCGGGCCTACCACGGCATCCAGGAGCTCATCCTGCAGAACTTCCGCGCCAAGCCGGACACGGCGATGCGCGGCATGCCGGACGCCGAGCTGGACGAGCTCGTCGCCACCGTCGCCGTCGCCCGGCACATCATGGGCCCCTCCGCCTGCCTCCAGGCCCCGCCCAACCTCGTCGACGACGAATACGCGCGGCTCATCGGCGCCGGCATCGACGACTGGGGCGGCGTCTCCCCGATCACCCCGGACCACGTCAACCCCGAGCGCCCCTGGCCGCAGATCGAGGAGCTGGCCGAACGGTCCGCCGCGGCCGGCTTCAGCCTGCGGGAACGTCTCTGTGTCTACCCGGAGTTCATCCAGCGCGGCGAGCCCTGGCTCGACCCCCGGCTGCTGCCGCACGTCCGCGCGCTGGCCGACCCGGAGACAGGCCTGGCCCGCGAGGACGCCGTGGTGGAGGGCCGCCCCTGGCAGGAGCCCGAGGAGGTGTTCGTCCCCTCGGGCCGCACCGAGCTGCACCGCACCATCGACACCGAGGGCCGCACCGCCGACCGGCGCGACGACTTCGACGAGGTGTACGGCGACTGGGAGGCGCTGCGGGAGGCGGCCGCCCCCGGCATGGTGCCCGAGCGCATCGACGCCGACGTGCGCCAGGCGCTGAAGCAGGCCGCCGACGACCCCACCCGGCTCACCGACCCCGAGGCGCTCGCCCTGCTGCACGCCGACGGCCCGGCGCTGGACGCCCTGTGCCGCATCGCCGACGACCTGCGGCGCGACGTGGTGGGCGACGACGTCACGTACATCGTCACGCGGAACATCAACTTCACCAACGTCTGCTACACCGGCTGCCGCTTCTGCGCCTTCGCCCAGCGGCGCACGGACGCCGACGCGTTCACGCTCTCCCTGGAGCAGGTCGCCGACCGCGCTCAGCAGGCATGGGACGTCGGCGCGGTCGAGGTGTGCATGCAGGGCGGCATCCACCCCGACCTGCCGGGCACGGCCTACTTCGACATCGCGCGGGCGGTCAAGGAGCGTGTGCCGGGCATGCACGTGCACGCCTTCTCGCCCATGGAGGTCGTCAACGGCGCCACGCGCACGGGCCTGTCGATCCGCGAGTGGCTGACCGCTGCGAAGGAGGCCGGGCTGGACTCCATCCCGGGGACCGCCGCCGAGATCCTGGACGACGAGGTCCGCTGGGTCCTCACCAAGGGCAAGCTGCCGACGGCCACCTGGGTCGAGGTCGTCAAGACGGCGCACGAGCTGGGCATCCGCTCTTCCTCCACCATGATGTACGGCCATGTGGACCAGCCCCGGCACTGGCTGGGCCACCTGCGGCTGCTCGCGGAGATCCAGCGGGAGACGGGTGGCTTCACCGAGTTCGTCACCCTCCCCTTCATCCACACCAACGCCCCGGTCTACCTCGCGGGCATCGCCCGGCCGGGGCCGACCACGCGCGACAACCGCGCGGTCACCGCCATGGCCCGGCTGCTCCTGCACCCGCACATCCCCAACATCCAGACGAGCTGGGTCAAGCTGGGCACCGAGGGCGCCGCGGAGATGCTCCGCTCGGGCGCCAACGACCTGGGCGGCACGCTGATGGAGGAGACCATCTCCCGCATGGCGGGTTCCTCCTACGGTTCCTACCGCTCGATCCGCGACCTCGTGGCCATCGCGGAGACGGCCGGCCGCCCGGCCCGCGCCCGCACCACGCTCTACGGCGAGGTGCCCCGCGAGCGTCAGGAGGCGGCCCTGACCTCGGACGGTCACCTGCCGGAGCTGCTGCCGGTCCTGGGGAACGACTGACCGTCAGGCGCACAGAGGCCGGTCGCACAGAGGCCGGTCGCACAGACGTCAGGCGCTGCGGACGCCAGGCGCTGCGGACGTCAGGCGTGCCGGCGCCCAGGCACGGCGGTGTCAGGCGTACGGACGTCAGGTGTACAGGCGTCCGTCGTACAAGTGTTGCGGATCTGTCGCGGGGCTCCGATGGGACGGCGACAGTCACCCGCATAGGGTGTCCCGCATGTCTTGGCCCCAGAACCCCCCGCAGCCGCAGCAGCCCGAGCAGCCGCAGAGCCCCCAGCCGCCGTCCCAGGGCGGCTTCGGACCCGCACCGACCTGGGGCCCGGACGGCTCGGGCCACGCCCAGCCCACCGTCTTCGCCCAGCCCGCCGTGCCCTCGCCCCCGCCGCCCCCGGCGGGCGCGGGCCAGGTGCCGCCGCCTCCGCCGCCGCCCGGGCCGGTCGGCGGGCGGGGCGCGGCCGCCGCCCCGCAGCAGGCGCCCGGCCAGCACATGCCCCCGGGCCCCGGCATGCCCCCCGGCCCGGGCATGGCGCCCAGTCAGCACATGCCCCCGGGCCCCGGCATGCCCCCCGGCCCGGGCATGCCCCCCGGTCCCGGCATGGTGCCGCCTCCGGGTCACGGCATGCCGCCCGGCGGCATGCCCCACGGCCAGACGCCGCCGGCCCCGCAGCCGCCGCGGAAGAAGAAGACGCTGCTCGCCGTCGTCGGCGCCGTCGTGGCGCTGGCCGTCATCGGCGGTGGCGCCGTCTTCTTCCTCAAGGGCGGCGACGACCCCAAGAAGGACGACGCCAAGGGCTCGTCCCAGGCCTCCGGCGCCCCCGGCGGCCAGGCGGACAAGCCGGCCCCGGCGCCCGAGGGCAACGGCGGGCCGAGCCCGTCGGGAGCCCAGCCGATGGTCCCCGGCTGGCAGACGCAGTCGAGCGACGAGCACGCCTTCACCTACGACGTCCCGGCCAAGAGCGACCAGTGGAAGGTCTTCCCGCCGGACACGATGGTCTCGTACACCGAGAACGGCCAGCCCCAGGTCACCATGCGCGGCACGGCCAACTTCCGGGAGGGCGGGTGCTCGTCGAGCGCCAACCCCAACACGCTGGGCGAGGCGGGCAAGGGCCAGCTGGCCACGGTCGGCACGACCGGTGGCGGCAAGGACGGCACCCTCCAGGAGAACGCCCGCAACTGGGCGGGCAACTGGGGTGTCTTCGCCTACGGCGGCCTGGGCAACAAGCCCAAGATCGAGGTCACCGAGGCCACCCCCTGGAAGCACAACGGCATCGAGGGCTACACCGCCACCGCCAAGGTCACGGTCACCAACCGCGGCAGCGCCTGCGTGCCGCCGACCGCGATCGTGAAGAGCATCGCCCAGAAGCTGCCGGACGGCACCTTCCACGGCTGGGTCATCTACGCCGACCAGGGTGTTCCCGACGCCCTGACGCCCGACCAGATCGACAAGATCATGAACACTGTCCGGCCGGCCAAGAAGGCCGGCGCCTGACCGCCGGCGCCTGACCGTCGGTTCATGAGGGGTGGGGGAAGGCTGATGAACGAGCACGGTTCCACGACGGTGGGAACGGCCCTGTGGGGACGGGCCGAACAGCAGGAGTTCCGGGGCAGGGTGCGCGGCTGCCTGCTCGGCGGGGCGATCGGTGACGCCCTCGGCGCGGGGATCGAGTTCGACTCCCTCGCCGCCGTCCGGGCCGCGCACGGCCCGGCGGGCGTCACCGGCTACGTGCCCGCCTACGGGCGGCGCGGCGCCGTGACCGACGACACCCAGATGACGCTCTTCACCGCGGAAGGGCTGATCCGGGCGCACGTGCGCCGGGACACCGGGGCCTGGCACCCGCCGACCGACATCCACGGGGCGTACCTGCGGTGGGCCGCCACCCAGCGGGACTGGGGGCCGGACGAGCGCGTGGCGGACGCCGGCTGGCTCGCCCGCGAGGAGTGGCTGTACGCACGCCGGGCGCCGGGCAACGCCTGTCTGTCCGGGCTCGCCGACACGGCGATGGGCACGCCGGAGGCTCCCAAGAACCCCGACTCCAAGGGCTGCGGCGCGGTCATGCGCTCCGCTCCCTTCGGGCTGCTCGTGGGCTGGGAGCCGCGGCAGGTCTTCCGGCTCGCGGCCGACTGCGCCGTCCAGACCCACGGCCATCCGACGGGCCGGCTCGCCGCCGGCGCGTTCGCGGCCGTCGTCCACGGCGTCGTCCGGGGCGAGACGCTGGAGGGCGCCGTCCGCGGGGCCCTGGCCCTGCTCGCGGCCCACGCCGGTCACGAGGAGACCACCGCCGCCCTGCTGCGGGCCCTGGACGCCGTGCGCCAGGGGCCGCCGACGGCCGAGCGGCTGGAATCGCTCGGTGAGGGCTGGGTGGCCGAGGAGGCCCTGGCGATGGGCGTCTACTGCGCGCTCGTCGCCGAGGACGTGCGCCACGGGCTGCTGCTGGCGGTGAACCACGGCGGCGACTCGGACTCCACCGGCTCGATCTGCGGCAACATCCTCGGTGCGCTGCACGGGGAGACGGTGCTGCCGCCCGGCTGGGTGGTGGAGCTCGAAGGGCGCTCGACGATCCTCGAGCTCGCGGACGACTTCGCCATGGAGCTGACGCAGGGCCCGGCCCTGCACGGCCGGGACGCCGCGTCGGCGGCGTGGCTGGCGCGCTACCCGCGCGCGTAGGGACGACACCTCCGCCGGGGGAGGGGACGGCGGTTCGGCGGTTCGCCCGGGGAGGGCACGGCCGCGGACACGGCCGAGCCCTCTCAGCCGGGACGGCGGCCGGCGAGAGGGCTCGGTGCGGGGATGACCGAAGGGCGGAGGTGTCGCTTCCCGGTGGGTCCGCGTCCGGTCGGTCAGAGCTCGTAAGCGCCGCCGTCGACGGTGGCGACGAACGAGGACCAGGCCTTCGGGGTGAAGGCGAGGGCGGGGCCCTGCGGGTCCTTGGAGTCACGGACCGCGATGGCCTGCGGAAGCGGGGACGCGACCTCCACGCAGTCACCGTTGGCCAGCGAGTGCGAGGACTTCCGCCAGGTGGTCTTTCCCTGCTGAATAGCCATGATTACTCCGATGCGTGTGGTGCGTATGGATACGTCAGATCCAGTGGATACGTGAGATCCAGAACGAGATCAGAACGTCGGTTTCCCGAGGTGCGATCGACGTTACGCGCCAACATCACACGATGAACGGGCCGTTCACTCGACCGGATGGCTTATTCCGTTCATCCCTTCCCCCTGTGGGGGTGGAGGTGTACCGTTCCGCCTCCCGCGGAGGAGGGCGGTCATGAGCCGTTGTCGGCCGCGGCCCAGTCCTCGGCGACCTGGAGGATGAACCGCCGCGAGTCCTCCGCGTTCAGGGCCTGCATGCGCAAATGCTCGTACATCACGCTGTACGCCTGGACGTCGTTCGGCTTCTCCAGGTAGAGGTCGCTGGTGATCCCCTCCAGATAGACCGTGCTGGCGTCCTGCGGGTCATGGAATTCAAGAATGGAGAATTTGCCGTACATGCCCGGATGTGCACCCACGGCATAAGGAAGTACTTGCACCGTGATGTGCGGACGGAGGCTGAACTCCACGAGATGTTCCATCTGTTCGCGCATGATGGCATTGCTGCCGACGATCCGGCGCAGCTCGGACTCGTCGATGACCGCCCACAGTCGCAGGGGATTATCCGAGTCGGTGATGCGTTCCTGCCGTCGCATGCGCACCTGGACGCGCCTTTCGACGTCGGACACCGTCGCCTCCGGCCACGAACCCTCGGTCACGGCACTCGCGTAGTTCGGTGTCTGCAACAGGCCCGGTACGAGCGAGGCTTCGTACACACGCAAGGAGGCGGCGTCCGTCTCCAGGCCGATGTAAACGCTGTAGGGGATATCGCCGAAGGCGTGCCACCAGCCTTGCTGGCGCGACTCCTTGGCCATCTGCATCAGTGAATCGACGATGCGGTGGTCCTCGACTCCGTACACACTGCACAGGTCGCGGACGTCGCGCTGGCTGATGCTGCGGCGGCCGTTCTCCAGCCGGCTGATCTTCGACTGCGAGACCAGTAGCCGCTCGGCGACCTCCTCGGCCGTCATGCCCTTGAGCTCACGGAGCTTGCGCAGCTCCTGCCCCAATCGGCGCCGCCTTACGGTGGGGTTGACACTGGACGCCACGGGACGCACCTCCGGCTCCGTCATGCTGCTGTCTCCTGCTCCGCAGCCTGCCACCACTGGCCTGGGCGGCGCTGGAAAATGCTTACACCAAGTCCGCTCGCGGATAACGGTGATGTCTCGCACGAGACGTAGACGCGACTACGCACGGACGCGGCGGACGCGCGGAAGCGCACGCGGGGCGGCGGACCGTGCCGTCGCCGGGGACGGCCTCGGCCCACCACCCCGCGCGCTGCGGCTCCCGGACCGGGTCTGGGGGACTGCGGTGCGGTCGGTGGAGCGAAGGTGATGCCCGTGCCCACCGACGCGTGGGCCGGCGGGCGGAGCGGTGCGGTGCGTGACGCGTGTTCTGAAGCGTGCCGTGATGCGGTGCGTGACGCGTGCCGTGGAGCGGGCGTGCGGTGGTGCGGCTAGTGATGTGTGCCGTGGTGCGTGCTGTGGTGCGTGGGGCGTTGCCCGGGATGACGCGGGTACTCGCGTCCTCGCGCGGTGTGCGTTCCGCGCGTGCATCGTGGCTGTCGGTAGCTGAACCGTTTCACGAGGCGCCCGCGCGGGCCATGACCCCGCGACGGTGCGCCACCGGCTGTGCGGCCGCCTCGGCGGCCGGTCGCACGGCGGTCGTCCTGCGCCCCGAACCGCTGCTGCTGCTGCCCCCGGAGCCGGCCGCTGCCGGCGTCCGCCGCGGCTGTGCGGCCGCCCCGTTCTGAACGTCCATCACCGCGTGCGCCACGAGCCCGCCCATGGGGTCGTGCCGGATGAGGTCACGGAGCCGGGACCGCGAGGACCGCCCCTCGTTGCCCGGGTAGAGGTGCTTGCCGAGGCCGACCGCGTGGGCCAGCGCGGCGAGCGCCGCGGTGCGTGGGTCCGGCGGCACGCCGGTGCGGATCGCGCTGTCCAGCCGGGCCCTGATCTCCCGGCTGATCGCGGTGTCCGTGGCCTGGTAACGCGTGGTCGGCAGCACCCCGCACATCTGGCCCGCCACGGCGTGCACCATGCCGCACCGCTCCAGGTGTGTCAGGTACGTCTGACGCAGCCCCAGTCGGGGCCCGCCGATCCAGTGGACGGCCCGCACCGGGCTGCCGCGACGGCGCAGCAGTTCGAGCGCGGTGTCCAGGGTCGGATCTCCTGTCGGCCGTGGGTGCACCACGGCGATACGATCCCCGTCTGGGGCTATCCGTCCGGCCAGAGCGAGCTCCACTAGCTGCGCTCCGGCGAGACCGAGGTCGAGCGACTGCGGCTGCGCCGTGGTGCCCGTTGCCGGGTCCAGGGCGAGCAGCAGAAGCTCCTCCGGAATTGTTCTGCGGCTCCTGCCCATCCATGCCTCCCCGCGTGGATGAGTGACAGGGTGACCCCTCTCACATTGGTCTGTCGAGAGTGCGTGGTGGCTTCGGGTGGGAACCGGTAGGTATGTCGTCTCGTCTTGCAGGTGAGTGAAGCCGGACGAGGCCCTCTGACGGTGGCGTCGCGCGGTGGCGCGACATCGACAGAGGACACTGGTAGCGGTTAGTCGGTTGACGATTTCGGGCAGCGGGGCGCAGTGTGCCCCGCCTCGGTGTATGGACAGGGAATTCGAGGAGGCATCGGTGGCGGGCGAGTCCCCCGACAAGTCGGAGCAGCGTAAGTCGTCGGGGGAGACGACTGGCAGCGCACGTGATCCCCGGCTCGGCGTCGCCCGGGCCACCGAACCGGCCAAGGCCAAGGTCCCGGCGGCAGCGGCCGATAAGGCCGATAAGGCCGATAAGGGCGAGAAGGCCGATAAGGCCGCGCGGCCGGAGGCTGACGAGGCCGGAGCTTCGTCCGGCGACCGCCCGGCGGACCGGGCGACGGCCGTTTTCCGGACCGTACGGCCCGAGCGCGACGCCGATGGCGACGGCGCGGAGCCGGAAGGCGCCGGAAGTGCCGCCAAAAACGACAAGCCGGTCGATGCGGATGCAAAGCGGAAGCCTGCCGACCGCGAGGCTGGGAGCGCTGGGTCCAAGTCCGCCCCGAAGAACGGCAGCTCCGGCACGTCCGGCGGTGACGCCCGCCTGAAGGCCGCTGTGGCCGCGTGGGTGGCCGGTGGGGACGAGGACGCGGAGAAGGCCGGCGAGGCCGACGAGGGTGCGGAGAAGGCCGACAAGGGCGCCGGCAAGGCCGACAAGGCCGAGTCTGCGGCCAAGGACGCCCCGGCCGGGGCGGAGAAGGCCGCCAAGGGCGACGACGCCGCGAAGAAGCCGGCCGCGGGTGGGGACAAGCCCACGGCCGTCTTCAAGACGGTGCGGCCCGCCGCGGCGGACAAGGCGGAGGGAAAGAGCGGCAAGGACGGCAAGGACGGCAAGGACGAGAAGCCCGCGCCCAAGGTCGACGCTGCCGCTGGGAAGCCCGCCGCCGACCAGCCGACCGCCGTGTTCGGCGCGGTGCGCCCGAAGGCGGAGTCGAAGCCGGCTGTGCCCGCCGACCAGCCGACGGAGCTGTTGAAGGCGCCGGGTCCGGAGGTGGGGGAGAAGAAGAAGCCCGCCGTGGACCGTCCGACGGCCGCGTTCGGCGCGGTGCGTCCCAAGGCCAACGGCTCCGGCGCCAAGGCGGAGTCGAAGCCGGCTGTGCCCGCCGACCAGCCGACGGAGCTGTTGAAGGCGCCGGGTCCGGAGGTGGGGGAGAAGAAGAAGCCCGCCGTGGACCGTCCGACGGCCGCGTTCGGCGCGGTGCGTCCCAAGGCCAACGGCTCCGGCGCCAAGGCGGAGTCCAAGGCGGCCGCGCCCACGGACCAGCCCACCGAGCTGCTGAAGGCCCCGACACCGCCGCCGGCCAAGCCGGAGCGTCCGAGCCAGTTCGTCCCGCTGAAGAAGGACGACGCCCCGGCCGCGAAGCCGGGTGCGGCCAAGGCTGACGCGCCCGCGAAGCCCGCCGCCGGCAAGCCCGCCCCGGCCAAGCCGGACGCGCCCGCGAAGCCCGCCATCCCCGTCTCCGTCGCGCCCCCGCAGCCCCCGGCGGCCCCCGCCGCCGGCACGGGAGAGCCCGGCCGCCCCGCCGCGCCGCTGGACCTGCTGGCGCAGCTGACGAACACCCCGCCGCCGCCGGAGACCCCGGTGCGCACGGCCATGCGCCGCGTGAAGATCTGGACGCCGCTGGTGGCGCTCCTCGTGATCGTCTTCGTGGTCGTCCAGGCGTTCCGCCCGCTGCCGGAGCCGAAGCTGGCGCTCGCCGGCAAGAAGTCCTACGTCTTCCAGGGCGACAAGCCGGTCCTGCCGTGGCCCACCGAGGGCCAGGCGATCGTCGACGTGGACGGGCTCGGCCGGGTCGGCTCGTACGGCGACATGAAGCCGCTGCCCATCGGCAGTGTGGCCAAGGTGATGACCACCTACATCATCCTGCGCGACCACCCGCTGAAGAAGGGCGAGGACGGACCGCAGATCGACGTCGACCAGAAGGCCGAGGACGACTTCGTCAACGGCGACAAGGAGAACGAGTCGGTCGTCGAGGTCCACAAGGGTCAGAAGATCTCCGAGAAGGAGGCCCTGGAGGCCGTCATGCTGCCGTCGGCGAACAACGTCGCCCGGCTGCTCGCCCGCTGGGACGCGGGCTCTGAGGAGGCGTTCATCAAGAAGATGAACGACACCGCCAAGGACCTCGGCATGACCAACACCACCTACACCGACGCGAGCGGTCTCATGGAGAGCACCGTCAGCACGGCGGAGGACCAGGTGAAGGTCGGCAAGAAGGCCATGCAGGACCCGGTCTTCCGGGACATCTCCAAGGCCATCAACTACAACTCGACGACCACCTCCGGATCGAGCAGCCGGGAGGCGTACCTGAAGGTGCAGCGCAACTTCAACAAGCTCGTCCCGGCGTTCGGCGTCGTCGGCATCAAGACCGGTTCGACGACCAAGGCGGGCGGCAACCTGCTCTTCGCGGCGGAGAAGAAGGTCGGCGGCTCGACGCAGCTGATCATCGGTGCGGTCTTCGGGCAGCACAAGACCCCGATCATCGATACCGCCACCACCTACAGCAAGGACCTGATCCTGGCGACGGGCAAGGCCCTGACCACCAGCACCGTCGTGAAGAAGGGCGATGTCGTCGGTCATGTCGACGACGGCCTGGGCGGCACGACGCCGGTCGTCGCGGCCAAGGACCTCACGGTGGCCGGCTGGCCCGGCCTCAAGGTCGACCTGAAGCTCGTCGCGAACGGCAAGGCCGTCCCCCACACGGCGAAGGCGGGCGCCGAGATCGGCTACCTCGCCGTGGGTGGTGGCACCGGTGAGATCAAGGTGCCGGTGACGCTGCAGAAGGCCCTCGCGGAGCCGTCCTTCGGCGCGAAGGTGACGCGGATCAGCTGATCCGTCCCGTCACGCGACGGCGGCCCGGGTGCACGGCATGTGCACCCGGGCCGCCGTCGTACGCGCGGTCCATCCCGTCGTATGCGCGAGCCGCACACGAGAAAACGGCCCGCCCCGGGCCCGGTCCGAGGGGACCGGGGCCGGGGCGAGCCTGTCGGCTGCTTTTGCTCCTCGCTTTTCGCCTTCAGCGCCATGGCGAAGTCCGATTCCTTCTGCGCGTTCAGTTCCTTTTGTGAGGCAGTATCGGCGGTGAACCATGTGCCGATCAGGTTCACCTGGTTCTTGCAGGCGACGTCGGCCGTCGCCACCTCGCGCTCCTCCGGCGTGGTGGAATTCCCCCGGAAGCGGGGGTCGTTGATCGTCGCCATCGGGTCCGGAGAGGAGTGGCCCTTTTCCTTCGCGCAGCTGGACCACGCCGTGAACGCCTGCGTCCCGCGCGGGTCGGATTTGCCGGCGGTGAAGCCTGGAGATCGGTGTTCCGGGCGAGCTCGCCGGGGCCGAGCGTTCGCGGGCCGGCCAGCTCCCTGGCGGCCTCGCCGGTGCAGCGGCCCTCGGGAACCTGCTCGCCGTTCACCCGGAGCGGGCTCCCGCCCCCGTGTTCGATTTCCGCGCCGGAGAAGAGGCAGCGTGCACCTCGGGTGTTTTCGAGGGAGCCGGATCGCTTGAGGAGCCGTTCGCCAGGGAAAGGCGAGGAGCAGCTCGCCAGGGAAAATGCAGATAATGCCGGTGATTCCGGGCCGTGCTCATCGCCGGCGCCTGCTGCTGACGCGTCGATCCGTACCCGAGAGCACCCCCCGTCGTGCCGAACGAATTCATCGCAGGAGGGCGGTCGGCGACGCTTCGAGTGAGTTGTCGTGCCGTGCCCCCAAAGCGCCGAAATCTCGTGATCATCTAAGCGTGCGGCAGGCAGTGGATCAAGAAGTTCGGGTCTTGCTCCCAAAACTTGCTCCCAAAAAAGAAGTAGCGGCCCCTTCCGTATCCGGCGCCCCCCGCCCCCTCCCGCGGCCGTCAACACTGTCGCCCCCCGCCCCCCGCCGCGTGTTAGCGTCGCGAAGGGTGTACGGCCTTGCCGTGCCGCCCGCTGCCGGGGCGATCCGGGAGAGCATGACGATGGGGGAAATCCTCGAAGATCTCGGGGGAAGACGGGGAGAGCCGCAGTGACCACCGTGGGGCCGGCGCGGGCCGGACAGCCGCAACCGCAGCCTGGAGAGCCGGGCGGCGAGGACGACGGCGCCAGGTCCGCCGATACGGCCGGGCGAGGCGCCGCGCCCGCGCGCACCCTGACGCAGGGCAGACCCGGATGGCGGCGCCCCTCCTGGGCGCTCAAGCCGGACCACCGGCGCCGCGGCCGGCTGGCGGTGCTGACCGGGACGGTCCCGGTCACCCTCCTCGTGGCGGCCGTGCTGCACCTGGTGTGGGTGCTGGTCTTCGCCAACAGCGGCGGTGACCTGGCGGCCCAGGACGCGTGGGCGGAGTTCGCGCTCCAGCACCCGTCCTCCGCGTACAACCTCGCCTGGTACGGCGGCATGCACCCGGTCTCGTACAGCGTGATCTCGCCGTACCTGATGGCCCTGCTGGGCGTGCGCAGCACGATGATGGTCGCGGGCACGGTCTCCGCCGGGCTGATCGCCCTGCTGCTGATCCGCAGCCGGGCCGTGAAGCGGCCGCTGTGGCCGTCCCTCTACGGCGCCTTCGCGCTGACCTGCAACGCCATCTCGGGCCGGGTGACGTTCGGGCTCGGCATGATGTTCGGGCTGGCGGCCCTGGCCGCGGTCTTCGCCTGGCCGGTGAGGTGGCGCAGGGAGCGCCGCTTCCGCTGGGGGCGTGCGGTGCTGGCCGCCGTGATGGCGGGCCTGGCGACGGCCTCCAGCCCCGTGGCGGGCCTGTTCGTGGGCGTCGTGGCGGCGGCCCTGTGGCTGAGCCGGCGCCGGCCGGCCGCCTACGCGCTGGGGCTGACCCCGGTGCTCGTGGTGGCGCTGTCGGCGTGGCTGTTCCCCTTCTCCGGGCAGCAGCCGATGGACTTCGTCCAGGCGGTCCTGCCGCTGGTCTCCGGCATCTTCGGCCTGCTCGTGCCCCGCTCCTGGCGCACGGTGCGGATGGTCGCGGCGCTGTACACCCTGGGCGTGCTGCTGGTCTGGCTCATCCCCTCCCAGATCGGCACCAACATCTCCCGGCTCGGCATGGTCTTCGGCGGTGTGGTGCTCGTCGCCGCGCTGACCGGGATGGAGCGGCCCAAGAATTGGTCCGAGGTGACGGCGGCCGTCCGGGCGGTCGGCTCCCCCAAGAAGATCAAGGAGTGGTGGGCCGCCGGTGACGGCGGCCCGGGCGGTGCCGTCCGGCTCTGGACCGTCACCGCGCTCGCCCTGGTGACCGTCACGGCCTGGCAGACGGCCACCTCGGTCGGCGACATCGTGCACACCACGCCCGCCGCCTCCTGGGCGCGCGAGCTGGCGCCGCTGGTGGACCGGCTCCAGCGGGTGGACGCCGCCCGTGGCCGCGTCGAGGTCGTCCCCGCCCGCAGCCACCGCGAGGCCTCCGCCCTGGCCCCGTACGTGAACCTCGCCCGCGGCTGGAACCGGCAGGCCGACCGTGAGCGCAACCCCCTGTTCTACGAGGACGGCCTGCTCACCCCCGACAGCTACCGCGCCTGGCTCAGCCGCTGGGCCGTCCACTACGTGGTGCTGCCCACCGACGAGCCCGACAAGGCGGCCGTCGGCGAGGCCAAGCTGGTCGGGCAGGGACAGCCGTACCTGCGCGAGGTCTGGTCAGACGACCACTGGCGGCTGTACCAGGTGAAGGACCCGACGCCGCTGGCCGAGCCGCCGGCCGTGGTGGACCACGTGGACGCCGACCGGCTGACCGTCACCGTGCGGGAGGCGGGCGTGGTGCGCGTGCGCATCCCGTACTCGCCGTGGCTGGCCCTGGTCGACGAGAAGGGCAAGCCCGTCCAGCCGCCGAAGGCCGGCGCGCACGGCGAGCCGCCCGTCAACGTCCACGGCTGCCTGACCAAGCTGGTCCAGCCGCAGACGGAGGACGAGCCGGAGGACGACTGGACGCTGCTGCGCGCCCCGCGCGCCGGTACCTACCGGATCGCGTCGCCGTACAAGCTGCCGCGCGGCACGGGCTGCCCGGACGACCTGGCGCGCTAGCCGGGCGGCGCACCGCCGCGACCGCGAACGGGTGACCGAGGGTAGCCCCCCGGTCACCCGTTCGCCATGTCCGCCCGTGGACGCCCGTGCGGTCCGCCGCCGCCGTGGTGACCTGCCCATACAGGCCTGCCGGTGGCGTCCGGACCGGGGGGATCTGAGGGGCTGTCAGGATGCGGGACCCCTGGAAGGCGGTTTCCCTCGGCAGTGAGGAGCGCGGAGTCCCGACTCCTGCCGCGGCACATCGGAGTGCCCGCGTCCGCGCTCACGGAGGAAGCATGCGTAACGCACGAGTGCTCGCCGGGGCCGCCATGACCATAACCGCGCTGGGGCTGTGCGGCGCCCCCGCCCTCGCCGCGGACGAGTTCGGCAAGCTGGAGATCAGTCCGGCCCGCGTCCAGCCGGGCGAGACGGTCACGGTGAACACCACCGCCTGCGGCGCCAAGGGCCACGGCACGGCCGACGCCAGCGCGGTGGGCGGCCCGGCGTCGTTCGAGCTGAAGCCCGGCACCCGCAAGGAGGTCGCGGCCGGTGAGTTCCGGGTGCCCGACTCGGCCAAGCCCGGCACGTACGGCATCGGCGCCAAGTGTGACAACGGCAAGGAGGCCACCGGCGACGTGACGGTCGGCAAGGGCTCCGGCTCCGGGCCCAGCCCGGCCGCCGGCACCGGCTCGCGCCCCGCCCCGCGCCCGGCGTCGCCCTCCGCCACCCGCAGCATGCCGGCCGCGCCGCCCCAGGGCGGGATGAAGACCGGCGTCGGCGGCACCAGCGAGGACTCCGGCACGACCGAGATCGTGGCCGGCGCCACCGTCCTGGGCGCCGCTGTGGCCGCCGGCGCCTGGTTCCTGCGTCGCCGCGGCGGCGACAACCGGGTCTGACAGCGGGATCCCACGGTGCCGGCCGGTCCGCCCCTGGGCCCCCGGACGCGCACACTGCGTCCGGGATCCGGGGACGGGCACCACCCGGGGGAGGCGTACCTGCGCGGCGGCGGGCGGCGGGCGGGCGGCCGGCGCGGTTCCCCGGCCCACAGGGCCCTGACCGCCGCCGTCCTCGCCGCCGCCCTGGCGACGGGCGGCTGGCTCGTCGCCCACGGCGCCCGGGACCACGCGCCGCCCCCGCAGCCCTCCCGCGCCGAGGCGTTCCCCGCGCCGGGCGAACCCCTGCTGGCCCCGGGCCGCGGCGAACGGCTCGTACCGCCGCTGCCCGCCGCGCCCCCCACGCGGGTGCGGATACCGGCCATCCAGGTGGACGCCCCGCTGATGCCGCTCGGCCTGCTGCCGGACCGGACCCTGGCCGGGCCGCCCGAGGGCGACAAGAACCTCGCCGGCTGGTACGCGGGCGGCACGCCCCCCGGCTCCGCGGGCACCGCCGTCGTGGCGGGGCACGTGGACACCGACAGCGGGCCGGCGGTCTTCTACAACCTGGGCGCCCTGAAGAAGGGCCACGAGGTGGAGGTGGCCCGCGCCGACGGCCGCACGGCCGTCTTCGTCATCGACGCCATCGAGGTCTACGCCCGGGCGGACTTCCCCTCGGCGAAGGTCTACGGCGCCTCACGGCGGGCCGAGATCCGCCTGATCACCTGCGGCGGCGGCTTCTCCCAGGAGGCCGGCGCCTACCTGGGGAACGTCGTCGTCTACGCCCACCTCGCGGGCGTGCGCCGGCCGCCGCAGATCGCTCAGCGGGCCGGCCCCGGCGGCTGAGCCCGCGCCTCCCGCGCCCAGGCCGCGAGGCCCGCCACGAAGCCGGCCCGGTCGCGCGGCGACAGGCTGTCGAGCGCGCGCAGCAGCGGGCCCGAGCGCGTGGCGATGAACTCCTCCACCGTCGGCCGGTTGTCCTCGGCGACGGCCACCAGGGTCCGGCGGCGGTTCGCCGGGTCCTCGCGCCGCTCGACGAGCCCGGCCCGGCTCAGCGCGCCGACCAGCTCGCTCACCGTCGACAGCGACAGCCGCATCCGCTGCGCCAGCTCGCTCACCGCCAGCGGCTCCTCGGCCAGCAGCTGCGGCAGGACCGCGCCGTGGCGGGGGGTCAGGCCGTGGGCCTCGAAGACCGCGCGCAACCGGCCGGGCATGTCGGGGACGGCCTGGCGGAAGTAGGGGGCGAGGAGCGGTACGAGGCCGATGGCCTCGGCTTCCTCGGGAGTGGGCAGCCGGAGGTTCCCCGGCTCTGCGGCGTGCGGCATACTGCGAGTCTAGATGCTTCGTATTTCCAAACCATTCTGGAATCCGAACCTTGATGTGGGGGACCGCATGCCTGTCACCGGCTACACGGACGCGCTCCACGACGCCCTGGAGCGTCTGGACGGCCTCGGCTTCGAGCGCGGCGCCGACGCCGACCTCGCCAACCACGGCCCGATGGGGGCCGAGGCCCTCGCCGCCCTCGGCCACACCGACCAGGTCGCCGCCTGGGTCGAGGGCTACCGCACCGCCATGCCCCACAACCCGGTGCCCGCACCACGCTTCGCCCTGGACGCCGGCGACGCCTCCTCGTGGCGCCCGGCGCTGGGCGACTTCTCCCGGGTGGGCGACTGGGAGGAGCTCTTCCGGCGCGAACTCGCCGAGGCCCCCTGGGCCGAGGTCCTCACCCGCTGGTGGCCCCGGCTGCTGCCCGGCATGCTCGCGGGCCTGACCCACGGCACGATCCGCACCGCCCACGCCGTGCGCTCCCTCGCCACCACCCCCGCGCCGACCCCGGCCCAGCTCACCGAACTCGCCGGCGGCCTGGCCTACTGGGCCGCCCGCTTCGCCCACCTGCCGGGCCAGGTCCGCATGAGCGGCACCCACGACCTGGCCGCCGCCGTGGCCGCGCTGCCCCGCACGCCCCACACCGGCGAACGCCGGGGGCGGGCCGCGGCGGCCCACCGGCTGGTCCACCCCGACGAGCTCACGGGATACACCGAGGCGCTCGGCGCCCTCGCCCCCGTCCCCGCCGACCGCACGCAGGAGATGCTCAGCGATCTGACGGCCGAGTTCGCGGGCGTCTACACGGGCCACCCGGAGGTCTTCGCCGTACCGCTCATCCACGGCGTCACCGCGCCCGCGGCCGTCCGGCTGGTGCTGCCGCACCTGCCGCAGGAGCTCCACGAACCGAGCCTGGCCGCGCTCTGGCACGTGGGCACCACCCTGCTGGTGGCCTTCACCGAGCACCGGTCCGGCGAGGCCGACGCGGCCCGCGAGGCCGCGGAGGCCGCAGCGGAACTGCCGTCCTTCGACGAGCTCGCCGCCCGGGCGGCCGAGCACGGCGACGAGCACGTCATCAAGTTCACCGAGGCGTGCCGCCGCGAACACGCGCTGCGCCCCGACCACCGCTACCCGGCGGCCGTGCTGACCGCCCAGCAGCGCATCACACCGCGGCGTCCTCGGGCGAGCCGCCGCTAGCCGGGCCCGCCAGTACGGCGAGGATGCCCTCGCCGTACTTGGCGAGCTTGTTCTCGCCGACACCGCTGACGCCCGACAGGGCGCCGAGGTCGCCTGGCAGCGCCGTGGCGATCTCCCGCAGCGTGGCGTCGTGGAAGATCACGTAGGCGGGCACGCCCTGCTCCTTCGCGGTCGCCGCGCGCCAGGCCCGCAGCGCCTCGAAGACCGGCACCGCCTCCTCGGGAAGCTCGGCCTGCGCGGCCCGCTTGGCGGATCCCGCGGACCGCTCGGACCGCGCCTTCGCCGCGCGGGCCGGCTTCTCCGGCTCGCGCCGCAGCAGCACCTGGCGGCGCGAGCCGAGCACGTCCCCGCTGGTCTCGGTGAGCACGAGGGTGCCGTAGTCACCCTCCACCGCGAGCAGTCCCTGGGCCAGCAACTGCCGGACCACGCCGCGCCATTCGGCCACGCTCAGGTCCGTGCCGATGCCGAAGACGGTGAGGGCGTCGTGATCGTGCTGGATGACCTTCGCGGTCTTCTTGCCCATCAGGATGTCGATGATCTGCCCCGCGCCGAACTTCTGCCGCCGCTCCCGGGCCAGCCGGAACACCGCCGACAGGAACTTCTGCGCGGCCACCGTGCCGTCCCAGGTGGTGGGCGGCGTCAGACACGTGTCGCAGTTGCCGCAGGCGGTGCTCGGCTGGCCGAAGTAGTCGAGCAGCCGCACCCGGCGGCAGTCGACCGTCTCGCACAGCGCCAGCATCGACTCCAGATGGGCGGCGAGGCGGCGGCGGTGGGCCTCGTCGCCCTCGGAGCCGTCGATCATCTTCCGCTGCTGGACCACGTCCTGGAGCCCGTAGGCCAGCCAGGCCGTCGACGGCAGGCCGTCGCGCCCGGCGCGGCCGGTCTCCTGGTAGTAGCCCTCGACGGACTTGGGCAGGTCGAGGTGGGCGACGAACCGCACGTCGGGCTTGTCGATGCCCATGCCGAAGGCGATGGTGGCGACCATGACGACGCCGTCCTCGCGCAGGAACCGCGCCTGGTTGGCCGCGCGCGTGCCCGCGTCGAGCCCCGCGTGGTACGGAAGCGCCTCGACGCCGTGCTGCGCCAGGAACGCGGCGGTGTCCTCCACGCCCTTGCGCGAGAGGCAGTAGACGACGCCCGCCTCGCCCGCGTGCTCGGTGCGCACCAGCTCCAGCAGCTGCTTCCTGGGGTCGTTCTTGGGCGCGATGCGGTACTGGATGTTGGGCCGGTCGAAGCTCGCGACGAAATGGCGGGCCTCGCGCAGGTTCAGCCGGGCCGCGATCTCCGTGCGGGTGGCGTCCGTGGCGGTCGCGGTCAGCGCGATCCGCGGCACGTCGGGCCAGCGCTCGTGCAGCGTGGACAGGGCCAGGTAGTCCGGCCGGAAGTCGTGGCCCCACTGGGCGACGCAGTGCGCCTCGTCGATCGCGAACAACGAGATCTTGCCGCGGTCGAGCAGCCGCAGCGTGGCGTCCACGCGCAGCCGCTCGGGCGCGAGGTAGAGCAGGTCCAGCTCGCCGGCGAGGAACTCGGCTTCCACCAGGCGCCGTTCGTCCATGTCCTGCGTGGAGTTCAGGAAGCCGGCCCGCACCCCGAGCGCCCGCAGGGCGTCCACCTGGTCCTGCATGAGCGCGATCAGCGGGGAGACGACGATCCCCACCCCGGGCCTGACCAGCGCGGGGATCTGATAGCACAGCGACTTGCCGCCACCGGTCGGCATCAGCACCAGCGCGTCGCCACCCCCGACGACATGATCGATGATCTCTTCCTGCTCGCCGCGGAACGCGTCGTAACCGAAGACGCGCCGCAGGCAGCGCAGGGCGTCGCTGGTCTCGGGGGAGGTCTGCGTGGGGTCGGCCATTGGAGAAGTCTACGAGCCGCCACCGACAGCCACGGGTGGATCACGCGACGCGGGCGCCGGCGACGGGCAGGGGACCACCGCGCCCCGCCGGCGCCCGCCGCGGGTCAGGCCACCTCGATGCCGTACTCCTGCACCAGCGACTCCAGGCCGCCCGCGTACCCGCGCCCGCCGATCACGAAGTCCCAGTCGCCGCCGGACCGCTTGCGGAAGGAACCGAGGACCAGCGCGGTCTCGCCGGGCCGGCCGTCGGACACCTCCAGCCGCCCCAGCTCGGCCCCGGAGCCGTCCGACAGCCGGATGCTGGCGTCGGTGAACTCCGACAGGTCGGCCTCCGGGTTGACGGCGGGGTCTATGGCCGCGACGAGCACGAGCCGGTCGGCGTCGGCCGGCAGCGCCTCGAAGGCGACCCGGATCGCGGCCTTGTCGGCGGGGGAGGGCTCGACCGAGCGCACCGAGCCGTCCGGCGTGCGCGGGTTGTTGTAGAAGACGAAGTGGTCGTCGCTGAGCACCCGGCCCCCCCGGCACACCAGGGCGCAGACGTCCAGGGCCACGCGACCCGCCCAGGACATGCCCAGCACGTTGTGCTCCCCGGCCGGCTCGGGCTCCGGCCGCCCGGCCGCCGCGGGGGTCGTACGGGCGCCCGCGCCGCCGCCCAGCCGGCCCCGCAGCCCGTGCCGCCCCAGCAGCTCGACCAGCTCCTCGCCGGAGACGAGCGTCAGCGGCTTGCCGTTGGCGAACGCGTACGAGCCGGGGCCGAAGCCCGACGTCGTCACGAGCACGCCCTTGTTGGCCCCGGCCGCCTGCACCGTCCCGTAGAGGTCGCGCACCGCGGTGGGCGGCACGGTCTTGCGGTACCGCTTCACCTGCACGATGATCCGGCCGCCGCTGATCGGGTCCGGGTCCATCGCCTCGACGTCCACGCCGCCGTCGTTCGAGCGCTGGGTCATCACGGCGTGCATGCCCCGGGCCCGGAACAGCTCGGCGACCAGCGCCTCGAACTCGATCGGGTCCATCTCGAACAGGTCCGGGTCGTCGCCCCCGCCGTGCGAGACGACGCCCCGGCCCACGTCGCCGGGCTGCCGCCCGGGCCGTACGGCCGCCAGCTGGTCGGGCCGGGCGGACAGCAGCCCGCCGAGCGCCTCCGTGAGGCACTCGACCGCGCTGACCTGCGCCAGGTGGAGCCGTGCGAAGGCGGCGCGGGAGACGGTGACCGAGGCGAGCACGATCTGCTTGCGGCGGCCCGTGGCCGGATCGTGGTCGTCCACGAAGCCGTTGAGGGCCACCGACTCCAGGGCGCCGAACTCGTCGGCGGCGAACAGCTCGCGCACCGCGAGCAGCACGCACTGCGCGAGCACGTCCCGGTACAGGGCCCGGCACTGGCCGGCCGGCCGGGCGGTCTCCCGCTCCTCGTCGGCCGTCGGCATGTACCGCACGGACTTCACGGCGGGGACGACGCCCGAGCCGGGCAGCTCCCAGTCCAGGACCAGCTGCCGGGCCGCCGGGTCGTAGGCGGCGGTCACCTGGTGCGGGAAGTCGTCCGGCCACGCGTCGGAGGCGTACAGCGCGGCGGAGAAGTACTCCACCACGGCGTCCGCGTCGCCGCCGCGCAGCGCCGCGACCAGTTCGCCCAGGCCCGCGTTGTACCCCCGGATCTCCGCCAGGGTGGCCGCGGCCCACTGGTCGTACTGCTGGCGGTACGCGGCGAGCTGCCGCAGCCGCTGGTCCTCGGCGGCGCGGGCGGCCTGGACGTCCCGCTCGTACTGCGCCCGGCTGCCGAAGCCGTACCGGCCGGCGTCCGGCACGGGCACGGGCGTCCCCAGGTGCCCGGGGTCGAACGGCGCCAGCTCCTCGGAGCGCCCCAGGGCGGCCGTGGTGAACGCCGGCGCCCGGCACCCCGCGGCCAGCAGTCCCTCCAGCGCGGCGACCCGCGCCTCCAGCTCCTCGGTGCGCCGTCTGGCCTCGGCCTCCCGGGCCTGCCGGTAGGCCGCCCGCCGCTCGCGGTCCTGCCGGGCCAGCTCGCGCTCCTGGGCCCGCTGGAGCCGTTCCCGCTCCCGCTCCTCCTGGGCCAGCGTCCGGGCCCGCGCCTCCTGCTGACGCTGGTGCTGACGCTGCGACTCGGCCCAGATGCCTATCAGTCCATTGGAGCGGCGGCTCATCGGATCATGCCCTCCCCCGAGACCCCCGGCGTCCCGGAACCGTGTGCGTACTGGCTCCATGACCAGCGGTGACACTTCAACCTTAAAGGGGCGGGACGGGCCGCGAGGGCCGGGTGGGCGAGCTTTGGTCAGGTGATGACCGGGCGTCAGCCCCGGTCGACCGGAAACCGCCTGGCGGTGTCCGCGTACCGCCCCGGTGTGACCCCCACCAGGCGTTTGAAGGTGCGGGTGAGGTGGGACTGGTCGCAGAAGCCCGTGCTGGCCGCCACCATCTGCGAGGGCTGGCCGTCCAGGAGCAGCCGCCGGGCGCGGTCCACCCGGCAGGCGGTCAGGTACTGGTGCGGCGCGATGCCGAACTCGCGGCTGAACGCCCGGACGAGATGGGCCGGGTGCGCGTGCAGCAGATCGGCCGCGTCCTGGAGCGTCAGCCCTTCGAGGACCCGTTCGTCGAGGAGGTCGCGCAACCGGTGGGCCAGCCGGCTCTGTTCGGGACGGGCCGGGACCGGGGCGACCTGGCGGTGGCCCAGGTGCCGCAGCAGGCGCTCGCAGATCATGGCGAGGCGGCTCTCCGCCTCCAGGTCCTCACCGCGTTCGGCGAGCACCGTGTGGAGCTGGTGGATGCGCCGGCGTAAGAGCGGATCGTCCAACTCCGGGTTGTCCACGGCCCGTCCGATGAACTCCTCGCCCAGGAGCTCCGCCTCCAGGTACAGCACCCGCTTGCGGAAGCCGTGCGGCGTGACCGAGGCGCCGTTGTGCGGGACGTGCGGCGGCAGGAGGGTGACCAGGTCGCTCAGGGCGCCGTGTTCGTGGCGGTCGAGGTCGTAGCGGACCATGCCGTCGTCGACGATCAGGAGCGTCCACGTGTCGTGCGCGTGCATGGGGTAGGCGTGGTCGGTGAAGTGGGCGTGGAAGACCTCCGCGACCCCCGCCACTGCTGGACGCCACGCCGTGATGTCAGGGCGAGCAACCATGCAAAGATCGTACAAGACCGGTGCCGCCCCGCCGAGACACAATCCGGTGCATGGAAACCGAGAACGCGCCCGTCCGCTTCGACACCAAGATTGCCGTGCTGCTCCGCGACGACCTGCACACCTGGCAGCGCCTCAACGTCACGGCCTTCCTGGTCAGCGGCATCGGCACCGCGCTCCCCGAGGTGATCGGCGAGCCCTACGGCGACGCCGACGGGACCGAGTACCTGCCCATGTTCCGGCAGCCCGTCCTGGTCTTCGAAGGCTCGAAGGAACTGCTGACGACCGCTCACACCCGCGCGCTCGGCCGTGCCGTCCCGGTTTCCGTGTTCACCTCCGACCTCTTCACGACCAACAACGACCGCGACAACCGCGCCGCGGTCCGCGCGGTGGGCAAGGACCAGCTCGACCTCGTCGGCCTGGCCGTCTACGGGCCGCGCAACGCCGTGGACAAGGTCCTCAAGGGCGCCAAGATGCACCCCTGACCCGCCGCACGACAGGTCCCCGTTAGGAAGCGAGTCACCGTGGCCGAGACGACCGAGCAACGACGCGATCCTGTCGACGCCTACTTCTACCTCCTGGCCACCATGGCGTTCTTCGGCAGCGCCTTCACCAGCTCCAAGGTGGTCGTGGGGCACGTGCCGCACCAGGTCGCGGCGGCGCTGCGGTTCGGCGGCGGCGCCCTCATCCTGGTGCTCATCCTCGCCGTGGCGGCCCGCGGTGGCCGGATCGGGTCGTTCTCGTGGCGGGACGCCGTCCGCGCCGGACTCGTCGGACTGCTGGGCGTGTTCGCCTACAACGTCTTCTTCTTCTGGGGGCTGTCGCTGGCGCCGTCCATCGACGGCAGCATCATCGTGCCGGTGCTGAGCCCGGTGCTGACCACGGGCGCCCTCCTGGTCATGGGCCGGGAGACCGCCTCCACCGCCCGCGTCGTCGGCCTCGTGCTGGGCGTGGCCGGCGCGGTCGTCTTCTTCCTGGGCATCGGTGACGGCGGCGGCGGGGTGAGCGGCAAGCGCCTGCTGGGCGACGCCGTCTACCTCCTCGGCGCGGCGGCCTGGGCCGCGTACAGCATCACCTCCAAGCGCGTCCTGGCGGGCATGGAGCCGCTGCGGGCCACCACCTACGGCACGGTCGCCGGAGCGCTGGGACTGGTGGTGCTGGCCGTGCCGTCCGTGCCCGACGTGGACTGGGGCGGTCTGTCGGGCGGCGTCTGGGCCAACGTGGTGTACCTGGCGATAGGACCCACCGCCATCGCCTACCTGTGCTTCTACCGCGGCCTGCGCAGCGTGAGCCCCTCCACCGCCACCGTCGTGATGTTCGCCGTGCCGGTCTTCGGCGTCACCAGTTCCGGGATCTTCCTGGACGAGTCGTTCACGGCGGTCCAGGTGGTGGGTGGCGTGATCATGCTGGTGGGTGCCCTGCTGGCCGTGACGCAGGGGCGCTTCCTGCGCCGGCCCGGAGGGCGGACCGCCGCGGCGCCCGCGGCCGCCGCCCCGGCCGTCGCCGCTCCCCGGGACGCGGGGGCCAGCTGACCCCACCGAGCGGGAACGCACAGCCCGCGGCCGGCGCGCCTCCCCCCGGGTTCGCCGAACGCCTCCCCGCCTGGACGACCTCGGCCCGTTCAACGGCCGCTCGCAGTGCCGAGGTCGTCCAGGCTCGTGTGCGGCGCGACGCGGGCGTGCCGGACGAGCACCTCGACGAAGTCGGTGACCGTGGGACCGGGTAAGGCGGTCGTGCAGACGAAGAGCTGCTGTCTCACCGGCGGCTCCGGCCGCATGACCCGGCCGGGGAAGTGGGCAGGGAGCACGTACGTCGGTACGAGCGTCGGGCCGAGGCCGGACGCCGCCAGCAGGGGCGCGGCCACGCTCTGCTCGGTGCGCACGGCGGTCCGTGGCGTGAAACCGGCCTCTGCGCAGGCCTCGTTGAGCACGGCACTGAGCGCGTTGGCGGGCGCGAAGTGCACCCAGGCCCGGTCGGTGAAGGCGGCGAGCGGAACGCTCGGCCCGGGGTGGGCCGCCGCCACGGGGTCGTCCGGTGGCAGGACCAGTACGAACTCCGCCACCCCGAGCAACTGCCGGGGGCCGTACCACTGGTCGAGGGCCGGGCCCACGGCGACGTCGGCCCGGCCCTCGCCGAGCGCGGCCATCAGCTCCTCGGCGCGTCGGTATTCGGCCAGCCGGACCTCCATCGCCGGGTTGCCCTCGTGCCAGGCGCTCAACGCGGGCGGGAGGACGCCGAGCGTGAGCGAGTCCAAGGTGGCCAGCCGCAGTTCGCCGCCGGGTCCGCCGGCCGCCGTGGCGGCGGCGAGGCGGATGCGGTCCGCCTCGGCCAGCGCCGCGCGGGCGTGGGGGTGTATCGCCTGCCCCATGGGGGTCAGTCGCAGGGGACGGGCGTCCCGCTCGACCAGAGAACCTCCACAGAAACGTTCCAGCGCCTGGAGTTGTCGTGAAAGAGCCGGTTGGGAGATGTGCAGTCGCCGGGCGGCACGTGTGAAGGATCCTTCCTCCACGATCGTGATCATGTATTGAAGCTGCCGCAGGGTCACCATGTGCAAAAGGTATACGCGCATACCAAATAAGCCTTGGACTGGAAGTCTGGCTTCCGGCAGGGTCGTGCTGTCAGCGGCGAAGACCGTCCCCACCGGGGCGGTGGATCCGGCGCGAAGGCCCACCAGTCGCCTAGCGAACTGACGTTGCGCACGCACCTCTGCACCGCCGCACCGTCCCCGCACCGCCCGCTCCACCCGGCCGGCCGTCCCGGCCGTGGTTCCCCGCGCGCCCGCCGCCCCCTTCGTTCCTCCGCCTTCCGGGTCCGGCGCCGGCGTCGTGACGCTTCGCCCCTCTCATCGGCTCGAATCCGTGCCGTCCGGCGACCCCCGCGGCCGCCGTCGCTTGGAACCAACTCCCACAGAGTTCTCGAAGGTTGGCGCGCGTATGCCTGTTGCAGAATTTCGGGTTCTAGGTCCCCTCGCATTATCGGTCTCCGGGCAGCGGATCCCGCTGCGCGGAGTGAAGCAGCAAACCATCCTCGGCGCGCTCCTGTTGTCCAACGGCCGGCGGGTCTCCCTGGCGCGCCTGGCCGACGTCGTCTGGGAGCAGCGGCCGCCGGTCACCGCCCGCAAACAGATCCGCAACGCCGTCTCCGAGCTGCGGACCCTGCTCTCTGCCACGGGCGCCGCCATCGTCCCCGAGGCGGACGGCTACCGGCTGGACATCGCCGACGCCACCCTCGACCTGCGGACCTTCCAGGAACACAGCGCCCGGGCCCGCCGCCGCATGGAGCAGGACCGCCCCGACGACGCGGTGACGGAGTTACGCGCGGCGCTCGCCCTCTGGCGTGGCCCGGTGCTGTCGGGGCTGGACCGGCCGGGCCTGCGGGCGCAGGCGGCCGGCCTGGAGGAGCAGCGGCTGACGGTCCTGGAGGAATGCGTCGGCCTGGAGCTGGCGCGCGGCCGGCACACCGCCCTCATCGGCGAACTGACCGGCGCCGTGGCCGACCACCCGCTGCGCGAGCGCCTCGTCGGACAGCTCGTCCTGGCCCTCTACCGCTCGGGGGCCCGGGCCCGCGCCTTCGCCGTCTACGAGCGGACCCGTCGCGACCTCGCGGAGACCCTGGGCCTCGACCCCGGCCCCGAACTGCAGGAACTCCACCAGCAGATGCTGGCCGACGACACGGGCGCCCCCGCGCCCGCCGCGTCCCGGCCGTCCCCCGCGCCGGCGCCCGCCGAGGTGCCGCTCCCCGCCCCGGCCGCCGCCCCCGGCAACCTGCCCGGCGGCGTACCGCACTTCACCGGCCGCGGTGAGACGTTGCGCCTCCTGCTCGACTTCGCCGACGGGGACGACCGGGGTGACGGGGCCGGCCGGGGTGAGCGCACCGGTGCCGGGGCGGGCCGGGTGGCCGTGATCGAGGGCATGGCCGGGGTGGGCAAGACGGCCCTGGCCGTGCACGCCGCCCACCGGCTCGCCCACCGCTACCCCGACGGCTGCCTCTTCCTCGACCTGCGCGGACACAGCTCCGACGGGGCGGCGCTGCCCCCGGCCGCCGGGCCGGTGCGCCTGCTGCGGGCCGTGGGCGTCCCGGTGAGCGAGCGCCTCGACGCCGCCGAGGCCGCCGGGCTCTGGCGCGGCTGGCTCGCGGGGCGGCGCGTCCTGCTCGTCCTCGACAACGTGGCGAGCACCGACCAGATCCGCGCGCTGCCGGCCGACGGCCCGGGCTGCCTCACGATCGTCACGAGCCGGCGCAGCCTGACCGGACTGCCCACGGCCCGCCCGTACTTCCTCGACCCCCTCCCGCTCGACGAGGCGCGCCGGCTCTTCCGGCGCCTGGTCCCGGACCGGGCCGCCGGCGCGGACGCTGCGGGCGGGCCCGGCCGGGACGCCACGGCGGAGGACGTGGACACCCTGCTCCGGCACTGCGGCCACCACCCGCTCGCCATCGCGGCGGCCGCCGCGCGGCTGCGGCACCGGCCGACGTGGAGCGTGGGCTACCTCGCCGACCGCCTCGCCGAGCCCGGCCGCCGCCTGACCGAACTGCGGGCCGAGGACGGCGGGGTGTCGTCCCGCATCGACTGCTCCTACCTCGCCCTCCACCCCGAGCAGCAGCGGCTGCTGCGGCTGCTCGGCCTCGTCGCCACCCCGGTGGTCAACGCCCCCGGCGCCGCGGCCCTGGCCGGGCTGCCCGTGCCGCGCACCGAGGAACTGCTGGAAGGGCTGGTGGACGAGCACCTCCTCCAGCAGCCCGAGGCCGGCCACTACCGCGTCCACGGCCTGGTGCAGGCCTACTGCGCGCAGCTGTCCCGGGTGGTCGACACCCCCGAGGACCGCGAGAACGCCCTGAAGGGCCTGCACGACTTCTACATGGACCGGCAGCTGATCCTCTCCTACGCCGGCGACCCCTGCGCCTTCTGACGCCCCGCCGCCCCCGGGCGGCGGGCCCGCGTGCCGCAGGGCTCTCGACCTCTTTTCTCCCCACCCCCATCGATCTTGTGATTCTTGAGGAACGACATGACCGGGCATCTCTTGACGGACTTCTTCATCGCCCTCGCCATCGCCCTGGCCGCCGCCCAGACCGGTGGCGCGCTGGCGCGCCGCGTCGGGCAGCCGCCGGTGGTCGGCGAGATCTTCGCCGGAATCCTCGCCAGCCCCACCGTGCTGACCGCGTCGGTGAGCCAGCACATCATCCCGGGCACCGTGCGGCCCTTACTCGAGGGCCTGGCCAACATCGGCCTGGCCGTCTTCATGTTCACCGTCGGATATGAGATCGACTTCGCCCTGCTGCGCGGCCGGACGCGGGCCGCGCTGACCCTGGCGACGGGCTCGGTCGTGGTGCCGCTGACGGCGGGCACGCTGCTGGCGCTGCCGCTGGCCGGGCGGTACGCGCCCGGTGACCGCACCGGCTTCGTGCTGTTCCTCGGCGTCGCCATGTCCGTGACCGCCTTCCCCGTGCTGGCGCGGATCCTCACCGACCGCGGACTCAACAGGAAGCCGCTGGGCGGGATCGCCCTGGCCGCGGCCGCGGTCGGCGACCTGGCGGCGTGGATCGCCCTGGCCGCCGTCGTCGCCTTCTGCGGGGCGTCGGGGCAGTGGCACGTGATGCTCCTGCCCGTCTACGCCCTGCTCCTGGTGGTCGTCGTGCGTCCCCTCTTCCGGCGCCTGACCCAGGGGGCCGGGCGGGGGGACGTGATGCCGGCCGCGCTGTTCCCGGCCCTGGTCGTCGGGCTGATGCTGTCCTGCGCGGCCACCGAGTGGATGGGCGTGCACTTCATCTTCGGCGCCTTCGCGTTCGGCGCCGTCATGCCCAAGGCGGGCCCCGAAGGGCTGCGGGCCCGGCTGATCGAGCAGATGGAGAACACGGGCTCGCACTTCCTGCTGCCGCTGTACTTCATCGTGGCGGGCACGAAGGTCGACCTCTCCGGCTTCGGCGCGGGCACCCTCGGCACGCTCCTGGCCGTGATCGTGGTGGCGGTCGCGTCCAAGGCGGTGGGCGCCTACGCGGGGGCACGGGTCTCCGGCACGGGGCACCGCGTCGCGCTGCCCATCGCGGTGCTGATGAACACCCGCGGCCTGACCGAGATCGTCATCGTCACGGTGGGGCTCCAGATGCACCTCATCGACGAGCGCTTCTACTCGATCATGATCGTGATGGCGGTGGTCACCACGGCCATGACCGGCCCCCTGCTCAACCTGGTCCGCGAGGGCACGCGGGAGGACGCCGGCGCGGAGGAGCCCGTGCCGGCCGCCGCGGCGCCGAAGCCCGCCCCCGAGCCCGTGACGTCGCCGTCCTCGGCGCCCGAGGCCGCCGCAGGGACGGAACGGGGATGAGCCGGGGACGCCCGCCGGCGCGGCCGGGCGGACGGGGACGGGCCGGGGACCGCGCGGGGACGTTCCGAGGACGCCGCTTCCTACGTTCGTCCTGTCACCCACTGATCCCGTGAGTCGCCCGACGGCGGGCATCACGCCCGACGACCAGGGAGGCAGGAATGCCCCAGACACCCCCGTTCCCGCCCGCTGAATCCCGGCTGCGCCCACCCGTGGGCCCGTCCCGTCCCGGCCAGCCGTGGTGGAACACCCAGCGGGCGTCCTCGATGCCCGTCCACCGCTACGTCCGTACCGGGCCCAGGCTGCCGGAGGCACCCGCCGAGCGCCTGTGGCCCGCCCGGCAGCTCGACCGCGCACCCCTGTGGGCCTCGGTCGACCTGCGGGACGGCAACCAGTCCCTGGCCAACCCCATGGACTCCGGCCGCAAGGGCCGCATGTTCGACCTCCTGGTCCGGATGGGCTTCAAGGAGATCGAGGTCGGCTACCCCTCGGCCAGCGACGCGGACTTCTCGTTCGTCCGCGAACTGATCACCCGGGACCGCATCCCCGACGACGTCACCATCTCGGTCTTCACCCCCGCCCGCCCCGAGCTGATCGACCGCACCTTCGAGGCCGTCGAGGGCGCGGACCAGGCGGTGGTCCACCTCTGCCACGCCACGGCCTGCCTGTGGCGGGAGGTCGTCTTCTCGATGACGCCCGAGGAGGTCGAGCGGATGGCCGTCGCCTCCGCCGAGCGGGTGGCACGGCTCGCGGACGCGGCCAAGGGCTCGCGGCTGCGGTTCGAGTACTCGCCGGAGACCTTCAACGTCACGGAGCCGGAGTTCGCCCTCGGCCTCTCCAACACCGTGGCCGCCGTCTGGGACGCCTCCCCCGACCGGCCGGTGACGCTCAACCTGCCGACCACGGTCGAGACGGACACCCCCAACGTCTTCGCCGACCAGGTCGAGTGGATGCACCGCAACCTCGACAACCGCGAGTCGGTCATCCTGTCGGTCCACCCGCACAACGACCGCGGCACCGCCGTGGCCTCCGCCGAACTCGCCCTGATGGCAGGCGCCGACCGCGTCGAGGGCACGCTCTTCGGCAACGGCGAGCGGACCGGCAACGTGTGCCTCGCGACCATGGCGATGAACCTCTTCAGCCAGGGCGTCGACCCCCAGCTCGACTTCTCCGACATCGACGAGATCCGCACCACCGTCGAGCACTGCAACCAGATCCCGGTGCACACCCGCCACCCCTACGCGGGCGACCTGGTGTACACCGCGTTCTCCGGCACCCACCAGGACGCCATCGCCAAGGGCCTGGCGGCCGTCGAAGCGCAGGCGAAGGCGGCCGGCACGGCGCCGCGGGAGGTCCCCTGGGACGTGCCCTACCTGCCGATCGACCCCAAGGACGTCGGCCGGACGTACGAGTCGGTGGTGCGGGTCAACAGCCAGTCCGGCAAGGGCGGCATCGCGCACATCCTCAAGAGCGTCCACGGCCTGGACGTGCCGCGCGGACTGCGCGTCGAGCTGGCGCGCACCGTGCAGCGGGTGGCCGACGCGGAAGGCGTCGAGCTGACCTCGCGCGACCTGTGGGCCGTCTTCAGCCGCGAATACCTGGAGCAGCCCGCACCGGTCCTGCTGCTCAAGGAGTTCCGGACGGAGACCGAGGGCGTGGACACGACCTGGATCCGGGCCTCGGTCGTCCGGGAGGACGGCCGCGAGACGGCCGTCGAGGGCCGGGGCGCCGGCGCCGCCGACGCCTTCGCCGCGGCCCTGGCCGGCCTGGGCCCCGACGTGCGGCTGACCGCCGTCTCGCACCACGCCGTGGCCGACGCCCACGGCGAGCGCACCGCCGCCTACGCGGAGGTCATCGTCGCCGGAACCACCGTCCACGGGGCGGGGATCGACCCCTCCGCCGACGCGGCGCTGGTCGCCTCCGTCCTCTCGGCGGTCAACCGGGGGCTCGCCCGCTAGACACCCCGCCCCCGCACACCGGCGGCACACGCTCCGAGGCAGTTCCCTTCCCCAGGCGGAGATGGACAGGCGAGATGGACTTCGCATTCGTTGAGACGCCGAAAGACGTAGAGCGCGACTGCTTCGTGTACACGGCGCGCAGCGCGCTCGACTTCCACAGCATCGCCCGCATGCGGGCGACGACGCGGAAGGACCTGCTCGGACACCCCCTGGCCGGGCAGGACGACCGGGACGACGTGTTCGTACCGCACGCGGTGCACATGCTCACCGTCATCGACGGTGACGTGGTCGCCGCCGCCGAGCTGGTGGTGGACTCGCCGCTGGGCCTGCCCGTCGACGCGCGGGACGTGCTGACCGGGGCCCTGCGCAAGAACCGGCGCCTCGTGCAGTTCCGGCGCCTCGTCCTGCGGCACGCCTGCCAAGGCGGCACCTGGCCCGAGCTGCCGTTCGGCGTGGTCGGCGGCATGGTCAAGGCCTGTCTGCAGTGGAGCGTCCTCAACGACATGAGCCACGTCGTGGTGGACGCCGCCGACTGCCGCGCCGTGCCCGCGCTGGAGCGCCTCGGGTTCGCCCCGGTCCCCGCGGGCGCGCCGGCCGGCGGGCCGCCGCCCCCGCTGCTGCTGCGGGTCTCCGAGCTGGCGTCGCGCTCGTTCCGCTCGGCCCGGCCCTTCTACCGCTACCTCATGGAATTCGACGAAAGCGTACTCGTCGAGAACTTTCGCCCCACGCTGGCCTGGCCCCTGCCGCCGGTGCTGGTGCCGGAGAGGACCCTCTGAATGACTCTGCACGGTCTGCGTGCGCCGCTTCCCGACGACACGGTCGTGCACCGCGTCTTCGAGGCCCACGCCCATAGGAACCCGCTCGGCACCGCCCTGACCTGCGGGGACGAGCAGATCAGCTACGCCGAACTCAATACGCGGGCCAACCGGTTCGCCCACCACCTGCTCTCGCTCGACATCGGCCGCGGCTCGGTCGTCGGCGTGTGCCTGGACCGCACCCCCGAGCTGATGGTCGCCATCCTGGGCGTCCTCAAGTCCGGTGCCGCGTACGCCCCCCTCGACCCGACGTACCCGCAAGAGCGCCTCGACCTGATGCTGTCGAACCTCGACCAGCTCGAGTACACCGTGGTCGCCCCCGCCACCGAGAGCCTCATCGGGCACGCCCACACCAAGGTGCTCGACATCGAGGCCCTCGCGCCCCGCCTGGCGCTCCTGCCCGCCGTCGACCCGCAGACCGACACCACCGGCGACGACCTGTGCTACGCGGTGTTCACCTCGGGCTCCACCGGGACGCCCAAGGCCGTCGCGGTCCGCCACGAGGGCTGGTACAACCTCCTCAACTGGCTCGCCCTGGAATACGGGCTGGACGAGCGCTCCAGCAGCCTGAGCGTCAGCTCCTTCGGCTTCGACATCAGCCAACGCGGCCTGATGGCACCGCTGTTCACCGGAGCTCCGCTGCACCTGCTGCCCAGTCGCAGCTTCGACGTGAACATGGCATACCGGGTCATCGCCGAGCGCGGCGTCGCCACCCTGCACTGCGCGCCCAGCACGCTCTACCTGTTGATCGAGCGGGACATGGCCCAGGCGGCCAGGGCGGCGAAGGCGGCCGGCACCGAAGGGGGCCCCAGGTGCGCGGCCCTGGCCGGTGTCGACTACGTCTTCATCGGCGGCGAGCCCCTGTCGACCCCGCGCGTCGAGGAGTGGGCCACCCAGGAGGGCAACGCCTGCACCCTGCTGCACCAGTACGGGGTCGCCGAGTGCACGGACGTGGCCTCCTCGTACCCGCTCCACGACTACCCCCGCTACCGGGCGGGCGCCACCCCCGTGGGCCGGCCCGTCTACAACACCGCGATCCGCCTGATGGAGGAGCGCGACGGCGTCCTCACCGAGGTGCCCGACGGCGAGACCGGGGAGATCTGCATCTCCGGCACCAGCGTCGGCGCGGGGTACCTCGGCGCCTCACCCGCCGACATGGAGCGCTTCATGACGGCCGACACCGGCGGTGAGCGCGTACGGCTGTACCGGACCGGCGACCGCGGTCACGCCACCGCGTCCGGCGACCTGGTCGTCGTCGGGCGGGTCGACGCCCAGGTGAAGATCCGCGGCATGCGCATCGACCTCGGCGACGTCGAGCACGGTGTGCGCGCCAACCCCCGGGTGGAGGACGTCGTGGTCCTCGCCCCGCCGGACGGGGCCGGTGAGGCCCGCCTGGTGGCCTTCGTCATCCCCGCCGCCGCACCCCTCGACCCCCGCGCGCTCCGCGCCGAACTGCTCGGTTCGCTGCCGCGGAACATGGTGCCGCAGGAGGTCGTCGAGCTGACGGCCTTCCCCCTGAACCCCAACGGAAAGGTCGACCGCAAGGCGCTGGCAGCGTCCGTCGACCACCCCGCCACCTCCCAGTGACCTCCCACTGACCCGAACCGAGGAGTGAACCCAGCGTGACCACAAGCGAGCGACCCACTCCGGCCGCCCAGATCTCCGCCAACGCGGTCGTCCCCGACGACATCAAGAGCGACATCGAGCAGTTCGGCCGCGACGGCTTCATCGGCCCGATCAAGCTGTACGAGCCCGAGGAGGCAGCCGAGCTGATCCGGGAGATCCGGATCAACAACCACATCACCGACAAGGCGCTGTACAAGAACAGCGTCAACTACGACCGCCACTTCGACATCCCGGAGCTGACGCGGCACATCACCCACCCGACCATCGTCAAGTACCTCAACGCGATCCTGGGCCCGGACGTCCTGTGCTGGCGCACGGAGTGGTTCCCCAAGTTCCCGGGCGCGAAGGCCACCGAGTGGCACCAGGTGCGCGACTACAGCTACGCCAACGGCAAGCCGCAGCTGCTGCCGACCGCGTCGGAGTGGAACGCGTACATCGACATCACCGTGTGGACCTGCTTCACGCCGGCCACGAAGGACCGCGCCTGCATGAAGTTCGTCCGCGGCTCGCAGCGTGAGTGGATCTTCGACGAGCACAAGGCGACGCAGACCGGCCGCGACGACTTCGACGTCCAGCACGCGAACACCGGCTTCTTCGGCTACGACTTCTCGGACTTCGCGGTGGACCCCGACTGGGAGCCGCGGCCCGAGGACGTCGTCGAGCTGGAGATGCAGCCGGGCGAGGCCGTCATCTTCACGGCCTCGTGCGTGCACGGCTCCACGCCCAACCTCACCGAGCGCGAGACCCGCTTCGCGATCGCCGGCCGCTACGTGCCGACGCACGTGCGGGTCTACCCGGACCAGGACTCCTTCACCGCGCACGGGGCCACCTTCGACCTGTCCGAGTACGGCAGCGTCCTGGTGTCCGGCGAGAACAAGTTCGACCACCACCGGATCCGTACGGAGAACAACCACGGCGAGAAGTTCCGCCGTGCGTGACGACGCCCGCTGAGGCGCCTTGGGCGAAGGCCCGCAGCGCCGCGGGCCGCACGATCCGAACCGACAGAGCCAGAAAGGACCGCAAGGTGATCACAGAGCAGATTCACGGCATCTGGAGCCGTGAGCTCAAGCTGGACGACTTCTCCGACGACGACGACTTCTTCGAGCTGGGCGGCCACTCGCTGATCATGACGAGGATCCAGCAGGCGCTGAGCGACGAGCTGGGCGTCGACGTGCCGATGGACGAGCTGTTCCGCAAGGCGACGGTCTCGGCGATCTCCGCGCACGTCGCCTCGCTCCAGAAGGTCGCCTGACGATCTCCGGGAGATCCCGTGGCGCCGGACGACGCGAGCCGTCGCCCGGCGCCACGGGCCCCGCCCGCCGCACGTCCCGCCCGCGACCCTCCCACCGAGATCGGGGAAATCCGCCCATGCAGCTTTCCACCTGGGGGACGAGCATGTCCCGCCTGTCCGGCATCCGCAGCATCATGGACGACATCGCCGCCGCGGTCGGCGAGCCGTCGGACGGCCCGTGGTTCAACCTCAGCCCCGGCAACCCGGCGATGATCCCCGAGGTCGTCGACACCTGGCGGCGCCTCGCCGAGGAGAGCGTGCGGGACGACTTCTTCGGCGCCGGCGGCCAGTACGGCCCCTCGCGCGGCACGAACGCGCTCGTCGGCGCCATCGTCCGCTACTTCAACGCCGCGTACGGGTGGGGGATCGGCCCCGAGAACGTCCTCGTCGGCCCCGGCAGCCAGATGCTCGCCTTCATGGCCGTCAACGCCTACACCGGGCCGACGGACCGGGGGGAACGGAAGCTGGTGCTGCCCTGCGTGCCCGACTACACCGGCTACCAGGGCCTGAGCATCGCCGAGCGCGGCATCGTCGGCGTGGAGCCCGTGGTGACCGTGGAGGACGGGACCGTGGGCGACGGCCGGCAGTTCCGCTACGGCGTGGACCTCGCGGCGGTGCGCCGGGCGACGGCGACGGGCGGCGCGATGCTGCTGTCGAGCCCGAGCAACCCCACAGGCCGCAGCCTCGACGCCGCCGAGCTGGACGGGCTCGTCGCGATCGCCGCCGAGCGCGACATCCCGCTCATCGTCGACCACGCCTACGGGCAGCCGTTCCCCGGTGTCGTGGACACCCCGCTCACGCCGGTGCTGCACCCCAACGTCGTCAACTGCTTCACCTTCTCCAAGGCGGGGATGCCCGGCGAGCGCATCGGCTTCGCCATCGGCCCCGCCGACGCGATCGACGCCATGGTGTCCTTCACCGCCAACGCCGCCCTGCACGCCCCGCAGCTCATGCAGAACGCCGCGGCCCGCGCGCTGGACAGCGGCGGCATCGACGTCCTGACCGCCAAGGTGATCAAGCCCTACTACCGGGCCAAGCGGCGCCTCGCCGAAGAGCTGCTGCGCGAGCACCTGCCGGAGTCCGTCGACTGGCGGCTGCACCGCAGCGACGGCGGCATGTTCTGCTGGCTGTGGATCGACCACGACTGGTTCGACGACCTCGTGGCCTACCGCGCCCTCAAGAGCAAGAACGTCTTCATCGTGCCGGGCCGCCACTTCTTCGTGGGCCCGCTCACCACGCCCTTCCTCGCGGACCACGGCACCCGCTGCGTCCGGCTCAGCCTCAGCGGCCCGGAGGACGTCATCGCGACGGGCGTCGCACGGCTCGGCGCGACCCTGACGGAACAGCGGCGCGCGGCCTCCTAGCGACGGCGGCTGACGAAAGGAAACCCCCACCATGGGATCGAAACCGTGGCTCCGGCGCCACCCCGCACAGGGCCCCGACGCCCTCGCCCGGCTGGTGTGCTTCCCCCACGCCGGCGGGACGGCCGCCACCTTCCAGGGCTGGCCGGCCCGGCTGCCGCCGGGAGTCGAGACGCTCGTCGTGCAGTACCCCGGCCGCCAGGAACGCATGGCCGAGCCGTGCATCGAGGACATGGCGGAGACGGCCGACCGGGTGGCGGAGGAACTCGCCCCCCACCTCGACCTGCCGCTGACGTTCTTCGGCCACAGCATGGGCTCGGGCCTGGCCTACGAGGTGGCGCGGCGGCTGGAGCGGGACCACGCGGTCGTGGTCACCCGCGTCTTCGTCTCCGCCAGGACGGCCCCCCACCACGTGCACGGGGAGAAGCGCCACCTGTTGCCGGACGAGGAGCTGGTCGCCTCCATGCGGGCGCTGGGCGGCCCCGACGCGGAGGTCTACGACCACGTCCAGCTGCTGCCGCTGATCCTCCCGCCGCTCCGGGCCGATCTGCGCCTGCTGGACGCCTACCGGCCCGACCGGGAGTCGCTGCCCCGCATCCAGGCACCCGTCACGGCCTGCGGCGGCGACAGCGACCACACCTGCCCCACGGCGGACCTCAGCCTCTGGCAGGAGCTGACCACCGCCGACTGCGAGGTTCGGGTCTACCCGGGCGGGCATCACTTCCTGCGTATCAATGAGGCGGATGTGGTGGGTGTGGTGTCCAAGCACCTGGCGACCGTTGTCGCCCGCTGACCCGGTCACCCGCCTGGCCCGGTCACCCCCGTGCCCCGAGCACCCGCCTGACCCGCGCACCCGAGGACCTGAGGAGAAACGAACGTCATGGCCCGTCCCGACACCCCGGTCAACCTGTCGGAGAAGCTCGCCGGCATCGAGGACCACTGGTCGCCCAGGACCGTCATGGAGGTCAACGGCCTCGAACTGAAGGTCTCCAAGTTCAAGGGCGAGTTCGTCTGGCACAGCCACGCCGAGGGCGACGAGATGTTCCTCGTCCTGCGCGGCGAGCTGACGATAGAGCTGCGCGACCGCGAGAGCGTGCGCCTGGGCCCCGGCGAGATGTTCGTCGTCCCCCGGGGCGTCGAACACCGCCCGGTGACCCCCGAGGGCTGCGACGTCGTCCTGCTCGACCCGGAGGGCGCCCTGAACACGGGCGAGGTGGAGGACAGCGAACTGCGGCGCGAGGCGGAGTGGGCCTGAGGGGGCCCGCGCTCCGGGTGCGCCCGGCCCGGCAGGCGGCGCCTTCGCGCCAACCTGCCCGGCCGGGCGCCGCGCGTCTGCCGTTCGCCGCGCCCCGCCGGTAGCCTGCGCCTGGCTCGCGCCCCGGTCCTCGGGGCGCCGGTTCGTACGGCTCCTGGTCCACGTACTTCCGTCCATGTGCATTCCGTTCATCGACGAAGACAAAGGGGACACATGAAGTCGCACTTCCGTCTGCCCGGAATCCTGGCGGCCGCCGCGGCGCTGCTCCTCACCTCGGGCGTGACCTCGGCCTCCGCCACCACCCCGCAGGACGGCGCGAAGCAGGACAGACGCGCGCAGAACGGGGCCGACAGCTACGGCTGGATCCGCAACGCCAACAGCGCCCACTGCCTCGCGGTGCCGGGCGCCAGCACGCAGAACGGCGTCGGGCTCATCCAGTGGGGCTGCGGCGGCTGGCGTGACCACTACTGGCAGTTCGAGTACGCCTTCTCCAGCGGCGGCATGAGCTACTACCACATCCGCAACCTCAACAGCCAGCAGTGCCTGGCGGTCCCGGGCGCCAGCACCACCGCCGGCACCCAGGTCATCCAGTGGCCGTGCGACAAGTGGGCCGACCACTACTGGGGCATCGAGTACACGGACAAGGGCAAGCGGCTCGTGAACTGGAACAGCAAGCAGTGCCTCGCCGTCCCCGGCGCGAGCACCACGCAGGGCGAGAAGGTCATCCAGTGGCCCTGCGGCACGTGGGCCGACCACTACTGGAACTTCTGACGGCCAGCGGGGCTCCGGGCCGTCGGGCCACCGGGGGCCGGCGCACCGTGAGCGGCTCCCCGGCTCCGGCTCACCGCAAGTGGCTCAATTGACGCTCTCCCGTTGATCCTCCGCGCCGACTACCGTGCGTCGGCGCGGGGGGTCACTCGGGTCAAGGGGCTCACTGGATGTTCTATTTCCTCTTCAAGTCCGTGGTGTTGGTACCGCTGTTGAAGTGGCTGTTCCGGCCGCGAGTCGAGGGGGCGGAGCACCTGCCGGGCAGCGGTGCGGCGATCATCGCGGGGAACCACCTGTCGTTCTCCGACCACTTCATGATGCCGGTCATGGTCAAACGCCGGATCACGTTCCTGGCGAAGATGGAGTACTTCACCGGGCGCGGTCTCAAGGGCAGGCTCGTCGCGGCGTTCTTCCGGGGCATCGGCGGGATACCGGTGGACCGCTCGGGCCGGCAGGCGGCGCAGGCGGCCGTCGACACCGCCCTCGGGGTGCTGGAGCGCGGCGACCTGCTCGGCATCTACCCGGAGGGGACGCGCTCGCACGACGGCCGGCTGTACAAGGGCAAGGTCGGCGTGGCGGAGATGGCGCTGCGCTCGGGCGCCCCCGTGATCCCCTGCGCGATGATCGGCACGTTCGAGGCCCAGCCCACGGGCCGGCGGCTGCCGCGCCTGGTCCCGATCACGATCCGGTTCGGGGAGCCGCTGGACTTCTCCCGCTACGCGGGCATGGAGGACCACCGGGCGGTGCTCAGGGCCGTCACGGACGAGATCATGTACGCGATTCTGAAGCTCTCGGAGCAGGAGTACGTCGACACGTACGCGACGGAGGCGAGGGCGGCGTCGCAGGCGGTGCCCCCGAACACCGGCCGCACCGGCACCGGCGGCGACCGGGGCGACCACGGCGGCCGCACCGGCCGCCCGGTCCACGTCAGGGCTGTGCGCCCCCGCTCCCGTCAGGCGACACGGGCCGCATGAGGGGCCGTTCGAAGAGGTGAAGGCGGGCTGAGCGGGGCGGGGCCCGCCCCGTCGCCGCGTGGAAGCGCGAAGGGCCCCGCGGACTTCCGTCCTCAGGGCCCTTCGCGCGTCGTGCCTGGTCAGGCGTTGTGCCCCCGGGCAGATTCGAACTGCCGACACCCGCTTTAGGAGAGCGGTGCTCTATCCCCTGAGCTACGGAGGCGGGGCTCGCTGCTTCCCCGCTGAAGACCTTGGTGGATCTTCGTCGGGACCGGCGGGCTCCTCGACCGCCGTAGAGAGCGGTCGAGGACAGGTTAGCGGATGGCGGGGCGCGGGCGCTGGGGGGTGCTCGGCTCCGGGCCGGCGGGCGCCGGGGGGAAGCGCTCCCCCTCCGTGAGGTCCCGTCCCGGCGCCCGGGCGGGAAGTCACCGCCCAGGAAGAGGGATTCGGCGCCCCCGTCCGCCCTACGCCGGCAGGTGGGACAACCCCGGCGCGCCGGCCGCGCGGCGGGTGACGGTCACGTGCCAGTTCCCCCGGGCGTCCTGGCCCAGCACGGTGACCGTCACTCCCGCCACCCGGTAGTGCTGGCCGGCGCGGTAGGGGGCGTCGGACAGGGGGGCGCTGACGTTGGGGTCGTGGGTGTAGCAGCCCGGGCTGCCGGGGGTGGCGTCGGCGGCGCGCACGGGGCCCGCGCCCGACGGCAGGTGGGTGGCCACCGTCGTGATCAGGACGCCTGGCCGGCAGACCGCGTGGTCCAGGCGGCCGGGGGCGCGGGCCTCCAGGGTGAGGGCGTGGGTGCGGGAGAGGGGGACGACGGCCAGTTTGGGGCCGCCGCGCTCCGAGGTGGGGGAGAGGACGACGGTGCGGGTGCCGGGCCGGGTCAGGCAGTGGACCTGGGCGGGGGCCAGCCAGCCGAGCTTCCACTTGTGCCAGGCCAGGAAGTCGTTCGAGGGGCCCCAGTCCTCGGCCATGGGGTCCCAGTGGCCGACCGGTGCCCGCGTCCCGCCGCCGCCGGCGGCGTAGTAGAGGTCGGGAAGGCCGAAGCTGTGGGCGTTCTCGTGGGTGAGGACGCGGTAGGGGCTGTCGCCCGTCTGGCGGCTCCAGATGAACGTCACGTTCTTCACGTGCGCTCCGTCGTGGGTCCTCAGGCCCGTCGGGGCGCCGGCGAACGTCACCGAGCGGACGTCCCGGGTGGCCGGCGGGCCGGCGTTCGGGGCGGCCAGCACGTTGATGAGGTCGTAGTGCCGGAAGTCCACGCTCCGCCCGGTCGCCGCGAGGATCTCCCGGGTGATCGCGTGGTAGCCGTCGTCGCGGTGGGGGTCGAAGGCGGTGCCGCGCGTGATGCCGTACGAGCGGTACGGGCGCGCCATGTGGATCCAGCGCAGGACGGGTGTGGAGCGGTAGTCGAGCCGCCCGTAGGAGCTCGTCCGGTAGTAGTCGGCGACCGCGGGGAAGAACTCGGCGTACCGCTGGCGCGGGCTGAGGCGGGCCCGCGCGTCGGGGAAGTCGACGAAGAAGGTGACGGCCCGCACGGTCCCGCTCGACGGGGCGAAGCCGCGCGGGGTGCGGCTGCCCTCGGAGACGCCGCGCGTGCGGGTGCGCAGCGCGCAGGGGCCGGACGGGCGGCCGGTGGTCGTGGCCCGGGCGGCCGCGGCGTGGGCGGTCCCGGCCCGTGACGCGGCCGGCGGGGCGAGCGCGAGGAGGGTCGCCGCCACGACGGCGACGGTCAGGGGCCTGGTCACGGTCACCGGCACCGGTCACCTCCGTCTCGGGCGCTCCGGGTGATCGCCTCGTCGATCACCTTCCGACGGAAACCGGACGTCCGCGCTCCGGACGTGGCGGACGGGGGTCGCGGACGCCCGTTCGGAGGTGTGGCGCGGCTCACAAGGTGGCGTGAAATATCCGGGGACGTTCTCCCCGTTTGAAGAGTTGTCCTGAGTAACCGGGGAACTTCTCCCCGGTTCCGGACTCCGTCCTTCCGCGTCCATGATCGTCTTTGACCAGGAGTGTTCGTCGTGGCCACAGCCTCGCAGCCCCGCCTTCGCGCCGACGCGCTGCGCAACCGCGAGCGGATCGTCACGGCCGCCCGGGAGGTGCTCGTCGAACACGGGGTCGAATCCTCGCTCGATGAAATCGCTCGACGCGCGGGGGTCGGCAATGCCACGCTGTACCGGCACTTCGCGGACCGCCGTGAGTTGATCCACCATGTCACCCTCTTTGTCATGGGCCGCATCGCGGACCAGGCCGAGACCGCACGATCCGAGGAATCCGATGCTTTCCAGGCGCTGAGGCGTTTCGTCCATGCCGCCGCGGACGAGCGCATCGGGGCACTGTGCTCGCTGCTCGCGGACAGTGGCGTCGACCGTGACCACCCCGACCACGTCGTCGCGCGCGAGCGGACCGAGGTGGCCATCGAGGCGCTGCTGGCCGACGCCCGCGCCGCCGGACAGCTGCGGGACGACATCGCCATCGGTGACCTGATGGTCGCCATCACCCAACTCACCAGGCCCCTGCCGGACAGTGGCTGCATCGACTTCGACCAGTTCGTGCACCGGCACCTCCAGCTGTTCCTGGACGGGTTGGCTGCCCCCGCCCGGTCGCGTCTGCCCGGAACGCCCGTGACCCTCGACGACCTGCGGCAGAAGGCGGCCCAAGCCGCCTCCCGCACCACCGACTTGTCCCACCCGTAGTACTGATGCGCGGTCAAGAACGGCTCCCGCGAGGGAGTTGGTACGACGAGCGCGCAGCCCAGCCTGATCGTGCGGCCCCACCGGCCCGTCGCGGTCGGCTCGTCCTGACCGCTTCGAAGCCCTAGGTAGGCCCACCCATGCCAGACCTCACCACCTCACCCGATCCCCGGCGCTGGAAAGCGCTGATATTCATCGCCCTGGCCCAGCTGATGGTCGTGCTCGACGCGACCATCGTGAACATCGCGCTGCCCTCCGCCCAGACCGACCTCGGCATCTCGGACGGCAACAAGCAGTGGGTCATTACCGCCTACGCCCTCGCCTTCGGCGGGCTGCTGCTGTTCGGTGGCCGCATCTCCGACCTGTGGGGCCGCAAGCGCGCCTTCGTCGTCGGTCTGATCGGCTTCGCCGCCGCCTCCGCCCTCGGCGGCGCCGCGGTCAACACCGGGATGCTGCTGGGCGCCCGTGCCCTCCAGGGCGTCTTCGGCGCGCTGCTCGCGCCGGCGGCGCTGTCGCTGCTCGCCGTGCTGTTCACCGAGGCGAAGGAGCGCGCCAAGGCGTTCGGCATCTTCGGCGCCATCGCCGGTGCCGGCGGCGGTGTGGGCCTCATCCTCGGCGGCCTGTTCACCGAGTACCTCAACTGGCGCTGGACGTTCTTCGTGAACATCCCCTTCGCCGTCGTCGCCGCGGCCGGCGCGATCGCCGTGATCCACGAGCCCGAGGGCAGCCGCAACCCCTCGAAGCTCGACATCCCCGGTGTCGTCCTGGCCACCCTGGGCCTGGTCTCGCTCGTCTACGGCTTCACCCGCGCCGAGTCCGCCGGCTGGACGGCCGGCAGCACCCTCGCCATGTTCGCCGCCTCGGCGGTGCTGCTGTTCGCCTTCGTGCTGGTCGAGCGGAAGGTCAAGGCGCCGCTGCTGCCGCTGCGCGTGCTCACCGACCGCAACCGCGGTGGCGTCTACGTCTCCCTGGGCCTCGCGGCCATCGCCATGTTCGGCCTGTTCCTCTTCCTGACCTTCTACCTCCAGGTCGTCCGGGGCTACTCGCCGGTCAAGACCGGTCTCGCGTTCCTGCCGATGATCGCCACCATGATCGCCGGTTCCACGCAGATCGGCGCCCGCCTGATGACCCGCGTCCCGGCGCGCTGGCTGATGGGCCCGGGCTTCCTGCTCGCGGCCGCCGGCATGACGCTGCTCACCCAGATCGACCTGGACACCTCGTACACCACGGTCGTCCTGCCGGGTCTGATGCTGATGGGCCTCGGCATGGGTACGGCCTTCATGCCCGCCATGAGCCTGGCCACGCACGGCGTCCAGCCCCGGGACGCCGGTGTCGCCTCCGCGATGGTCAACACCTCGCAGCAGGTCGGCGGCGCCATCGGCACCGCGCTGCTCAACACCATCGCCGCCAGCGCCACCACCGACTACCTGAAGTCGCACGCGGCCGGTGCCGCGGACCCGAAGCTGCTGACCTTCCAGTCGCTGGTGCACGGCTACTCCACCGCCGTGTGGTGGGCCGTCGGCATCCTGGTCGTGGCCGCGGGCATCGCGGTCTCCTTCATCACCGCCGGTCACCAGGGCGGCGCCGCCGTCGCCTCCGGTGACGGCGCGGGCGCCGAGGAGGCCGTCCCCGTGATGGCCCACTGACGTCCGGTCCACGGATGAGACGAGGCCCCCGCCGGTCACCCGGCGGGGGCCTCGTCGTGTGCGTGCCCGTGCGTGGCCGTCATCTTCCCTGTCCCCCCGGTCCGTTCGTCCGCCCGTCCGCGCGCCCGTGTCGCGCGGCCCCCGGGTCAGACCTCCTCGCTCCTCAGCGCAGCCAGGGCAGATCCGCCCCCGCAGGTTCGAGGCCCGTCGCGATGGTCCGGCACATGTCGCCGAACCGCCGGGCCTGTTCGGGAGTGAGCCGGTCGAAGATGGCCGCCCGTACCGCGGCCACGTGGCCCGGCGCCGAGGCCCGGAGCATCGCGAATCCCTCGTCCGTGAGCACGGCGAGCTGACCGCGCTTGTCGGACGGGCACTCCTCGCGCCGCACCCAGCCGTTCTTCTCCAGCCGGGCGACGGCGTGCGAGAGCCGGGACCGGGTGATCTTGGCCTGCTGCGCCAGTTCCGTCATGCGCATCCGCCGGCGCGGCGCCTCGGAGAGCTGCACCAGCAGCCCGTAGTAGACGTGCGGCATCCCGGCGTCGCGCTGGAGCTGGCGGTCGAGGTAGTCCTCCAGGAGTGTCGAGGCGTGCAGGTACGCCTGCCAGGTGCCCTGTTCCTCGTCGGTCAGCCAGCGGGGCTCGGCGGCGGCCTCCGCGGCCTCGGGGCCGCCCGCGGGTCGGTTCGTCATGCCATCCACTGTTCCACTCCCGGAGCCGTGGGTTCGCACGGGTTCGATTGCTTGAATGTTCAAGGAAAGGGTTCTAGGCTTTCCCCATGGCCGCCTCCACCGCCTCCCCCGGGCGCATGCCCGCCCTCTACCTCTCGCACGGCGCCCCGCCGCTCGCCGACGACCCCGTGTGGCCCGGCGAGCTCGCCGCCTGGTCCGCGCGGCTGCCCCGGCCGGCCGCCGTCCTGATGGTCTCCGCCCACTGGGAGGAGGCCCCGCTGGCGCTGGGCGCCACCACGACGGTGCCCCTGGAGTACGACTTCTGGGGGTTCCCCGAGCGCTACTACGCCGTGGGCTACGCGGCCCCCGGCGCCCCGGACCTCGCCGCGCGGGTGCGCGGGGCGCTGCGCGGCCCCGGGACGCCCGTCCAGGACCTGCCGGACCGGGGCCTCGACCACGGCGCGTACGTACCGCTCGTCGAGATGTACCCGGCCGCGGACGTCCCCGTCCTGCAGATGTCGCTGCCCACGCTCGACCCGCGGCGGCTGATGGACGTCGGCCGCAAGCTCGCGCCGCTGCGCGACGAAGGGGTGCTGATCGTCGGCAGCGGCTTCTTCACCCACAACCTCGCCGCCCTGCGGCACGCCGGGCCCCGCCCGCCCGCCTGGTCCTCGGAGTTCGACGCGTGGGGACGCGAGGCGCTCGCCGCCGGGGACGTCGACGCCTTGCTGGACTTCGGGAACAAGTCCCCGGCCGCCCACCTCGCCCACCCCCGCACCGAGCACTTCGCGCCGCTCTTCGTCACCCTCGGCGCGGCCGAGGACGAGCTGCACACGCAGCGCAGCGTGATCGACGGCTTCTGGGCGGGCCTGGCGAAGCGCTCGGTCCAGTTCGGCTAGGACCCGCGCCGGATCCGGCCGGCCGGGCGCCTTCAGTGCTCGTGCCAGTGGAAGACGTAGTACGACGCCAGGGCCATCCCCAGGCCGCACAGCAGCCCCACTTCGACGGCCCGCAGCACCGTCGGCCCGGTGAGGCTGTAGAGGAAGCCGATGCCGGTGCCCAGCAGCGCGCCGAACGCGGCCGCCCGCACCTCGGCCACCATCCGATCCCGCCAGCGGAGCAGCGCGTAGCCGGCCCCGGTCGAGACGAGGGCGGCGATCAGGCCGACCAGCCAGCCCTGCGCCGTGCCGAACCCGTTGTCGTGCGCGAGGAAGACGGCGTAGAGGCCGAGGACGACGCCGAGCGCCACCGGCACGGCCCAGGTCGCGCGCCCGGCGTGGTCCGCGTGACGGGCGCGGCCCGTGCGGGGGACCGGGCCGGGGCCCTCGTGGCCGTAGTGCCGCCCCGGCGTGATCGAGTGCGTGGGCATGGCGGGCTCCTCTCACTCACCCCCGTCCCACCAGCGCACACCCGCCCCCCGGCGCGGGCAACTCGATCACCGGATCGGGTGGTTACCCGCCCCCGGGCGCGGCGCCGACGCCCCCGACGGGCCGCTCGTAGTGCGTCACGTCCCAGTACCGCCCGAACTTCCGCCCCACCTCGCGGAACGTGCCCACGGGCGCGAAGCCGAACCTCCGGTGCAGCCGCGCCGAGGCGGGGTTCGGCTCGGTCACGCCCGCGTACGCACGGTGCACGTCCTCGCCCTCCAGCGCGGCGAAGAGCGCCTCGTAGAGCAGCGTGCCCACGCCGCGCCCCCGCGCCGCGGGCGCGCAGTAGACGGAGACCTCGACGGAGGTGCGGTAGGCCGCCTTGGCGCGGAAGGGGCTGCTCGTCGCATAGCCGAGGACCCGCCCCTCGGGGCCTTCGCCCCCCTCCCGGGCAACCAGAAGCCGGTAGGGGCCGTCCTGTGAGTAGGAGAGCAGCCAGCGGCGGCGCTCCTCGGGGGTGAACGGGGTGACGTCGAATGTGATGGCCGTCTCACGGACGTAGTGGTTGTAGATCTCCGTGAGGGCGTCGAGGTCCTCCTCGCCACCGGGCCTGACCTGCACGTCCATCGGTTTCATCGACTCGGTGACCCCCTTTGTGGCCGCACAGGGTACTGCATGATCAGAAAAAAGAAGACGACCCCGGGGAATTCTGTCCGGATTGCTGTCGTTCTTTCCTTCGGACGGGGCAGCCGGACGGAAGCTCTGTCCACCATCCCGCGACCGTCTCATCGCAAGGGAGTACGCATGGCAACCCGTGCCGTCGCCCGTCGTCAGTCCGCCGCCCAGGGGGCCGCGGCCGACGAGGCCAGCAGTGTTCGCGCCGCAGGCGGGGAGATCGCCGATCGCGACCTGGTCGGCATGTACCTCGACGAGATCGCGCGTACGCCCCTGCTCGACGCCGCCAAGGAAGTCGAGCTGTCGCAGACCATCGAGGCGGGCGTCTACGCCCAGCAGATACTCGACGGCCTGGAGGACGGCGGCGCCAAGGCCGGTGAGGCCTCCCGCGAGGAGCTGGAGGCGATCGCCGACGAGGGCGCCCGCGCCAAGGACGTCTTCATCAAGTCCAACCTCCGCCTCGTCGTCGCCGTGGCCCGGCGCTATCCGCGCAGCGGCCTGCCGCTCCTCGACCTGATCCAGGAGGGCAACGCCGGCCTGGTCCGCGCGGTCGAGAAGTTCGACTACACCAAGGGCTTCAAGTTCTCCACGTACGCGACGTGGTGGATCCGCCAGGCCATCACCCGGTCGATCGCCGACCAGTCCCGCACGATCCGGCTCCCCGTCCACCTGGTGGAGGAGCTGGGCCGGATCCGACGGGTGCAGCGCGAGTTCAACCGGGAACACGGCCGTGAGCCCGAGCACGCCGAGATAGCCGCCGAGCTGGACACCACGCCCGAGCGCGTCGGCGACGTGCTCGACTGGGCCCGGGACCCGGTGAGCCTGAACATGTCCGTGGACGACGAGGGCGAGACCCAGTTCGGCGACCTGCTGGAGGACACCTCGGCGGTCTCGCCCGAGCAGTCGGTCATCGCGCTGCTGCGCAGTGAGGAGCTGGAGGGCCTCATCGGCCGGCTCGACCACCGCACCGCGTCGATCATCAAGGCGCGCTACGGCATCGAGGACGGCCGCGAGCGCACGCTGACCGAGGTCGGCAAGCAGCACGGCCTCACCCGTGAGCGCATCCGGCAGATCGAGAAGCACGCCCTGCTCGAACTGAAGAAGATGGCCCACGACACCGGTTTCGACGCGGCGGCCTGAGAGGACATACCCTTAAAGGGGCATAGCCTGTATATCGGGCGGACCCCCTGGACGGACCCCGGCGCCTCCCCCCTTGCGCCGGGGTCCTTTTCTGCGCCCTCGGCGCCCGCTGCGTCCCCTCGCCCGCTACGTCCCCTGCCCCTGCGGGCACCGCTCGGCGGCCCGGCTGATCCGCGCCCCGAGGCCCCGCAGGTGCTCGACCAGCTCCGCCGGCTCGTGCACCGTGAACTCGCAGTCCACGATCGCCAGCCGGAAGGCCATCCACTCCAGGGAATCGGACGTCGTGGTGTCGAGCCGGCAGGAGTCCGCGCCGAGGGCCGTGGGCGTGCCCAGCCACCCGGGCAGGCGCGACGCCACGAAGTCCGCGGGCGCGGAGAAGGTCGCCACCACCCGGTACGTGGGCTGGCTGCCGCTCAGGGAACGGCTCAGGTACTCCGCGGCGTCCGCCGCCGGCAGCTCCCGCGGGGCGAACCGCGCGCCCGTGGCGAACGGCTCGCTGACCCGGTCCACCCGGAAGGTCCGCCAGTCCTCGCGGTCGATGTCGTAGGCCACCAGGTACCAGCGCCGCCCGGTGCTCACCAGCTGGTGCGGCTCGACGAGCCGCCGGGTGCGGGTGCCGTCCCCCGTGCGGTAGGCGAACCGCAGCCGCTCGTGCCCGGTCGCGGCCGCGGCCATGGCGGTCAGCGTGTGCGGATCGACGGTCGCGCCGTCGCCCGACCCCCAGGTGAGCGGCACGGTCGCGTTCTGGAGCGCGGAGACGCGGTGCCGCAGCCGGGACGGCAGCACCTGCTCCAGCTTGGCCAGCGCCCGCACGGACGCCTCCTCGATGCCCTCGACCGCGTGGCCCGCGCCGGCCCGCAGGCCGACCGCGATCGCCACGGCCTCCTCGTCGTCCAGGACGAGCGGCGGCATGGCCGCGCCGGCCGCCAGCCGGTACCCGCCGTCCGCCCCCATCGTTGCCTGTACGGGGTAACCGAGGTCACGGAGCCGCTCGATGTCCCGCCGGATGGTGCGCGGGCTCACCCCGAGCCGCTCCGCGAGCTCGCTGCCGGGCCACTCGCGAGGCGTCTGGAGGAGGGACAGGAGATTCAGCAAACGTGCCGGGGTGTCCGTCATGCCCTCCAGCGTGACAGGAATGTAGGACATGAACTGACCTATAGGGGGGGTAGCTTTTCGGGACGAAGCAACGAGGAAACGATCCGGCGCCCCATGAAGAGGCCGGCACCGTGAAGAGGAAGGCAGCACCACCTGTGACCACCGCCGCGACCACCGATCCGCCCGCCCGGGGCGCCGCCGACCGCCGCCGCTGGCTGGCGCTCGCCGTGGTGATGACCGCCTCCTTCATGGACCTGGTCGACGTCACCATCGTCAACATCGCCATGCCCAGCATCCGCGACGACATCGGCGCCTCCTTCAGCACCCTGCAGTGGATCACCGAGGGCTACGCGCTGGCCTTCGCCGCCGGTCTGATCACCGGCGGGCGGCTCGGCGACATATACGGCCGCAGGCGGATATTCCTCCTCGGCATGTCCGGCTTCACCCTCGCCTCGATGCTGTGCGGCATCGCCGGCGACCCGCAGCTGCTCGTCGCCGCGCGCGTCCTCCAGGGCGCCACCGCGGCACTGATGGTGCCTCAGGTCCTGGCGATCGTCCACGCCACCTTCCCGGCGCACGAGCGCGGCAAGGTCTTCGGCATGTTCGGCGCGGTGGTCGGCCTGGGGGCCGTCTCCGGCCCGATCCTCGGCGCGCTGCTGACCCAGTGGAACCTCTTCGGGCTGGAGTGGCGGCCCATCTTCCTCGTCAACCTGCCGGTCGGCGTCGCCGGGCTCCTGCTCGGCCGGAAGTACATCTCCGAGTCCAGGGCTCCGCAGGCGCTGAAGCTGGACCTCGTCGGCATGGCCCTGGCGACCGGTGGCGTGCTCATGCTGCTCTACCCGCTCACCCAGGGCCGCGAGCTGGGCTGGCCGCTGTGGGGCCACCTGTGCATGGCCGGCAGCGTGCTCGTCCTGGCCGCGTTCGTGGCGTACGAGCGCCACAAGAGCCGCAAGGACGGGTCCCCGCTGGTCGAGCTGTCGCTGTTCAAGGTCAAGAGCTTCGCGGCCGGCATCGGCGTGGAACTCGCCTTCGGCATCGCCTGCGGCATCTTCTTCCTGATCTGGACCCTCTACATGCAGATCGGCCTCGGCTGGAGCCCGCTGCGGGCCGGTCTGACCGGCATCCCGTTCTCCATCGCCGTCTCCGTGGCGGCGGGCGTGTCCGTGCAGAAGCTCGTACCGAGGTTCGGGCGGAAGGTCCTCCAGGCCGGGGCGCTGGCCATGGCCTCCGGCGTCCTGCTCTACATCTGGGAGTCGGGTCACTACGGCAAGGACATCGCCCCCTGGCAGATGGCGCTGCCGCTGGTGGTCATGGGCCTGGGCATGGGCCTGATCGTCGCCCCGCTGACCGAGACGGTCATCGCCGAGGTGCCGCGCGAGCACTCCGGCTCCGCGTCCGGCCTCATCAACACCACCCAGCAGCTGGGCAACGCGATGGGCCTCGGCCTGGTCTCGGTCGTCTTCTTCGACGCCCTCGACGAGGGCCGGATGGCCCGGGGCCACGCGGCCGAGGCGTTCGGGGACGCCTTCCGCAACGGCATGTGGTGGGTCGCGGGCGTCCTCGGCGCGGTCCTCGCCCTGATGTTCGCCCTGCCGCGCAAGGCGAAGGCGGGCGCGGCGGCCGCGGAGGGCGCGGACGCCGAGGCCGGCACGGCGCGGGAGTCGGCCGCGGCGGCGTAGGCGCGGCACGACCTGGGTGGCCACGGCCACGACGGGGCGGAGGGCTTCGGCGGCCCTCCGCCCCGTCGCGTTTTCTCCGATTTGACGGCGATGATCATCCGGCATCATCATTCCACTAACACGTTAGTGGAATGGGGTGGGTGGCGTGATCGCGTTCCGCGTCGACCGGCGCAGTGGCCTCGCCCCCTACCTCCAGCTCGTCCAGCAGGTGAAACAGGCCCTCCGCCTGGGCTTCCTGGCACCGGGGGACCGCCTGCCGACGGCCCGCGAGGTCGTCGAAGCCCTGGCCGTCAACCCCAACACCGTCCTGCGCGCCTACCGCGAGCTCGAACGCGAGGGGCTGGTCGCACCGCGGCCCGGGCAGGGCACGTTCGTGACGGCCTCGCTGGCACGCCCCGCGGCGGCCGCCGGCTCGCCGCTGCGCGCGGAGGTCGCCGGCTGGGTGGCGCGGGCCCGCGCGACCGGGCTGGCGCGGGAGGACGTCGCGGCGCTCGTCGCGGCCGCCCTGGACGAGCGTTACCCCTTGTCCCCACACCCGCGGTCGATGGAGGAAGACACGTGAGCGAACCAAAGGCCCCCGCGGACGCGGCCCTGTCCGCGACGGGGCTCGGACGGAGGTTCGGCGGCGGCTGGGCCCTGCGCGACTGCGCGTTCACCCTGCCCCGAGGGCGGATCACCGCCCTCGTCGGACCCAACGGGGCGGGCAAGAGCACACTGTTCCACCTGGCGACGGGTCTGCTGCGGCCCACCGCCGGCGAGCTGCGCGTCTTCGGCGCCGTCCCCGGCACCCCCGACGCCAGGCGCCGCACGGCCTTCCTCGCCCAGGACAAGCCGCTCTACCCGCGCTTCACCGTCGCCGACACCCTGCGGTTCGGGCGGGAGCTCAACCCCGGCCACTGGGACGCGGCCGCCGCCGAACGCGTCGTGAAGGCCGGCGGCCTGGACCTCGACGCCCAGGTCGGCACCCTCTCGCCCGGCCAGTGCACCCGCGTCGCCCTGGCCCTGGCCCTCGGCAAGCGCCCCGACCTGCTGCTGCTGGACGAGCCGCTGGCCGCCCTCGATCCGCTCGTGCGCGTCGAGGTGCTGGGCCTGATCATGGCCGAGGCCGCGGAGCGGGAGATCAGCGTGGTCATGTCCTCCCACATCCTGACCGAGCTGGAGCACGCCTGCGACCACGTGCTGCTGCTCAAGAACGGCGGCGTACGACTCGCCGGCGACGCCCAGCGGCTGTGCGAGGAGCACACCCTGCTCACGGGCCGCGCCGACGGGTCGGCCGCCGACGGGCTGCCGCCGGGCGTGGACCGGGCGGCCGTCGTGGAGTCCGCTGTCACCGGCCGCCAGGTCACCGCGCTGGTCCGCCGCACCGGGCCCCCGGGTGAGGGGTGGCTCACCGAAACGCCCAGGCTGGAGGAGCTGTTGCTGACCTATCTGCGGACGGACGACGACACGAGGGGAGTCGCCGCGTGAAGGGCACCTTGTGGCTGGCCTGGCGCCAGCAGCGCGCGCTGGTGCTGGGGGGCGGGCTCCTGCTCGCCCTGTGCGCGGCGTGGGTGGTGTTCCAGCGCCCGGACGCGGTGGCGTTCGTCGACGAGCACCACCTCGCCGGCTGCAAGGGCTGGGACGGCGGTGACGAGGAGGGCTGCGACGGGGAGGCCTTCGCCCGGCTGTTCGACGGCGGTGCCGGCGGTCTCGGCGCGCTCGCGGCCCTCAGCGTCGCCCTGCCCGTCCTCATCGGCGTCTTCTGGGGCGCGCCCCTGCTGGGCCGCGAGTTCGAGAACGGAACGATCAAGCTGGCGCTGACCCAGGGGGTGAGCGTCCGGCGGTGGTTCGCCACCCGTTTCGCGCTGGCCACGGTGTGCGCCGTCACCGGCTCCGCGGTGCTGGCCGCGCTGGTCGCCTGGTGGTGGCAGCCGACGGCCAACATGCTGTCGGGCTTCTACTGGCACGACGGCTACATCTTCAACGCCACCGGTCCGGCCGCCGTCGCCTGCGCGTTCTTCGGCCTGGCCGCCGGCACGGCCGCCGGACTGCTGATGCGGCGGACCCTGGCCGCGATGGGCGTCACGCTGGCGGCGGTCGGCGGAACGCGGCTCCTGCTGAACACCTTCCGCTCCGACTGGATCGCCCCCACCACCCGCGTCACGCCGGGCATGACGCCGAAGCAGCCGGTGGGCAGCGCCTGGTCGACGGGGGACTTCGGCTACCTCGACGCCGCCGGACGGGAGTACCCCATCTCCCGGTACTGCCAGACCTCGGGCGAGGACCTGAGGCGGTGCATGGCCGAGAACGGCTTCGTCGCCCGGTACCACAAGGTCCATCCGGTCGGTGACTTCTGGGCCTTCCAGTGGATCGAGACGGCCCTCTTCCTCGGCGCCGCCGCGGCCCTGGTCGCCGTGACGTGTCTGGTGCTGCGGCGGCGCCTGGTCTGAACCGCCGGCCTTCTCAGGCGTCAGCGCCGTAGAGGTCGCGGTAGGACGGGAACACGCCGCCCGGGCCGTCCACGCCCTCCGCCGCGAGGACCGCCTTGACCACCGCCCTGGTCAGCACCTCCGCCCCGGCGGCGAGGATCTCGTTGAGGGCCCCGGCGGCGAAGTCGGCGCCGCCGGGCAGGTGTTCCTCCACGGGCAGCGGGCGCTCGCCGGTGGCCAGCGCGAAGACCGTGTCGCCGTCGGTCAGCAGGTGCACCGGGCGGACGGCCCGGGCCAGACCGTCGTGCGCGGTGCCGGCCAGCTTCTGCGTCTGGGCGCGGGTGAGGACGGCGTCGGTGGCGACGACGGCGATCGTCGTGTTCAGCGGCGGCCGTACGGAAGCCGCCCAGCGCCGCGCGGACTCCTGGCGCGCGGCCGCAAGGGCCCGGCGGGCGGCCTCGTGCCGCTCGGGGGAGGGGTGGACGACGGGACGGCCCTCGAAGAGCCGCCCGTACAGCACGCCCGTCGCCGGGTCGGCCACGGCGCCCGCCGCGTTGGCGGCGGCGAGGGCCGCGACGGTCACGCCGGAGGGCAGGACGACGCTGGCCGTGCCGATGCCGCCCTTGATGCCGCCGGCCACCGCCCCGGTGCCGGCGCCCACGTTGCCCTGGGCCACGGGCGCGCCGTCCTCCGTGCGGGCCGCCGCCTCCACGGCCCGCCTGCCGAGCGCGGCGTCGGGGCGGGCGCGCCAGTCGCCGCCGCGGCCGAGGTCGAAGAGGGCGGCGGCCGGGACGACGGGCACCACCTGTCCGGCCGCCGGACCCACGCGGAAGCCCCGGTCCGCCTCCTCCAGCCAGGCCATCACCCCCGAGGCGGCGTCCAGCCCGAAGGCGCTGCCGCCGGTCAGCACGATCGCCTCGACGCGCTGCACGAGGTTGCGCGGGTCGAGCGCGTCCGTCTCCTTGGTCCCGGGCCCGCCGCCGCGCACGTCCACGGCGGCGACGGCCCCGCCGGGGGGCGCGAGCACCACGGTGGTGCCGGTGAGGGCGCCGTCGCCGGTGCGCTGGGCGTGGCCCACGCGCAGGCCGGCGATGTCGGTGAGGGAGTCGTCGCGGGTGGTCGGCATGGGGTGGTCCTACCCCGGTTCCGCCCCCTGCCGAACCCGGGCGGCGGACTCCCGTGCGCCGCGCGTCGACAGCGTCACCCCCACCACGACCGTCGCCGACGCGACGACGCCCGCCAGCAGCGTCGCGAAGCGGCCGGCGAACGTGCAGGCCAGCACCGCCACCGCGGAGACCGGCAGGGTCAGGTGCTGGGGCAGCCCGCGCTTGTGATGGCGCGCGTGCACCAGCCAGACCGAGAGCATGAACAGCGCGGCGGGGACGGTGACCGACGCCGCCGCGGCCAGGGCCGGGACGTGCGCCTTGCCGGTGGTCTCCTCGACCGCGACCTCGATGCCCGCGCCGATCGCGGCCGCCGAGCCGAAGACCAGGTAGTGGCCGTAACCCCAGGCGAACGCCTGGCGGTTGGAGACCAGGTGGAGGTGGATGGGCACGGCGAAGTAGATCCAGTACGCCGCGAAGATCAGCAGCAGGCCGCCGGCCGCGATCGGCAGGAGCTCGTCCAGCGCCTCGTGCTCGTCCACCGCCGACTGGACGGCCACCGTGGCGGCGGCGACCGTCTCGCCGAGCACGATGATGGTGAACAGCCCGTACCGCTCGGCGACGTGGTGCGGATGCCAGGCCGTGGGCCCGCCGAGCTCGGCGCAGACGGGCACGGCCATCTCGACGAACGCCATCACCAGGAACACCCACGGCTTGGCGTGGTCGGGCAGGAGCAGCACGCCCAGCCAGCCCACCTGGCACAGGGAGACGCCGGCCGCGTACCGCAGCGCGGTGCGGCGCTCGGCCCCCTCGGTGGCGTGGGCGGCCCGCAGCCACTGGGAGACCAGCGCCAGCCGCATCACCAGATAGCCGGACCAGACCAGCGTGAAGTCGCTGTCGGCGAACGCCCGCGGGACGCCCGCCGCGAGGATCAGCACGCCGGCGATCTGGACCAGCGTCACCACGCGGTACAGCACGTCGTCCGTGTCGTACGCGGAGGCGAACCAGGTGAAGTTGACCCAGGCCCACCAGATGGCGAAGAACAGCATCAGGTAGCCGGTGACGCCGTGTCCCGGACGGCCCTCGGCGAGGGCGTGCACCAGCTGCCGGCCGGCCTGGGCGACCGCGACCACGAAGCACAGGTCGAAGAGGAGCTCCAGCGGTGTGGCGGTGCGGTGCTCCTCGTCCCGGCCCCGCGCCGTCATCCGGCGCAGCACCCCGGACGGCCGGGGCGGCGGCTGCTCGCTCATAGGGCGATTGTCACCGCGGCCCGCGCCCCCCGCGCGCCGGAGCCGGGCGCGCCTTCCGCGCGGCCGCCCGTACCCTTGACGCATGAGCACCCTCCCCGAGCCCGCCCCCCGGCGCAAGCCCACCGCGCTGATCTTCGACGACCCGCTGTCGCAGCAGTCCTCGGACGACACCGACCGCGGCTGGGGCGACCGCCCCTCCGGTGGGGGGAGCGCCGCCGACCTGGCGCGGTTCCTGGACGAGAAGCCGCCCCACCACATCTGACCCGCCGCGTCCGGGCCTGCCGCGCCGCGCGGTACGGGCCCGCGGCTACCGCTGCGCCGGGACCGAGTCCGAACCCGGCCCGCGGCGCTGCTCGACGAGGGTGTCCCGGATCTGGGCGAGCAGCTCGATCTCCGTGAGCTTCGCCGGCTCGGCCTCCGCCGGGGACTTGGCCGCCTGCCGCTCCTGCCAGCGCTTCATGGGCAGCAGCATCAGGAAGTAGACGACCGCCGCCGTGATCACGAACGTGAGCGTGGCGCTGAGCACGGCGCCCCACTGGATGAACACGCCGCGGGTGACCTCACCCGTCCCGCTCCGGGTGCAGGGGCCCTTGATGCAGGCCGCGTAGCGGTCGAGGTCCTTGGTGCCGAAGGCGCCGACGATCGGGTTGATCACGCCCTTGACCACAGAGTTCACGATGTTGGTGAACGCCGCGCCGATGACAACGGCGACCGCCAGGTCGATCACGTTGCCCCGCATCAGGAATGCCTTGAAGCCGCCAAGGACCCCTGTCTTCTTCTCGCTCACCGAACAGCCTCTCTCCGCGCGCGTCCCTGTGCGCGTCCGTCATGGAAATGGTCGATTCCATAACATACGAGACAAGCGCCGGGCCCTGTCCAATCCGCGCCCCGGCCGGTCTACGGCAGTTCGATTCCCAGGTCCCACCCGTCGTGCGCGTGGGTGCACAGGCAGTCGCGCTTCTCGTTCCGGGGCAGCGCCGCCACGGCGTCGAAGAGCACCTCGCGCAGCCGCGCCACGTTCTCCCCGAAGACCCGCAGCACGTCCTCGTGGGTGACGCCCTCGCCCGTCTCCGCGCCCGCGTCCAGGTCCGTGACCAGCGACATCGAGGTGTAGCAGAGCCCCAGCTCGCGGGCCAGGACCGCCTCCGGATGCCCGGTCATGCCGACGACCGACCAGCCCTGCGCCGCGTGCCAGCGCGACTCGGCACGCGTGGAGAAGCGCGGCCCCTCGATCACCACCATCGTGCCCCCGTCCACCGGCTCCCAGGCGCGCCCGCGCGCCGCCGCCAGCGCGACGGTGCGCCCCACGGGGCAGTACGGGTCGGCGAACGTCAGGTGCACGACCTCCGGGACCGTGCCGTCCGGCAGCGGCTCCCCGTCGAAGAAGGTCTGGGTACGCGTCTTCGTGCGGTCCACCAGCTGGTCCGGTATGAGCAGCGTCCCCGGCCCGTACTCCTCCCGCAGTCCGCCCACCGCGCAGGGGCCCAGCACCTGCCGGACGCCGAGAGAGCGCAGCGCCCAGAGGTTGGCGCGGTAGTTGATGCGGTGCGGCGGCAGGTGGTGGGAGCGGCCGTGCCGCGGCAGGAAGGCGACCCTGCGGCCCGCCAGTTCGCCGACGAAGAGCGAGTCGCTCGGCGCCCCGTAGGGGGTCTTGACGGTGATCTCGGTCACGTCGTCGAGGAAGGAGTAGAACCCCGAGCCGCCGATGACGCCTATCTCCGCGGTGGACGCAGCTGAAGTCATGCGCTCACCCTAGCCGGGCGCATGCGAACGGGCCCGCCGTCTCCGCGAGGGAGACGACGGGCCCGTCCGGACGTGAGAGGCGCGGAGGATCTCCGCGCGGGGGCGCTGCGGCGTCAGGCGGCCGAGCTGCTCGACGTGGTGCCCGCCCCGGCCGAGGTGCTCGACGAGGAGGACGACGAAGAAGAGGACGAGGAGGCCGAGGTCGACGAGGACGTCGACTTCGCCGCCGGGCTGCTGCTGGACGACGAGCCGCGGCTGTCGTTGCGGTAGAAGCCCGAGCCCTTGAAGACGATGCCGACCGCGGAGAACACCTTCTTCAGGCGTCCGTCGCACTGGGGGCACACGGTCAGGGCGTCGTCGGTGAACTTCTGCACCGCCTCGAGGCCTTCCCCGCACTCGGTGCACTGGTACTGGTAAGTCGGCACTTGCTCCTCCTGGCACTCTCACTCATTGAGTGCTAACGACGATCCATAGTGCAGTATTCCGGTCCGTCAGTCCACTGAGACGGGCTCACGGTGACCGACCCCACGTGCCGCGACGACCGACTCCGAGCGCGGGGTCAGCGCCTTGCGCAGCAGGAGCAGGACCACCAGCGCGGCCGCGGTGCCGCCCAGCGGCACCAGGAAGCCGGTGCTCGCCCCGTGGGCGTCGATCAGGCGTCCGCCCACGGTGGCGCCCGCCGCCTGGCCCAGGCCGACGGCGCCCGTCAGCCAGGTGAACGCCTCGGTGCGGGCGCCCGGCGGGACCAGCTTCTCCACCAGCGTGTAGCCGGTGATCAGCGAGGGCGCGATGCACAGGCCCACCGCCATGCCCAGGGCGCCCAGCAGCACCATGTGGTGCGCCGCCCACAGCGGGGTGGTGGCCAGCACCAGCAGGGGGTAGGCCAGCAGCAGCCGGCGCTGGGGGCTGGACCTCCAGGCCACGACACCGCAGACGATGCCGGCGATCATGTTTCCGGCCGCGAAGGCGCCGTACATCAGACCGTTCAGGCCCGGCTCGCCCATCTCCTTGGTGAAGGCGGTCATCGAGACCTGCATGCCGCCGAAGACCGTGCCGATGCCCAGCATGACGATCGCCAGCACCCGCACGCCCGGCACGGACAGGGCCGAGACGCGCTTGCCGCCGGCTTCGCCGGCCGCCCCGCGGCTCGGCTGCGGCTGCGTGCGCCGCTGGGAGGCGAAGAGCAGGCCGCCCGCCAGGGTCAGCACGGCCTCCGCGACCAGACCGGCGGCCGGGTGGACGCCGGTGCACAGCGCCGTGGCCAGCACCGGACCGATCACGAACGTGAACTCGTCGGTGACGGACTCGAAGGCCGCCGCGGTGGACATCAGCGGCGAGCCCTCGAGCTTGTTGGCCCAGCGGGCCCGCACCATCGGCCCGATCTGCGGGGTCGAGGCGCCGGCCGGCACGGCGGCCGCCAGCAGCGCCCACAGGGGCGCGTCCAACAGCGCGAGCGCCGTCAGCAGCGAGATCGCCGCGGCGTGCACGACGACGCCGGGCATCAGCACCGCGGCCTGCCCGAAGCGGTCCGCGAGCTTGCCGCTCTGCGGCGCGAACAGCGCCATGGCCACGCCCGCGGTCGCCGAGACGGTGCCCGCGGTGCCGTAGGAGCCGGTGGTGTCGTTGACCAGCAGCAGGATGCCGATGGTCAGCATCGCGAAGGGCTGCCGGGCCAGAAAGCCGGGGAGCAGGAACGTCCAGGCGCCGCGGGTGCGCAGCAGCTGTCCGTATCCAGGGCGTGCCCCAGCGGAGTCGTTGACCGTGGATGCCACGGCCTCGGCCTTTCCGCCGCCTGGTAGCGCACTCCGGACGGGTACCGCACGGAGTGCGCCGAGAGCTGTCCTCTCGCGCAGGACCGTGGTAGATGCCATTCCGGCCGCCTCGTGCGGCCGCGGCCGCCGTGCGGTCGCGCCAGCCCTGCATCAGGCAGAGTTGGTTCGGTGTGTAGGTCAGACGCGTGGCGCAACGGCCGCCCCAGGGGACACCCGGTACGCACACGAATAAGCGAATAGCTTACTTAACCGTCTTCTTCTTCGCCAGACCCCGCTTTGCACTCGGCTTCGCAAGCGCATCGTCCGCCTCGGGGCTCACCCCCAGCCAGCCGGCCAGCTTGCCGCCCTCGGCGACCGCCCGCAGCCGCCGCTCGGTGGCGTCGCGCACCGGATCGGTGGCCACCACCATCAGCTCGTCGCCGCGCCGCAGGACGGTCGTGGGGCCCGGCACGAAGCTCGCGCCGTCGCGCACGACCAGGGTGACGGCGGCGCCGTGCGGCAGCCGCAGCTCGCTGACCTCGACGCCGTGCATCCTCGAGTCCTCGGGCACCGACACCGACAGCAGGTGGCCGCGCAGCCGCTCCAGGGGCGCCGACTCGATGCCGAGGTCCTGGGCCGCCTGGTCGCCCAGCTTCAGGTGCCGCGCCAGCCAGGGCAGGGTCGGGCCCTGCACCAGGGTGTAGACGATCACCAGCACGAAGACGATGTTGAAGATCCGGCGGCTGTCGGCGACCCCGCCGACCATGGGGATGGTGGCCAGGACGATGGGCACCGCGCCGCGCAGCCCGGCCCAGGACAGCAGCACCTTCTCCGGCCAGGGCGTACGGAAGGGCGCCGTGCTCAGGAAGACCGACACCGGCCGGGCGACCATGGTCAGCACCAGCCCGACCACCAGCGCGGGCACGATGTCGTCGACCAGCTCGTGCGGGGTGACCAGCAGGCCGAGCAGGACGAACATGCCGATCTGGGCGATCCAGCCGAGCCCCTCGGCGAAGCCCCGGGTGGCCGGCCAGTGCGGCAGCTTCGCGTTGCCCAGGATCAGCGCGGCCAGGTAGACGGCCAGGAAGCCGGAGCCGTGGGCGAGCGAGCCGCCCGCGTAGGCGACGGTCGCGATGGCCATCACGGCGATGGGGTAGAGGCCGGAGGCGGGCAGGGCCACGTGCCGCAGCCCGTACGCGCCCAGCCAGCCGATGGCCAGACCGACGGCCGCGCCGATGGCCAGCTCCAGGGCGATCCGGCCCAGCAGCAGGTACCACTGGTCGACCGGGCCGGCGGCCGAGAAGGCCACGACCAGGATGACGACCGGGGCGTCGTTGAAGCCGGACTCGGCCTCCAGGACACCCGTCAGACGGCGGGGGAGCGGCACGTTGCGCAGCACGGAGAAGACGGCCGCGGCGTCCGTGGAGGAGACCACCGCGCCGATGATGAGGGACTGCCGCCACTCGACGCCGGCCAGGTAGTGGGCGGCCGCGGCGGTGACGCCCACGCTCACCGCGACGCCGAAGGTGGAGAGCACGGCCGCGGCGGGCAGGGCGGGTTTGATCTCGTGCCACTTGGTGCCGAGGCCGCCCTCCGCGAGGATCACGACCAGTGCGGCGTAGCCGATGACCTGGGTGAGACCCACGTCGTTGAAGGAGACGCCGATGCCGTCCTGGCCGATCGCGACGCCGATGCCCAGATAGACGAGCAGGCTGGGAAGCCCGCTGCGTGAGGAGACCCGGACCGCCGCCACCGCGACGAGCAGAACGAGCGAGCAGATCAGCAGGAGTTCGTTGAGGTGGTGGACAGTCAGGGGCCGATCCCTTCCGTGAGGAGGTCTTCCATGAGCGTCTTCGGCTTCTTCACATCGGTGGCCGGAACGTTCCTCCCCTCATGGATAAGTTCATTTCCTCATCTAACATTTTACGGGTTCTTGACGCGGCCCCTCCCGGCGGACCTCGCGCGGGGCCCCGCCGCCGGCTCCCGTACGGCACCGCGTCCGGGCGCCGGCGCGCCTGCGCCTATGGTTGCTTCCAGCATTCAGGACCACCCTGCCCCTCTAAGGACAGCGATGCCCGCCAACAAATCCGGCCCCGGCAAGAAGAAGAAGGGGCGACGCGCCCGCCTGCTCGTGATCACTTTCGTGCTGCTGCTCGTGGCGGGCGTCGCCTTCGGGGCGTACTGGAGCGTGAGCACCGTCCGCGCCTCCTTCCCGCAGACCGACGGCACGCTCCAGCTCAAGGGGCTGTCCGGGCAGGTGAAGGTGGTGCGCGACGACCACGGCATCCCGCAGGTCTACGCGGACAGCCCCGAGGACCTCTTCCGCGCCCAGGGCTTCGTCCAGGCGCAGGACCGCTTCTGGGAGATGGACGTCCGCCGCCACCTGACCGCGGGGCGGCTCTCCGAGATGTTCGGCTCCGGCCAGGTCGAGACCGACGCCTTCCTGCGCACCATGGGCTGGCGCAAGGTCGCGCAGGAGGAGTACGACACCAAGCTCTCCGCGAGCACCAAGAAATACCTCCGGGCCTACTCCGAGGGCGTCAACGCCTACCTCAAGGACCACCAGGGCAAGTCCCTGTCCGTCGAGTACGCGGCCCTGGAGTTCGAGAACGACTACAAGCCCGAGGCGTGGACCCCGGTCGACTCCGTCGCCTGGCTCAAGGCCATGGCCTGGGACCTGCGCGGCAACATGCGCGACGAGATCGACCGGTCGCTGGCCGCCTCGCGCCTGACCCCGCAGCAGATCGAGGACCTGTACCCGGCGTACCCCTACGACCGGAACAAGCCGATCGTCGAGGGCGGCGCGGTCGACTCGGCCAAGGCGTTCGACCCCAAGGGCGGCCAGGGCGGCTCCACCCAGGCCGGCGGCCCGGGCGCCGTCACCGGTGGCGCCGGCGCCGCCGCGGGGCTGCGCGGCAGCCTGGCGGCGCTCTCCGGCAGCCTGGAGAAGGTCCCGGCGCTCCTGGGTCCCAACGGCAACGGCATCGGCTCCAACTCGTGGGTCGTCTCGGGCAAGTACACGACCACCGGCAAGCCGCTGCTGGCCAACGACCCGCACCTCGCGCCGCAGATGCCCTCGCTCTGGTACCAGATGGGCCTGCACTGCAACAAGACCAGCGCGCAGTGCCCGTTCGACGTGGCCGGCTACTCCTTCTCCGGCATGCCGGGCGTCGTCATCGGCCACAACAAGGACATCGCCTGGGGCATGACCAACCTGGGCGCGGACGTCTCCGACCTCTACCTGGAGAAGGTCACCGCCGACAGCTACCTCTACGACGGCAAGCAGGTCCCCTTCACCACCCGCAAGGAGACCATCAAGGTCGCCGGCGAGCAGAGCCGCGAGATCACCGTCCGCGAGACCAACAGCGGCCCGATCGTCTCGGACCGCAACGACCAGCTGCGCAAGGTCGGTGAGAAGGCGCCCGTCAAGGAGCCCGCCCCCGACCGCGCCGAGGGTTACGCGGTGGCGCTGCGCTGGACCGCGCTCCAGCCGGGCAAGACCATGGACGGCCTCTTCGCGCTGGACCAGGCGACGGACTTCCCTTCCTTCCGCAAGGCGGCCGCCGACTTCGAGGTCCCCTCGCAGAACCTGGTCTACGCCGACACCAAGGGCAACATCGGCTACCAGGCCCCCGGCCGCATCCCCGTCCGCGGCAAGGCCAAGGGCGAGAACGAGGGCCGCACCCCCGGCCAGCCGGCCGGCACCGGCCGCAACCAGGCCGGGACCGACGCCAAGCCGGACGACAAGTCCGTGACCCCGGCCCCCGACGGCCGCTACCCGGCCCCGGGCTGGGACCCGGCCTACCAGTGGACCGGCTGGGTGCCGCAGTCCGCGCTGCCGTGGGACTACAACCCCCAGCGCGGCTACATCGTCACCGCCAACCAGGCCGTCGCCGACAAGAAGTACCCCTACCTCCTCACGCAGGACTGGGGCTACGGCGCCCGCAGCCAGCGGATCGGCGAGCTCATCGAGTCGAAGATCAAGGACGGCGGGAAGATCTCGACGGACGACATGCAGAAGATGCAGACGGACAACAGCAGCGAGATCGCCAAGCTGCTGACGCCCTATCTGCTCAAGATCGACCTCAAGGGCCCCAACGAGCGGGAGACGAAGTACCTCCGCGAGGCCCAGAAGCTGCTGAAGGACTGGGACTACAAGCAGGAGGCCGACTCGGCCGCCGCCGCCTACTTCAACGCGGTCTGGCGCAACACCCTCAAGCTGGCCTTCGGCAACAAGCTCCCCAAGGAGCTGCGGGTCAAGGACCAGTGCCTGCGGGTCCGCCCGGTCGACAGCTCCGCCCCGCAGGAGGACCTGGACGGCACCACCCGGCTGGTCCTGGAGTGCGGCGAGCGCGACCCCGACGCGGCGCAGCCCGACGGCGGCGACCGCTGGTTCGAGGTCGTGCGCGGCATCCTGGGCAAGCCGGACAACGACTGGTGGAAGACCAGCAGCCCCCGCTCCAACCCCGACGCCGGCACCCGCAACCGCGACGAGCTGCTGGCCCGCGCGATGAAGGACGCCCGATGGGAGCTGACCTCCAAGCTCGGCAAGGACGTCACGTCCTGGAGCTGGGGCCGGCTGCACCAGCTGAACCTGAAGAACCAGACGCTCGGCAAGGAGGGCCCCGGCATCGTCCAGTGGATGCTCAACCGGGGACCGTGGAACCTGGCGGGCGGCGAGGCGGCGGTCAACGCCGCCGGCTGGAACGCGGCGGGCGGCTACGACGTGGTCTGGGTCCCGTCGATGCGCATGGTCGTCAACCTCGACGACATGGACAAGTCGCGCTGGATCAACCTCACCGGCGCCTCCGGCCACGCCTACAACGCCCACTACTACGACCAGACGGACAAGTGGGCCAAGGGCGAGCTGCTGCCCTGGGCCTTCAGCCCGGACGCCGTGGAGAAGGCGAAGGACGCGGTGCTGACGCTGAAGCCGTGACCCTCAGGGTCCGAAACGGCGCACCCCGCCAGGGGTGACCACCGCGTGCACGGGGTGGTCGTGCGGTTCCTCCGGGACCCGCGCGACCACCTCGTCGTCGTAGAGGAGCACGATCCGCGCGGGGTCGGCCCCCGCCCGGTCCAGGCGGGCCAGCACCCGGTCGTACGAACCGCCGCCGCGCCCCAGCCGCAGTCCGCGGCCGTCCACGGCCAGCCCGGGCAGCAGCACGGCGTCCGCCCCGGTCACCGCCCCCGGGCCGAGCCGTTCGCCGTCCGGCTCCAGCAGGCCCTTGGCCGCGCGCACGAGGTGGCCCGCGCCCCGGTAGAGTCCCCAGTCGAGATCGTTGTCGGGCAGCAGGACCGGCAGCAGGACCCGGACGTCACGGGTGCGCAGCGTCTCCAGCAGGGCCCGGGTGCCCGGCTCGCTGCCGACCGAGACGTACGCGGCCACGGTGCGCGCCCCCGCCAGCTCCGGCAGCTCCAGGGCCCGGCGGCCCAACGCGGTCTGTGCGGCGGCGACGTCGTCCGGGGTCAGCCGTGATCTCGCCGAGAGGAGAAGACGGCGCAACTCGCGCTTGTTCACGTCGTATTCGATCACTGTTCGTGCAAACTCCTCGTCTCGGGTCATACTCAGCTGAGTCACATCTTCCGCTCAAACTCAACGGATAGTGTTCGGCCCATGACTCAATCGCGCCCACGGATCACCAAGGCTGTCATCCCCGCCGCCGGGCTCGGAACGCGCTTCCTCCCGGCGACCAAGGCGACGCCCAAGGAGATGCTGCCCGTCGTCGACAAGCCGGCGATCCAGTACGTGGTCGAGGAGGCCGCGCACGCGGGGCTCTCCGACGTCCTGATGATCACGGGGCGCAACAAGCGCCCGCTCGAAGATCACTTCGATCGGAACTACGAGCTGGAGGAGGCCCTGCGCCGCAAGGGCGACGCCTCCCGGCTCGCCAAGGTGCAGGAGTCGAGCGACCTCGCGACCATGCACTACGTCCGCCAGGGCGACCCTCGCGGCCTCGGGCACGCCGTCCTGTGCGCGGCCCCTCATGTCGGCGACGAGCCCTTCGCGGTCCTGCTGGGCGACGACCTGATCGACGAGCGCGACCCGCTGCTGTCCTACATGGTCGACGTCCAGCGCCTGCACGGCGGCAGCGTGATCGCCCTGATGGAGGTCGACCCCTCCCAGGTCGGGCTCTACGGCTGCGCGGCCGTCAAGCCCACCGACACCGAGAACGTCGTCGAGGTCACCGGGCTGGTCGAGAAGCCCGACCCCGCCGAGGCGCCCAGCAACTACGCCGTCATCGGCCGCTACGTCCTCGACCCCGCCATCTTCGACGTGCTGCGCGAGACCGAGCCGGGCCGCGGCGGCGAGATCCAGCTGACCGACGCCCTCCAGGCCCTCGCCGCCGAGCCCGCCCTCGGCGGGCCCGTGCACGGCGTGGTCTTCAAGGGCCGCCGTTACGACACCGGCGACCGCGGTGACTATCTGCGTGCCATTGTCAGACTGGCATGCGAACGTGAGGACCTGGGACCGGACTTCCGGGCCTGGCTCCGCAGTTACGTCACCGAGGAGATGTAGCGCTTTGAGCAGCAGCACCGTCGGCGCCGCCGCCGACCGCGACGGACGGAACGGGCCCGAGGGCCGAGGGAGCCGGGACGGCCGCGCCGGCCGCGACGGTGCGGACCGCGTCTGGTCGGTGGACGAGCACCTGAGGGACGTCCTCGCGACGATCCGCCCCCTGGAGCCGATCGAGCTGCAGCTGCTCGACGCCCAGGGCTGCGTGCTGGTGGAGGACGTCACCGTCCCCGCCGCCCTGCCCCCCTTCGACAACAGCTCCATGGACGGCTATGCCGTCCGGGTCGCCGACGTCCAGGGCGCGAGCGAGGAGTTCCCGGCGGTGCTGACCGTCGTCGGCGACATCGCGGCGGGCAGCGCCGAGCTGCCCCCCGTGGGCCCGGGCGAAGCCGTGCGGATCATGACCGGCGCGCCCCTGCCGCCCGGCGCCGAGGCCGTCGTCCCCGTCGAGTGGACCGACGGCGGCACGGGCGGCGGTCCCGCCACCGCCATGACCGCCCGGCGCGAGCCCCTCGGCGAGGTCCGCGTGCACCGCCCTGCCACGGCCCGCGCCCACGTCCGCGCCCGCGGCAGCGACGTGGGCGCCGGAGAGATCGCCCTGAGCGCCGGCACGGTCCTCGGCCCCCCGCAGATCGGCCTGCTGGCCGCCGTGGGGCGCGCCACCGTGACCGTCCGGCCGCGCCCGCGCGTGGTCGTCCTGTCGACCGGCAGCGAGCTGGTCCCGCCCGGCGAGGGCCTGGCGGCCGGGCAGATCCACGACTCCAACAGCTTCATGCTCACCGCCTGCGCCCGTGACGCGGGGGCCATCGCCTACCGCGTCGGCGCCGTCGGCGACGACCCCGCCACGCTGCGGGCCACCCTGGAGGACCAGCTCATCCGCGCCGACGCCGTCGTCACCAGCGGCGGCGTCAGCGTCGGCGCCTACGACGTGGTCAAGGAGGCCCTCTCCGGCCTCCCCGCCGACGAGGGCAGCGTCGACTTCCGCAGGCTGGCCATGCAGCCCGGCAAGCCGCAGGGCTTCGGCCGCATCGGTCCCGACCGCACACCGCTGTTCGCCCTGCCGGGCAATCCCGTGAGCTCCTACGTCTCCTTCGAACTCTTCGTCCGCCCCGCCGTGCGCGCCCTCATGGGCCTGGCCCCGGCCGACCGGACGACGGTGCGGGCCGTCTGCCCCGAAGGCGTGGGCTCGTCCCCCGAGGGGAAGCGGCAGTACCTGCGCGGGCACTACGCCGACGAGGCCGTCCACACGGTCGGCGGGGCCGGATCGCACCTGGTCAAGGCGCTCGCCCACGCCAACGCACTGATCGTCGTCCCCGAGGACGCCACGTCCGTCGAGGCGGGCGCGGAAGTCGACGTGGTGCTTCTCGACTGACCGCCCGCCGCGGCGGGTACGGTGGCTGCCCACAGGACCCACCGGGAGAACGATGAGCAGCGCCCAGGAGCATCTGACCCATCTCGACGACACGGGTGCGGCCCGCATGGTCGACGTCTCGGCCAAGGAGGTCACCGCCCGCACCGCCCGGGCGAGCGGCCGGGTGCTCGTCTCGCCGCGCGTCGTGGAACTGCTGCGCGGCGAGGGCGTCCCCAAGGGCGACGCCCTGGCCACCGCCCGCATCGCCGGCATCATGGGAGCCAAGCGCACTCCCGACCTGATCCCGCTCTGCCACCCGCTGGCCGTCTCGGGGGTGACGGTGGAGCTGGCGGTCGCCGACGACGCCGTGGAGATCCGCGCCGCCGTGAAGACGACGGACCGCACGGGCGTGGAGATGGAGGCCCTGACGGCCGTCACCGTGGCCGCGCTGACGGTCGTCGACATGGTCAAGGCCGTCGACAAGGCCGCCGTGATCACCGACGTCCGGGTTGAGGAGAAGACGGGCGGGAAGTCCGGCGACTGGGCCCGCCCCGAGGCCGGCGAAGGGGCGGCGGCGTGAGCGCCGGACCCCACGGGCACCCGGCCGCCGGGGTGCCGTTCCCCGGGGACCCGGAGGGGCTCGGCGGGGCCCTCCTCGCCGACGCGCACTCCGCGCTGGTCGTCACCGCCTCCAACCGGGCCGCCGCGGGCGTCTACCCGGACAAGGGCGGCCCACTGCTCGCCGAGGGGCTGGCCGCGATGGGCTTCGCCGTCGACGGGCCCCTGGTCGTGCCCGACGGCGAGCCCGTCGAGCAGGCCCTGCGCGCGGGCGCGGCCGCCGGTTACGACGTCGTCGTCACCACTGGCGGCACGGGCGTCTCGCCCACCGACCGCACCCCCGAGGCCACCCGGGCCGTCCTGGACTACGAGATCCCCGGGATCCCCGAGGCGCTGCGCGCCGAGGGACTGGCCAAGGTCCCCACGGCCGCACTGTCCCGGGGCCTGGCCGGGGTGGCCGGGCGGACGCTGATCGTCAACCTGCCCGGCTCCACGGGTGGGGTCCGCGACGGGCTGGCGGTGCTGGGGCGGCTGCTCGTCCACGCCGTCGAGCAGATCCACGGCGGCGACCACCCGAGAAGTCCCGCATGAACACCTGGCCGGTCGAGCTGACGGACGGCGACGTCGTCCTGCGCCCCATAAGGCTGCGCGACCAGCGGGCGTGGCGCGAGGTCAACCGGCGCAACCGCGACTGGCTGCGCCCCTGGGAGGCGACGATCCCCCCGCCGCCGCCCGGCGCGGCCCCCGCCCAGCGGCCCACCTACCGGCAGATGGTCCGCCACCTGCGGGCCGAGGCCCACGCCGGCCGGATGCTGCCGTTCGTGATCGAGTACCGGGGGCAGCTGGTCGGCCAGCTGACCGTGGCGGGGATCACCTGGGGGTCGATGTGCTCGGCCCACGTCGGCTACTGGGTGGACGAGGCGGTGGCCGGCCGGGGCGTGATGCCCACGGCCGTGGCGATGGTCGTCGACCACTGCTTCCGCACGCTCGGTCTGCACCGCGTCGAGGTGTGCATCCGGCCCGAGAACCTGCCCAGCCGCCGCGTCGTGGAGAAGCTGGGGTTCCGCGAGGAGGGCCTGCGCCCCCGCTACCTGCACATCGACGGCGCCTGGCGGGACCACCTCGTCTACGCGCTGACGGCCGAGGAGGTGCCGGAGGGGCTGCTCGGACGCTGGCACCGGGCGCGGGCGTCCGGAGGGTCGGACCGCCCCCGAGAAATAAAATAGATGTTCGAAATCGACTGTCAATTGACGGTATTCGCTGTCTTCCAGTCTTAACAATCACAAAAAAAGTTCGACTTATCAGCCGGATCGTGCGACACACCGCGCCAATTGGCGGAATCCGCTGTCCGTACCCCTCTACCGTGTGAGGCGTGAGCAGCAGCGGCCTGATCTACGCAGTCATCGTCGGGGCCTGGGCCGCCTACTTGGTGCCGATGTGGCTCCGTAGGCAGGACGAGCTCAATGAAGCCCGTCCGACGGAACGCTTCAGCACGGCCATCCGGTTGTTGTCCGGACGGGCGGGCATGGAGCGCCGTTACGCCAAGGACCTGGAGGGGCGTGGCGCCTCCGCCGAGGCGGCGGTCCCCCCGGACCCCGCCGAGCCGGAGCCCCGCGCCCCGGAGCCGGACGCCCGGACCGAAGCGGTCGACGTCCGGTCCTTCGGCGTGCCCGCGGCCGCGCCGCCCCAGCAGGCCGCGGCGCCGGACCCCGCGCCCGCCCAGGCGTCCCCGGCCTCCCCGTCCGCGCTGACGGCCGCCGAGCGGGCCCGGCGCTCCAAGGTGCTGGCCCGCCGCCGGCGCACCACGGTGCTGCTCTTCCTGGCCTTCTCCCTCGGCGCCGTCGTCGCCGGCGTCGGCGGCCTGGCCTTCCTGTGGGTCCCCGGCGTCCCGGCCGCGCTGCTCAGCGCGTACATCTTCTACCTGCGGATCCAGGAGCGCCGGCGCTTCGCCTTCACCATGGACCAGCGCCGCGCCGAGCTGGCCGCGCAGCGGCTGCGCGAGGGCCGCGGCCGCCCTCACCAGGCGGCGCCGGAGGACGCATCCGCCGCCGCTGACACCGTTGTCCACCACCCCACGCCCGCCGCGGGCCTGTCCCCGCACAGCGCGGGCCGCCGGGCCCTGGTGGAGCAGACCGACCACGCCGAGTGGGTCGACCAGCAGCGCGACCGCGGCACGGGCGAGAGCTGGGAGCCGGTGCCCGTGCCGCTGCCCACGTACGTCTCCGCGCCCGTCGCCCCGCGCGCCACGGGCGGCGCCGACCTCGGCGCCCCGGACACCTGGAGCAGCGCCCGGTCCAGCACCGCCGAGCCGGCCGAGGCCCGCCGCAAGCCCCCCGCGGAGGAGCGCCGCCCGGCCCGCCCCCGGCGCCGCCCCCGCGAGCGCGGCCGCACCCCGCTCTTCGACCAGTACGCCGACGACGAGCGCCCCCGCGCCGCCAACGAGTGACCTGCGGGAGCCGCCCGCCGCGCTGACCAGCGGCGGCGGAGGGGAGCGGATTTCCGGGCAGCCCGATGGGGATGCTAGAGTTTCACTCGTTGCAAGGGCCTGTGGCGCAGTCCGGTAGCGCACCTCGTTCGCATCGAGGGGGTCAGGGGTTCAAATCCCCTCAGGTCCACCGCGCATGAGAAGGTCCCGTCCGATCGTTCAGATCGGGCGGGACCTTTTCGTATGTCCCGGGGTCATCCGCGCGGCGCCCGTCCCGCGGAGACGGTGACGACCGGCCGCATCTGGGCGGTGGACAGGGGCTCGTCCACGGGGCGGCCCTCCGCCTCGACCCAGGCATGGGCCCGGAAGGGAAGCGTCCGGACCCCCGCGTGCCAGGTGGGCCACGAGCCGTGGACCCGGCACAGCAGGGCGGTCGCGATGGACCGGGGCAGGCAGCCCTCTCCCGCGCAGCGCACGCTCACCGCGGTGACCGTGCCGCGGGCCCTGCCGGCCTCGGCGTAGCTCGCCGGCCGGGCGCCGCGGGCGGCGACGGTGAGGACGCTCCTGATGCGGCGCGGGGGCAGCCGCCCGATCAGGTGCCCGGCGGCGACCGCGAGCAGCGGCAGCGGACGGCGCGACAGGGGGAGCCGGCGGCGGGACGCGGTCACGGGGTCACCAGCCCGGTGGCGCGCAACTGCCCCACGATGCGGCCCACGTCGGCGAGCGCCCGCTCCCGGTCGACGTCGTAGCGCTCGGTGAGGGCGTCGGCGGCCTCCTCCTCGCCGCCCCCGCCGAGCAGGGCACCGAGCACGACGGCGCCGCTGCCGTTGACCTGGTAGTAGCGGCCGGTGCGTTCGTCGAGGAGGACCATGCCGTCCTCGACCTCGACGGCCGAGACGTCCTGTCGCAGGTGCGGCATCACGACCGCCCCGCCTTCGCCGGCGCTTGCGCGTGGGCGCGCAGCCACGTCTCCACCGCGAACGTCATCTCCAGGTACGTGATGGGTAGATGGGGCGGATGGAGGACGAGCGCCGCCTGGCGCAGGCCGTCCGCGTCGACCAGTCCCAGGCGGGCCAGGCGGGAGTCGGCGAGGAGTTCGGCGACCTCGGACCGCCGGGCCGCGAGCCCGCTGTGGACCTCCCGGGAGAACTCGCTCTTGTCGCGTCGCGCGAGCACGTCGTCCGGGACGACGCCGCGCATCGCGGCGACCGTGAGGGGTTTGAAGGCGAACGGCGTGGTGCGCTCGTGGAGCCGTACGGCCAGGGCCGCCTCGACGACCCGGTCGTCCAGGAACGGGTAGTGGAAGGGCAGCCCCGCCTCGGCGGTGAAGCGCGCGATCTGCCGGCACATGCGCGTCGACGCGAGGATCAGCGCCAGCGCCATGTTCCGGCCCCGAGTGGGCGCCAGCGGACTCGCCGTCGCGGCGTGGCGGCGCAGCAGGCGCGTCAGACGCTCCCGGGCGTCCGGGGTCACCCAGGGCGGAAGCGTCGGGGGCACGTCCCAGCCCGTCATCGTCGGCCTGCGGTCGCTGACGCGCACCGGGCGGAGGTCGGAGGCGGCGTCGGTGAGCCAACGCCGGTACGACCGCCGGTCGGTGGCGGCCTTCAGCGTCGCGGCGGCCGACCACCGGCACTCGGCCGAGAGGGCGCGCAGGTGGCGCAGGCCGGTCCGCGGACGCGTGCGGAGCGTGTCGTGGACGTAGGAGTCCATCGCCTGGACGACCTGGTCGCCGCCCTCGCCGGTGAGGTGCAGCCGGGAGCCCCTCGCCGCCATCAGCCGCGCCAGTCCCGTGAGCGCGCCCCGCACGCGGGCCCCGAGGGCCGGCTCGTCCGTCCCCTCGCCGGCGGTGAGTAGCCCGGAGTAGAAGGGCGGCAGGCCGCCCGGCTCCAGGAGGACGTGGTCCGCGTCCGGCAGGTGGGAGGCCGCCCGGCGGGCCCAGAGCGCGTCCTCGTGGCCGCCGTCGATGCCCTCCTGGGTGAACGCGACGAGCTCGGCGGGGCCGCGCGCGGCGAGGAAGCAGACGGGGGTGGAGTCCAGGCCCCCGGAGAGGTCGGCGCTCACCACGCCGCCGGCGGCCGTGCGCACCCCCACCGCTTCGGCGAGGGCCTGCGCGAACCCCGGCGCGCCCTCCGCCAGGGAGAGCCGGGGTTCCGGCTCGTGCCACCAGCGCGTGACGCGTGCGCCGCCCCACGGGTCCAGGTGCAGGCGGTGCCCCGGGGGCACGGCCGTCACCTCCCGCCACAGGGGGCGGCCGCCGAGCGGATGGGGGACCGCCGGTTCCAGCAGGCGCAGGAGCAGCGCGTCCTCGTCCAGCGTCCCGCCGACGGCGGTGGCGAGGACGTCCGCCCGGTCGCAGCCGGCCGTGACGCCGGCGACCCGGGCGTGGAAGAGCCGTCGCATGCCGGACGCGGTGCCCCGGGCGCGGACGTGGCCGCCGAGCGAGGACACCAGGTGGAAGCAGCCCGGCACGCCGCTCATGACGCGGTCCAGCTCCTGGGCCGTGCGGGCCCGGCCGATCGCGTCCTTCAGGCGCCCGTCCGGCGGCGTGTGGTCGCCGATCAGGGCGACGCGGCCGCACCCGGCGGTGACCACCGTCATCTCGTCCGGGCTCCACCGGCCGAGGACCCAGGGGCGACCGGAGGGGTGCGGCTCGGTCCGGAGGCCGGGCGTCCGTGACGTGAGGACCCCGGCGGCGGGCGTGGCTTCGGCGGTGTCCGGCAGGACGACGAACCAGCCCTGGCCTTGATTCATGCCCCACCTGTTTCTTCGGTTGTTCCGGCCGGGAAATCGGGGGAACGCGAAGGAAACGGCGTCCCGAATGGTGTGTGGGCCGGGAGCCGGGACCTGACCCGGTATTGCCTCGGCAGACGACGCCGTCGCGTTCGAAGAAGAGGGTCGCGTGGTCGGAGAGAAATCCGGTCGCACCGGCGCTCAATTCGCCGGCTTCGCCCGTCCGCGCATGACCGGGCGACAGGTGGGGGCCCCTTGCGCTATGACGTTCTCTGTCTTTTCCGCACCCGCGCGGACTCGGGTGGTGTCCTGCACCGTACGGCTCAGGACACCACCGAGCTCACTCAACCGGCGAAGTCGTTGCGCTTGAAGAACTGGGCACCGCCGTCGGGGAAGACCCCGAAGAACCCGGTGGTCAGTTCGTCGAATTCGCCGACCTCAACGAGGGCCGGTGCCTGGTACTGGTCCTTTGTCATGAGAGTGCCTTTCTTTTCCCCGCTTCGCGGGACAATTCCGCGAGTTTAAACGTACGTCGGGAAATGGGGCCCCGCCATCGCTCACAAGGGTGAAAGGGGTTTCCCGTGCGAAGCCGCACCATTCCTCAATGGTCTCCGGGAATCGATCTCACGAGGCGGCCGCCATCACCCTGCGGTGTTCCGTGGGGCTCACGCCCCGTACGCGCTTGAAGGCGTTGCTGAAGCCGAAGGCGTCCGCGTAGCCGACCTTGCGCGCCACCGCGCCGACGGTCTCCGCGGATTCCGCCAGCAGGTCCGCCGCCACGTCCATGCGCCATCGCGTGAGGTACGCCAGCGGCGGCTCGCCCAGCAGTTCCGTGAAGCGCGCCGCCATGGTCGTGCGGGACACCCCCGCCTCGGCGGCCAGCGCGGCCAGGGTCCACGGCCGGGCCGGGGACGCGTGCATGGCGCGGAGCACCGGGCCCACCACGCCGTCGCCCAGGGCGAGGTACCACGAGGGCGGGCAGGCCTCGGGGCGGTCGAACCAGTCGCGCAGGGTGCACACCAACAGCCAGTCCAGCAGCCGGTCCAGCACCATCTGCCGGCCCGGACGGCCCGCGCCGAGCTGGGCTTCGAAGTACGCGCGCAGGGGCGCGCAGTCGTGGTCGTCCGGCACGACCGCCACCGGCGGCAGGACGCGCAGCAGCCTCCGGGACACCTCGCCCTGGACCCGGTACGACCCGGCGAGCAGGACGGTCTCCCCGGCGGGGGCGTCCCGCGCCCCGGATCCCGGCCCGGCCGGCTCGTCGGTGAACAGGAACGGCCGGGGGCCGCGGACGATGGCCGCCACGCCCTCGCCGACGAGGTGCGGCGGCCCGTCGTCCTCCGGGACGATCCAGCCCTCGCCGCGCAGCGGGACGCACAGGGTCAGCGCGGCGCCGTCCGCGAAGCGCAGGGCCCGGCGCGGTGACAGCACGGACGTGCGCAGGACGGCTCCATCGGCCCGTACACCGCGCAAGAGGTCGTCGAAGGGGTCCATGGCGCTCACCCTAGGCGTCCTGTACGCACACGCATGAGCGGCGGACGGTCGGCCATGTTCCGCGCGGCCGCGCGCTTGTTGACTCACCGTCATGACTACTGATGCGAAGGACATCCTGGTTCTCGGCGGTACCGGCAAGACCGGGCGCCGGCTGGTGCGCGTGCTGCGGGCGGCGGGGGAGACGGTGCGGGCGGCCTCCCGCTCGGGCGAGGTGCGGTTCGACTGGAACGAGCCGGAGACGTGGCGGCCCGCGCTGGCGGGTGCCTCGGCGGTGTACCTGGTGGCGCCCGACGACCCCGCCCCCGTGGCCGACTTCGTCGCGCTGGCCGTGGCCTCGGGGGTGGGCCGGTTCGTCGCGCTGTCCGGGCGGGGCATCGAGCAGGTCGGTCCGGGTTTCGGGGAGGGCATGGCGGCCGCCGAGCAGGCCGTGCGCGCCTCCGGTGCCGCGTGGACGATCCTGCGCCCGAACAACTTCCACCAGAACTTCGACGAGGACCTGTGGCACGGGCCGCTGAGGGACGGCCGCCTCGCGCTGCCGATCGGCGAGGTGCCCGAGCCGTTCGTGGACGCCGACGACGTCGCCGAGGTGGCGGCCGCGGTGCTCACCGGCGACGACCACGACGGGCAGGTCTACGAGCTCTCCGGACCCCGGGCCCTGACGTTCGCCCAGGCCGTCGAGGTCATCGCCCGGGCCGCCGGGCGGCCGATGCGGTACGAGGAGATCAGCGCGGAGGCCTACGCGGCGCAGCTGCGGGCCGCGGGGACGCCGGAGTCCTTCGTCGTCGCCCTCGGCGCGCTGTTCGCGATGCACCGCGAGGGTCACTCGGCGGAACTGGCCGACGGCGTGCGGCGGGTGCTCGGACGCGAGCCGCGCGACCTCGCCGACTACGCGGCGCGGGCAGCGGCGGCGGGGGCGTGGGATTGATCCATTTTTGAACCACTCCAGGTCCAGGTATGGACCACTGGGTCTTTTGTGATCCAGATCATGTTTCCCGGGCCGGTGAAACGGTTCTGCGGGTATGGGGGGCCATGGCACGATCATGCGGATCGCTACCTCGGGTAATCCCGCGAGGGGCGATCACCCCCCTTCCCGTTGCCGTGTGACGTGTCCTCAGGTGTCAACTCCCCTGGGGCCGCCCCCACCTCACGCTCCCGAGGACCCGACTTTGCGCAATGCCATCCGGTATGCCGTTTTACCTGCTCTGACCGCCGCGTCCCTGCTCGCCGTCACCGGTTGTTCGTCCGGTAGCCCCGCCGCCTCCGGCAAGGGTTCCGACGCCGAGCCGGTCGCCGCCAAGGCCGCCGCCGCGGCCGACGCGGCGCCCCAGCTCGCCGTCGCCCCGGCCCCGGCCGGTGCGGGCGCCCCGAGCGCCGTGGCACACCCGTCCGACGGCTCCGCCGGGAAGGGGCCGAAGGCCGCCAAGTCCGCCCTGAAGGTCGCCTCCTTCGACCAGAAGAGCGGACGGGCCGTCATATCCGGGCCCACGGGCGGCACGGGTGCGGGCGGCGCGCCCAAGAAGGGCAAGGGTCTCGCGGCCCAGCCGTCCCAGTCCCCGGCTCCGTCGGCGCAGACGAACGTCTCCGTCGGCGACGTCATCGCCAGCGCGCCCGCGCCGGGCGCCCCGCAGGGCGTCCTGGCCAAGGTCACCAAGGTGCTCGGCAAGACCGAGCAGGGCACCGAGGTGAACACCGCCCCGGCCACGCTCGACGCGCTGCTCGGCGACTCCGAGGCCAAGGGCAAGGTCCCTGTCGACCCGTCCTCGGTCAAGGTGGAGCCGCTCCTCAAGGGCGTCAACGTCTCCTGGACCAAGCCCGACGGGGTGCACGTGGGCCCGAAGGGCGCCAAGGTGCCGCTGGGCAACCTGCGTCTGGACGTCGGGGCCTCCATCCCCACGCCCGCGAGCTCCCCGGTCAAGGCCGAGGCGTCCGCCACGGGCTTCGTCCAGCTCGCCCCCGAGGTCGACTTCTCGTACGACGGACGGGGCTTCGGCGGCCGCGGTCCCGGCACGGCCTCCCTGGCCCTGTCCGGCGACTGGTCCTCCCAGTGGGAGCTCAAGGCCGAGGCGCTGGCGACCACCGACGCCAAGCCGCTGCGCCTGCCCTTCGCGAAGCTGCACGCCGACCCGGTCATCCAGGTCGGTCCGGTGCCGGTCGTGGTCAACCTCGATCTCACCTGCTACCTCCAGGTCGACGCCGAGGGAAAGCTCAGCGTCGACGTCAAGCAGGACATGAAGGGTGACTTCCGCGTCGGCGGCGCCTACAGCTGGGGCAAGGGCTGGTCGGGCATCAGCCAGGCGAACACCGAGGTCAGCCCCGTGCGGGCCACGGCGTCCGCCTCCGGCAAGGTCAAGGCCGCCCTGGGCGCCGAGGCGTCCGTCGGGCTGTACGGCGCGGTGGGCGTGAGCGCCGACCTCGCCCCGTACCTGCGGGCCGAGGGCGAGGCCAGCGCCACCGCGTCCAGCGACGGCAAGGCCTCCGCGTCCGGCAAGTGGGCGGCGTACGGAGGTGTGGACCTCACCGGTTCGCTCCAGGCACACCTGAAGATCTTCGGTACGCCGGTCTTCGAGCGCCGCATCCCGCTGGACCTCTACCACCGCGAGTGGAAGCTCGCCGGCGGCGAGGGCAGCGTCAGCACCGCGAAGCAGAAGAAGGGCGCGGCCGCCTAAGGCCGCATCTGCAAGGAAGAGCCGGACGGGCGGCGGCCCGTCCGGCTCTCGCGCGTCTACAGCCGCGACGCCACCGTCCGCGCGATCCGCACGACGTCCCCCGAGGGCTTCGTGCGGACGGCGGGCGGCTGGCGGGTCCAGCGCTCCTCCAGGGCGTACCAGTCGATCTGCCGCGGCTTGCGGCCCGCCGCCAGGGACGCGTCCAGTTCGGCGAAGTAGGTCTTCCAGCGCAGCCGGTAGAGCCCGCCGACCAGGCCGGACCACTCGCGGTTGGCGTAGTCGTGCAGCTTGCCGCCGTTGGCCGAGGCCCGGGGCCCCCACACGGTCAGCAGGGACAGGGCGTCGACGGCCAGCCGGTCGCGCTCGGCGGGCGTGGAGCCCCAGGCGCGGGCGTCGGCCAGCCAGCGGCCGAGCAGGTGCCGCTCGTCGGTGGCGACGACCTCCTCCAGCAGGCCCATCCAGTCCAGCCACTGGCGCGTCAGCTCGCCGAGACGGCCTCGGTCCCGCGCGTCGTACGCGGCCTTGATCCGCGGCAGCAGCAGCCGGCTGCGGTTGGCGACCGACTGCCGGGCCACGTCCATCAGGTCGTGGCGGTAGGCGGAACTGCCGCGCAGCGCGGGGGCGACGGCCAGCAGCGCCGGCAGGGCCCTGTCGAACTCGTCCGGGTCGTAGCGCAGCGTGCGGGGCGACCAGGAGCCCGCCCGGTTGACGGCCAGGTCCGGGCGGGCGCCGAAGAGCCCGTCCGCCTGCTCGCCCCAGCCGTCGGCCCGGGTGCAGCCGTAGGCGGTGCGGCGCAGCACCTCCCAGGCTCGTACGGCGTTCGCGTCGGCGCCCCCGTAGCGGTAGCGGGGCCAGTGGCCGAACCAGTCGGCGAGGTCGACGGGCCCATCGGTCCAGGCGAGGTCGCCGAAGAGGGCCAGCGCGGCGGGGTTGTTGTCGGCGGCCTCGGGCATCAGGGCGATGCCGCTGAGGGCACTGCCGTCCTTGGTGCGCCAGCGGTGGTAGAGGTCCGCCCAGTCGCGGGTGTTGGCCCCCATGACGGTGTGGCCGCCGAAGTTCCAGATCGTGCCGAAGGCGTAGGGCGTGCCGTCCCAGTCGGCCTCGCGGTCGGTGACGTTCGGGTAGTGGTCGGGGATGCCGTCCAGGACGAGCATCCGGGACCGGTCGACGGCCTCGACGATCTCCCGCCGGGGGTTCTTCTGCCAGCCGAGGATGGCCCAGGTGGCGGCCGGGTGGGCGGTGCGCAGCGCCTTCTCCACGGCCCGGGCGGCGTCGCCCACGGGCACGTCGCCGGGGGAGCCGCCCTCGTGCAGCAGGTCCATCTTGTACATCGACGTGGGCCCGTACAGCTCCTGCTGCACGCGGTAGAAGGTCCGCGCCACCCGCGTGAAGTGGGGGGTGCGCGGGTCGAGCCAGCCGGGGCGGGGGAAGCCCTGCCAGTCGCCCTGGGCGATGACGCGGGCCCCCTCGTTGCGCCGCTCGAAGTCCGGCGGCACCGTGCCGTAGTAGCCGGGGAACACCGGCGTCATGCCCAGCTCCCGCAGCCGGCGCACGATCCGCTGGGCGAGGGCCACGCGCCGGTCGAGCAGTTCGCGGGAGACGGGGCCGCCGAACGACGCCATGTTCTGCATCAGCCACCACGGCTGGTGGGCCGGTCCGGGAACCCAGCGGCGCACATCCGCGTCGCTGTAACCGTGTTCGATAAAAGTGCGGTGGTAGACGGCGTCGGCGCCCGCGTAGACCAGCACTTCGTTGAAGCCGTGCAGGGCCAGGACGTCGATCTCGCGTTCCCAGTAGTCCCAGCCGTGGTACGGGCCGGTGTAGCCGTCGTTGGTGTCGTTGAGCGCGAAGCGGTGGCGGACGTTGGCGTTGCGCACCAACGGCGCGCGCAGGCCGGGGAGCTTGTCGGGCAGGGCCGTCTGCTCGCCGCACCAGGAGAAGTGGGCGTCGGCGGTCTGTCTGAGGTACCAGTGGAAGCCCGTGAGCTGGACCGCCGGCGTGCTGCCCTCGACGGTGACGCGGCCCTCCTGCCCGGACACCCGGAAGGCGTCGTCGCCGTCCCGGCGGGGCAGCGGGCGGAAGACGACCTGCCGGTGGTGGCGCGGCAGCAGTCGCGCGAGCGCCGCGGCGGCCGCGCCCCCGGGGGCGGCGGGTGCGCCCGCCGCCGGGGCCGCCCCCACCGCGCCGAGCGCGGCGGATCCGGCGAGCGCGCCGAGGAGCGTGCGACGGGCGATGTGCATGAGTGACCTCCACCGTTGCGCTTGCGCTGGGGCGACGTGCCGGCCCGGACCACTGGAGCGCGGTGATCCTACGAGCCGACGACGGATATCGGTCAAGGGCACAGGCGGCGAACCAGCCACGCCGGTTACATTTGGCACGAATGGCCGCATCCCCCCGCCGGCCACCTCCGGCCCGCCCGCCCCGCCCGACCCGACTGTCGGCCCCGACCGGTACGGCGCGTACGATCCGTCAGCCCAGACCGGCCCGACCGGCCCGTCTTCCGTCCCACCGGCATGAGGAACTTCGTGCGACCACTGACCGTGACCCTCGGCGCCGCGGCCCTCATCGTCGGTCTGCTGAACGCGACGCTGTGCGGCTGCGCCGACGCCGGCGGCCTCAAGGTCAGCGGCCCCGGCCTGTCGCCGACGCCCTCGGCGGCCCCGGTCTTCGTCGCGGAGGCCGCCGGCCGGCCGCCGCTGAGCCGCCCCGCCGCGTTCGCCCCGAACGACTCCGTCCGCCTCTTCGACCTGCGCTGGCGCAGCTGGGGCGGCGCGATCGCGGAGGCGACGGGCGCGCTGGCCGGCGCCTGGTGCGAGCCGGGCTGCCGCGACGACCCCCACCCGGTCCGGGTCACCCTCAGCGGTCTGGTGCGGCAGGATCGTTCCGCCTACTACAGCCGGGCGGCGGTCGTCTTCGACACGGGTACGTCTGGGGGGAGTGCCGCCGATCCCCGCCCGCCGGCCGGGATCACACCGAAGAGCCGGAGCGCGCTGGGTGACCTCCGGCTCTTCGTCCCCCAGCAACAGTCCGTGCCGCAGCGTTAGGGGGTGTCCGATGGGTCGGTGCGCGTCCTGCGGTGTCCGGTGCTGGGGGCACCCGGCGGTGGCCGGGGGAGCCCCAGGGCCCGTGCCGCCCCGTCGGACACCCCCTGACGGCACGGCAGGAGCAGCAGCACGGTCCGTTCGTTTTCCGCGTCGGCCGCCGAGGAGACCCTGAACCCATGGGACTGCGTACGAAGATCGGGGTGGCCATCACCGCCACCGCCGCGCTGGTCGCCGTCCTCATCGGGCTCGTCGTCCACCACCGCACGGCGGACACCCAGTTGGACCTCGCCCGGGAGGCGCTGGACCAGCGGCTCGTCACGGCGGCCGAGGACCACGCCGCCGGCGTCCACCGGCCGCGCCTGATCCTCAACCCGGCCCGCCTGCCGGCACCCCTGCGCCAGGCCGTCGACAAGGGCAGACGCGCCACCTACCTGGACCGCTCCGGCCCCGAGCCGACCCTGTGGGCGGCCACCCGGTCCGGCGCCGACACCGTCGTCCTCAAGCATTCCTACGCCCGTCAGGACCGCGAACTCGAGGAGCTGGACCGCATCCTCTGGCTGGCCGGCGGCCTCGGCACCGCCTTCGCCGGGCTCGTCGGCGTCGCCCTGGCGGCCGCCGTCGGCCGGCGGCTGAACGCCTCCGCGCGCATCGCCGAGCGCATCGCCGACGGCGACCTCACCGCCCGGCTCACCCCCCGGGGCGGCAGGGACGAGGTCGCCCGGCTGACCCACGCGGTCAACACCATGGCCGACGCCCTGGCCGCCCGCCTCCAGGCCGAGCGCGAGGTCACCGCCAACATCTCCCACGAGCTGCGCACCCCCGTCGCCGGCCTGGTGGCCGCCGCCGGGCTGCTGCCGCCGGGCCGGCCGGCCGAGATGGTCCGGGAGCGGGCCGGGCGGGTGCACGCCCTCCTGGAGGACGTCCTGGAGGTGGCCCGCCTCGACGGCGACGCCGAGCGGGCCGAGCCGGAGGTCCGCGAGCTGGGCGCCCTGACGCGGCGGGCCGTGCGGGCGGCCCGGGTGCCCGGGCAGCGGCCGGTGGAGGTGCGCGTCCTGCGGGACTGCCTGGTCGAGACCGACGCCCGGCGCGTCGAGCGGATACTGGCCAACCTCGTCACCAACGCCTTCCGGCACGGCGCGGCTCCCGTCGTCGTCGAGGTCGACGGGGGGACCGTACGGGTCCGCGACCGGGGGCCGGGCTTTCCCGAGCCGCTGCTGTCGGGCGGGCCGCAGCGCTTCCGCACGGGCTCGGGTTCCGGCCTCGGCCTGGGTCTGACGATCGCGGCGGGCCAGGCGAAGGTGCTGGGCGCCCGCCTCGCCTTCGCCAACCCCGCCGACGGCGGCGCCGAGGCCACGCTCGACCTCGGCCACGCCGTGCGGGCACCCGGCCCCGAGGGCCCGGAGGGCGGCGACTGACGTGCGGCGGCGGGGAACAGGCCCAAGAGTGGATGCCGTGAACGACAACGTCCTGTTCCTCAATGCCGGCAGTCCCCGCAAGGGCCACCGGGCCCTGGACGCCCTGCGCCGGGCCCACGCCGACGGCGCCGTCACGCTGCGCGAGGGCACGGTGATCGCCCGGGACGCGGAGGGCGCCCTGGACTTCCCCGACGCCGCCGACAACACCGGCACCGCCCCGGCCTTCGCCATGGGCGGCCTCCTCGGCGGCCTCCTGGGCATCCTCGGCGGGCCGCTCGGCGTCCTCGTCGGCTTCGGCGCGGGCGGCCTGATCGGCGGGCTGCACGACGTCCGCCAGGCCACCGCGTCGAACGCGGCCCTGGAGATGCTGGCCGCCGAGGTCCCGCCGGGCAGCACGGTCCTCATGGCCGAGGTCCGCGAGGAGGATCCGGCCGCGGTCGACGAGGCCCTCGCGCCGTTCGGCGAGGTGCGCCGCTACCCGGCCGAACGGGTGCGGGCGGAGGTCGAGGCGGCGATCGCGGCGGGCCGCGGCGACGCGCACGACGCCGGCGGAGCCGGCGCCTCGGGCACGCCCCGGGGCGGCGCCCCGGGCGGCACTTCCGACGCGGCCCCGGGGAGCACTCCGGGCGGCGGGTAGGCCGGCGGCCGGCTCGGCCGGTCCGCTAGCCCAGGGGCTTGCCGAAGCAGCGGCTGCTGTCGTACGCGCGGTAGTGGCCGAACTTCGGCACGACCGGTGCGTAGCCGCTGGAGAGGTAGAGCGTCATGGCCTCCGGCTGCTTGTCGCCCGTCTCCAGCACCATGCGGATCCGCCCCGCCGCGCGGGCGTTGTCCTCCAGCCGCGCCAGGATCAGACGGGCCAGGCCCCGGCCGCGCGCCCGGGGCACCACGTACATCCGCTTGAGCTCCGCGTCCCCGTCGGCGTACCCCTCCGCGCCGCGCTCCATGGCGCGCCAGCCGCCGGTGGCCAGGGGTGTGCCGCCGGCGTCGTACGCGATGAGATACAGGCCACGCGGCGGGGCGAACTGCGCCGGGTCCAGCGGGGTGTCGTCGCCCCCGCCGTACCGCTCGACGTACTCCAACTGCACCTGTTCGCTGAGCTTTACGGCGTCGGGGTGGTCGTAGGCGACCGGCACGATCTCCATGCCGGCGATCGTACGGGCGGACCGGCGGCGGTCGGGAGGGGGCCGGGGAGTCGGTATCGTGCCGGGAATGCCGAACCTGACCGTAACCACTGCGAATGTGAACGGACTGCGCGCCGCGGCCAAGAAGGGCTTCGTGGAGTGGCTGGCGCTGACCGAGGCCGACGTCGTCTGCCTCCAGGAGGTGCGCGCCGAGCCCCACCAGCTCCCCGACGAGGTCCGCGAGCCGGAGGGCTGGCACGTCGTGCACGCCCCGGCGGCGGCCAAGGGCCGCGCCGGCGTCTCGCTCTACTCGCGGCGCGAGCCGGACGCGGTGCGGATCGGGTTCGGCTCGGCGGAGTTCGACGGCAGCGGCCGCTACGCCGAGATCGACCTGCCGGGTGTGACGGTCGCCAGCCTGTACCTGCCCTCGGGCGAGGTCGGCACCGAGCGCCAGGACGAGAAGGAACGCTTCATGGCGGAGTTCCTGCCCTACCTGGTGGGTCTGAAGGCCCGCGCGGCGGCGGAGGGCCGTGAGGTGCTGGTCTGCGGCGACTGGAACATCGCCCACACCGAGGCGGACCTCAAGAACTGGAAGGCCAACCGCAAGAGCGCGGGCTTCCTCCCGGAGGAGCGGGAGTGGCTCAGCAAGGTCTTCGAGGAGTACACGGACGTCGTCCGCGCCCTCCACCCGGGCGTCGAGGGCCCGTACTCCTGGTGGTCCTACCGCGGGCGCGCCTTCGACAACGACTCGGGCTGGCGCATCGACTACCTCGCCGCCACGCAGGGCCTGGCCGGCCGGGCCCTCAAGGCCCACGTGGAGCGCGCCGCCACGCACGCCGAGCGCTGGAGCGACCACGCGCCCGTGACGGCGGTCTTCGGCGCGTAGGCGCGTCTGCGCGCTCAGGCGCGGCGGGCCGTCGCCTCAGCCCCCGGCCGGGGGATCGAACAGGCGCGTGCCGTCGGTGAGCAGGCCGGCCCGCTTGACGGCGCGGAGCACCGGTACGACCTCCAGCTGGCGCACCGCCTTCAGCGCGCCCAGGCGTTCCGTGACGTAGGCGTACAGGGCTTTGTTGTCCCGGCACAGCACGGTCGCGGCCAGGTTCGAGGTGCCGGTGGTCGCCGCCGCCCAGGCGACCTCCGGGTGGCCGGCGAGGGCGTGGCCGACCTCGGCCAGGTCGGACGGGGCGACGGTGGCCGACAGGGACGCCTCGGTCTCGCAGCCGAAGTGGACCGGCATGATCTCCACGTCGAAGTAGAGGACCCCGCTCTCGCGCAGGTGGTCCAGGCGGCGCCGGACCGTGGACTCCGAGCGGCCGGCCGCCCTGGCCAGGTCGGGATAGCCGGCCCTGCCGTCGCGGGCGAGCAGGGCCAGCATCGCCCGGTCCGCGTCGTCGAGCCGGACCCGGTCCCCGTCGGTGGCCTGCGGGCGCTCCAGCGCCCGGACCTGGCCCTCGTCCAGCACCTCGGCCCCCCACCGGCGGCCCGGGTTGCGGCTGTAGCCGTGCAGCAGGTCGTGCGAGGTGATCGCGGTGACGTGCTGGGTGCGCGGCAGCTTCTGCAGCAGGAGCGCGTCGCGCTCGTCCCGGCTGTGGGAGCGGATCAGGCAGCCCACCTCGGTGCCGCTGGAGTAGATCTTGACCCAGGCACTGTCGGCGCGGCGGGCCAGCGCGTCCGCGATGGGCACGGCCGCGCCCAGGGCGCACTGGATGCGCAGCCGCGTCTCGTGGAGGCCGACACGGTGGGCCTCCGGCAGGCCGATGACCCGGAGCAGCCCCCCGCCGCGCAGCCGGCGGTAGCGGCGGATCACGGTCTGGTCGGTGACCCCCAGGACGGTGGCCAGCCGGCTGAAGGACGCCCGGCCGTCGAGCCGCAGCGCCTGGACCAGCTGGCGGTCGAGGAGGTCGAGCTCCTGTTCGGTGTCCATGGTTTCCATCATCGCACGGGGAATGGTGAGGGAAATCCGTCGGTGCTGGGCGTCTGGATTCTTGTTTCCGTGCATGGGGTGTGATGTTCGACGGCGACCGATGAGAACTGATCGAAGAATTCGCGGAGGTTTCCGATGCGCAAGTGGCTGCCGCTCGTCGCGGTATGCCTGGGGACGTTCATGCTGTTGGTGGACGTGACCATCGTCGTGGTCGCCCTGCCCGACATGGCCCGGGGCCTGCACACCACGTTCGCGGACCTGCAGTGGGTCATGGACGTCTACGCGCTGGCCCTGGCGGCACTGCTGCTGGGCGTCGGATCCCTCGCCGACAAGATCGGCCACCGCCGGGTGTACGTGGTGGGGCTGGTGCTGTTCGCCCTCGCCTCGCTGGCCTGCGGGCTGGCGTCGGGCCCGGAGGTGCTGATCGCCTTCCGCGCGGTCCAGGGGATCGGCGGGGCGGCGATGCTCGCCACGACCACCGCCCTGATCGCCGGCCTCTACCAGGGCCGGGACCGGGGGCTCGCCTTCGGCGTGTGGGGCGCGGTCAGCGGCGCCGCGTCGGCGGCCGGGCCGGTCATGGGCGGCCTGCTGACCCAGCACCTCGACTGGCGCTGGATCTTCTACGTGAACCTTCCCCTCAGCGTGCTCGCCATCGCGATGACGCTGAAGTTCGTCCCCCGCTCGCGGACCTCCCCCGCGCGGGGCGTGGACCTGCCCGGCACGGCGGCCTTCACGGTCGCGGCCGGCACGGCGACCTACGCCCTGATCAAGGGCGAGGACCACGGCTGGGCCTCCGGCACCACGCTCGGGCTCTTCGCCCTGGCGGCGCTGGCGCTGCTGGTGTTCGTCGTCGTCGAACTGCGCGGCAGGCAGCCGATGCTGGACCTCGGGCTCTTTCGCGGCGGGTCGTTCTCCGGGCTGATGGTCGCGGCCGTGCTGCTGTCCGTCGCCGCGTTCTCCTACCTCGCCTACACGTCGCTGTGGTTGCAGTCCGTGCGCGGCATGGGGCCGGTGACCGCCGGACTCGCCTGTCTGCCGATGAGCGTGGCGGCGTTCGTGGTCGCGTCCCTGGCCGGGCGCTTCCTGCACGGCGTCTCGCCGCGGCTGACGGTGGGGGTGGGGATGCTGCTGATCGGCGCGGGCGCGTTGGCGCAGGCGTTCGTCGAGGCCGACTCGACGTGGACGGCCCTGGCCCCGGGCCTCGCCGTGACCGGCGTCGGTGTCGGGCTCGCCACTCCCGCGCTGGCCTCCACCGCGCTGGCGTCCGTACCGCCCGCGCGGGGCGGTACGGCCAGCGGTGCCGTCAACACCGCCCGCCAGCTGGGCAACGCGCTGGGCATCGCGGTGCTGGGCGCGGTCTTCCACGCCGGGCTGAGCGGGGCCGTGCGCGGGCACGGTGGCGGGGTGCCGGCGGACGCGCTGGCCGGCGGGCAGGCGGCCGCGGTGATCGGGCAGGCGGACGGCGGACGGCGTGCGGTGGTCGAGCACGTGGTGCGCGAGGCGTTCGCGGCCGGGTTGCGGGACGTCTTCCTGGTGTCCGGGGCGGTGGGGCTTGTCGGTGGGGTGGTGGCTCTGGTGCTGGTGCGGCGGCCGGTGGTCGCTCTGCCGGGTGCGTCCGCCGCGGGTGCGTCTGCCGCGGGTGCTGTGCGCCGGGCGGCGGCGTCGGGTGCGGGCCAGCCCGTGAACTGATGCGCCTCGCGGCGCCGGGGCGCCGGTCGTGGTGCCGGGGGCGGGGCGGGGAGGGCCCTTCTGGGGGCTGCGATTTCGCGGGCCTCACCCTCTGTTTCCCTCGCACCCGGCACCGCCCGCGAAACCGCTTTACGCCCCCTGCCAGGGCCCTCCCCGCCCCGCCCCCTCCCGTCCGGCCCCGTCCGCTGGTTGCGTTTGGCTGGGGCTTCCCCCGCTGTTCCGGTCAGGGGTCTCCTGCGTTCTGGCCCGGCGGTCCATCGCCATCGTGAACTCCGCCTCCACCACCGCCTTGGCGAAGGGGCGGAGGGCCTCCCTCGCTTCCTCCGGGACGTGGTCGCGGATCAGGTCCGTGAACGTCTCGGCCATCGCGTTCGCGTGGGTCCGTACCTGGCGCCCCGCCGCCAGCACCGCCGCGAGCGGCACCCCGCTGCGGACCAGTGCCGTGGACGCCTCCAGCAAGCGGCGGCTCACGTGGACGATCTCGTCGCCGTCCAGGGCCAGATAGCCGATGTCCAGCGCGGCCGTGAGGTTCTCCGGGGTGACCTCGCCCGCGAAGCGGTCCGCCAGGTCCTCCGGGCTGAGCCGGATCGCGGTCTCCTCCGACCAGGGGACGGTGATGCCGGCACCGGCCAGTCCCAGGAGTTCGCCGACGTCCCGGCCGCACTCGAAGGCGGCGAAGAGCTCGGCGATGCCGCCCAGGGTGTGACCGCGCTCCAGCAGGGCGGCGATGGTGCGCAGCCGGGCGAGGTGATGGTCGTTGTACCAGGCTATGCGGCCGTCGCGGCGGGGAGGCGGTATGAGCTTGCGCTCCCGGTAGAAGCGCAGGGTGCGGACGGTGATGCCGGCCTCCCCGGCCAGTTCCGCCACCCGGTACTCGCGTTCCCCGTCGTTCGCCACGCGGGAAGCCTACGTGTGACCCCGGGTAACTTCCCTTCCCTGAGCCTCTATCGCTCGGGCCCGTCCCTGCCCTACGCTCCATCGTGCCAGTGATCGCTGGCGCGATCGCGTGCTGAGGACTTTCGCTCTGAGGGCTGGAGGCGGCATGACCGGGCAGATAGACCGGGAACGGCACGGGAGGACCGTGCGGCACGTACGGGTGGCGGTGATCGGCGCGGGCTTCGGCGGTCTGGGCGCCGCCGTGCGGCTGCGCCGGGAGGGGATCACCGACTTCGTGGTCCTGGAGCGGGCCGGGGCGATCGGCGGCACCTGGCGCGACAACACCTATCCCGGCTGCGCCTGCGACGTGCCCTCGCACCTCTACTCCTTCTCCTTCGCGCCCAACCCCGAGTGGCCGCGCGCCTTCTCCGGCCAGCCGCACATCCGCGCCTATCTGGAGCAGGTCGCCGACACCTTCGGCCTCCGGCCGCACATCCGGCTGAACTGCGAGGTGCGGTCGCTGAAATGGGACACCGAGCGGCTGCACTGGGAGATCGGCGCGGCGGACGGCGACTACACCGCCGACGTCGTCGTCTCCGCCACCGGGCCGCTCTCCGACCACCGGATCCCCGACGTCCCGGGGCTCGCGGACTTCCCCGGCAAGGTCTTCCACTCCTCGCGCTGGGACCACGGCTACGACCTGCGCGGCAAGCGCGTCGCCGTGGTCGGCACCGGCGCGTCCGCCATCCAGATCGTGCCCGGCATCCAGCCCGAGGTCGCGCGCCTGACCCTCTTCCAGCGCACCCCGCCCTGGGTGCTGCCGCGGGCGGACCGTGCCATCACCGCTGCCGAGCAGTGGCTGCACTCCAGGGTGCCGGCCACCCGGGCCGTGCGGCGCGGCATGCTGTGGGGCGCGCGGGAATTGCAGGTGGGGCTGTTCACCAAGTGGCCCGACCGGCTGGGCGCCTTGGAGCGCTGGGCCGCGAGCCATCTGCGCAAGGCCGTCAAGGACCCCGCGCTGCGCGCCAAGCTGCTGCCCGACTACCGCATCGGCTGCAAGCGCATCCTGCTGTCCAACGACTACTACCCCGCCCTCACCCGCCCCAACGTGGACGTCGTCGCCTCCGGCCTGGCCGCGGTGCGCGGTTCCACGCTCGTCGCCGCCGACGGCACCGAGGCGGAGGCCGACGCCATCGTCTTCGGCACCGGCTTCCGCGTGACGGACATGCCGATCGCCACCCGCGTCACCGGCGCGTCCGGCACCACGCTCGCCCAGGAGTGGAAGAACGGCGGCATGGCGGCGCTGCGCGGCGCCAGCGTGCCCGGCTTTCCCAACTTCCTCACGATCATCGGGCCCAACACCGGCCTGGGGAACAGCTCGATGATCCTCATCATCGAGGCCCAGCTGAACTACCTCGCCGACTTCCTGCGCCAGCTCGGCACCATCGGCGGCCGGGCCGCGCTCGACGCCCGGCCCTCCGCCACCCGGGCCTGGAACCGCCGGCTCCAGCAGCGCATGACCCGCACGGTCTGGAACACCGGCTGCGACAGCTGGTACCTCGACGAGCACGGCCGCAACACCACCGTCTGGCCCGGCTCGACGGGCGAGTTCCGCAAGGTCACCCGGCGGGTCGACATCGCCGAGTACCAGGTGCTGCGGGCGCCCCGGGTCCGCAGCGCCGCCCCCGTCGCGCAGGCCGCGCGATGAGGGCCCGCACGAGCCTGCACGGGCAGGTCGCCGTCGTCACCGGCGCCGCCCGGGGGCTCGGGGAGGCGCTGGCCCGCAAGCTGTCCGCGCGCGGGGCGGCCGTGGCGCTGGTCGGTCTGGAGCGGGACGAACTGCGCCGGGTCGCCCAGGCCCTGCCCGGCGCCGCCCACTGGCACGCGGACGTCACCGACGGGGAGGCGATGGCCCGCGTCGCCCGCGAGGTCAAGGACCGCTTCGGCAAGGTGGACGTCGTCGTCGCGAACGCCGGGGTGGCCGCCGGCGGCCCCCTGGACGCCGGCGATCCCGCCGCCTGGCGCCGCGTCGTCGAGGTCAACCTGATCGGCAGTGCGGTCACCGGGCGGGCGTTCCTGCCCCTGCTGGCGGAGAGCCGCGGCTACCTCCTCCAGATCGCCTCGTTCGCCGCCATCGCCCCGGCGCCCCTGATGACCGCCTACTGCGCGTCGAAGGCCGGAGTGGAGGCCTACGCGCACAGCCTGCGGGCCGAGGTCGCCCACCGGGGCGTACGGGTGGGGGTGGCGTACCTGAGCTGGACCGACACCGACATGGTGCGCGGGGCCGACGAGGCCGAGGTCATGCGGGAGTCGCGGCGGCGGCTGCCGTGGCCCGCCAACCGCACCTACCCCCTCGGCCCGACCGCCGACCGGCTGGTGGCGGGCGTCGAGCGGCGGTCGGCGCACGTGTACGGGCAGGCGTGGCTGCGGGCCACACAGCCGGTGCGGGGCCTGCTGCCCACCCTGATCGGTCTGGCGGGCCCCCGTGAGATGCGGCGTCTCGCGCCCCGGCTGGGGGCGGCCCCCACCGGGCTGGTGGGCGCGGGAGGGGCGGCCGACACCCGGGAGAGCACGGAGCGTCACTGATCGAAATGCGAGGTTCATCCCGGCGTGTGAGGCTGGTCGCGGCCCGATTCCCGATCTCCCCTAGGAGTGAACACGCATGGGCATGAAGGACAAGGCAGAGAAGGCCAAGCAGCAGGCGCAGCAGAAGATGCAGGACGCCAAGCAGCAGGGCCAGGAGCGCGGCCAGCAGGGCCAGGACAAGGTGCGCGAGAAGGGACAGCAGGGTCAGCAGAGGGGCCAGCAGTCCCTCGACGACATCCAGGACGACCTCGACGACCGCCTCTGACGGCCGTCTGACGCGTACCCCGTGAGCGAGGGGCCCGCCCGGGCACCGGGCGGGCCCCTCGTGCGCGCCTCACCCCCGCGGTGGCAGCTTCGGGCGGCGCAGGTCCGGTACGCCCGAGTAGTCCGGCGGCTTCGCGGCGCCGTGCCGCTCCAGCAGGTCCAGCGCGAGCCGCACCGCGTCGTCCAGCTGCCTGTGCCGGCCCTCGGCCCAGTCGAGCGGGGTGCGGTCGACCTCGATGTCCGGCTCGACGCCGTGGTTCTCCACGCTCCAGCCGTACTCGTCGAACCAGGCCGCGTTCATCGGCACCGTGATGGACGTGCCGTCGCCCAGGCGGTGCCGGCCGGTCATGCCGACGACGCCGCCCCAGGTGCGCAGGCCCACCACCGGGCCGATGCCCTGGAGCTTGAACGCGGCGGTGATCATGTCGCCGTCCGAGGACGTCATCTCGTCGGCGACGGCGACGACCGGCCCGCGCGGGGCGTTGCTCGCGTAACTGACCGGCTGTGCGTCGCGCGTGAGGTCCCAGCCGACGATGGTGCGGGTGAGCTTCTCCACGACCAGCTCGCTGATGTTGCCGCCGGCGTTGCCCCGTACGTCCACGATCAGGGCCGGGCGGGACATCTCCATGCGCAGGTCGCGGTTGAACTGGGCCCAGCCGGAGCCCCCCATGTCGGGGATGTGGAGGTAGCCGCACCGGCCGTCGCTCAGCTCGTGGACGACCGCGCGGCGCTTGGTCACCCAGTCCTGGTAGCGCAGCGGGCGCTCGTCGACCAGCGGCACCACCGCCACCCGGCGGGCGTGCCCCTCGGGCCCGGGCGGCCGGAAGGCCAGCTCGACGGTCGTGCCGCCGGCCGCCGCCAGCAGGGGGTAGGGGCCGGCGACGGGGTCCACCGGGCGGCCGTCGACGTGGGTGAGCGCCCAGCCCTCGCGCACGCCCGAACCGGCCAGCGGCGAACGGGCCTTGGAGTCGGAGGACTCGCCGGGCAGGATGCGGCGCACCGTCCAGGAGCCGCCCTTCTGGTGGGTGAGGTTGGCGCCGAGCAGGCCGATGGCGCGCTGGTAGTGGGGCGGGCCCTCGTTGCGGCGGGCGGGGACGACGTACGCGTGGGAGGTGCCCAGCTCGCCGAGGACCTCGCGCAGCAGATCGGCGAACTCGTCGGGGGAGGCGACGCGTTCGACCAGCGGCCGGTACTGCTCCAGCACCGCCTCCCAGTCGACGCCGCACATGCCCGGCTCCCAGAAGTACGCGCGGACGATGCGGCCCGCCTCGGCGTACGCCTGGCGCCACTCGGCGGGCGGCTCCACCTCGTGCAGGATCCGCCGCATGTCGACATAGACGGTCGAGTCGGGGTCGGGCGTGTCGGTGGCGGGGACGACGCGCAGGTCGCCCTCGTCGTTGACGACGAGGCGGGTGCCGTCGCCGCTGACCGCGAACCAGTCGAGCGACGCCGTGAGTTCGGTGCGCTTGGCCTTGGACAGGTCGAAGTGCTCCAGGGTGGGGCGGCCGGAGGTGTCGGCCGGGTTGGCGAAGGTCTCGCCGAGCGCCCCCGAGATCGGCCAGCGCAGCCACACCAGGCCGCCGCCGCTCACCGGATGCAGGGAGGAGTACTTCGAGGCGGCCACCGGGAAGGGCGTCACCCGGCTCTCCAGGCCCTCCACCTCCACCAGCACCGAGCCCTCGTTCTCCCCGGCGGCGTCCAGGTCCAGCCCGCCGCCCGCGGGGCGGCCCTCCGCGGTCAGGGCGAAGGGGGAGGGGGTCGCCGACGACAGCGGCACCAGGTAGGGGCGGCAGCCCAGCGGGAAGGACAGGTCGCCGGTGTGCACGTCGTAGACCGGGTCGAAGCCGCGCCAGGACAGGAAGGCCAGATAGCGGCCGTCGCGGGTGAAGACCGGCTGTTCGTCCTCGAAGCGGCCGTTGGTGACGTCCACGATCAGCCGGTCGGACAGGCGGGCGATCCTGATGTTCCGCAGCGACCGGCCGACGCCCGGGTGGGACCAGGTCAGCCAGGCCGAGTCGGGGGAGAAGGCCAGGTCGCGCACCGGCCCGTTGGCCGACCGGGTCAGCTCGGTCACCTCCCCCTCGCCCTCGGCCGAGGCGTCGACCAGCAGCAGCCGCCCGTCGTGCGCGGCGACCGCCAGCCGCTCGCCGTCGGGCGAGGCGAGCAGCTCGTGCACCCGCCCGATCCGGCCGGCCGCCAGCCGGCGCGGCTGTGACGGCCCGGCCGCGCGCGGCAGCTGGGCCAGCTCGACGGCGTCCTCGCCCTCGGCGTCCGTCACGTACGCCACCCGGCCCGTCGACCCCAGCATCTCCGGCAGCCGGACCCGCACCCCCGGGGTGGCGGAGATGACCCGGGCCGGGCCGTCGCGGTGGGTCAGCCAGTACAGGCTGCCGCGCACCCCCACGGCGCTGGCCCGTCCGGTGGTGTCCACCGTCAGCGCGTCGACGTGCTGGGCGGCCTGCACCTGGTACCGGCGGCGCCCGGCGCGCGGGCCGCCCAGGCGCACGTCCAGCCGGCGCGGCACGCCCCCGGCGGTGAGGCCGTCGACCAGCCACAGGTCGCCCGCGCACTGGTAGACCACGCGGGATCCGTCCGTGGCGGCGTGGCGGGCGTAGAAGTCGTCGTGGTCGGTGTGGCGGCGCAGATCGGAGCTGTCGGGGCGGCAGGAGTAGAGGTTGCCGACGCCCTCGTGGTCGGAGAGGAAGGCGATGCGGTCGCCGACGAACATCGCCGAGTCCAGGTGGCCGCCGAGATCCGCGACCAGCCGGTCGCACTGCAACCAGAGCCGGCCCGTCGCACCGCCCCGGTAGCGCTTCCAGGAGGCCGGCTCGTGCGGGGGCTTGCCCGTCAGCAGCAGCGTGCGGTGCTCCCCGCCGCCGTCGCTCATGGCGATGTCGGACACCGGGCCCCAGGGCAGCCGCAGGCCGGGGTGGCCGTCGGTGGGCAGCCGGTAGGCCCAGGAGAAGTAGGAGAAGGGCTGGCCGTGCGAGGAGACGGCGAGGACGTCGTAGCCCCCGTCACCGCGGTCGGAGGGGGCCCAGCCGCAGACGCGGGTGTCGGTGCTGCCCCAGTAGGTGAGCCGGCGCGCGCCGCCGCCGGCGGCCGGGACCAGGTGGATCTCGGGGTCGAGGCTGCGCCAGCTGGTGAAGGCGATGTGCCGCCCGTCGGGCGAGAAGCGCGGATGCCCGACGCGGGTCCGGTCGACCGTCAGCCGCCAGGCGCGGGGGGCCGGCTCCCCGGCGCCGGCCAGGGGGGCCAGCCAGAGGTCGTCCTCCGACACGAAGCAGAGCAGGTCGCCGTGCAGATGGGGAAAGCGGAGGTAGGCGTCCACGCCTTCCATGGTTTCGGCCCCCACTGGCCCCGGCAACTCGGTCCGTGACGCAGAACACCATCGAAACGATGCCGTTTCGCTAAGGCCCGGGCTTACCCTCGTGCTGTACGAAACCGTTTCGTACATGCGATGTGACGGATTCACGGGGGGAAGGAGTGGCATGCCGACGGAACCACCCAAGCCGGCGGTCCGCCGCACCCGGCTGACCCCCGAACGCGAGGCCGAGCTCTACGAGGCGGTGCTCGCCCTCCTGCGCGAGGTCGGCTACGACGCCCTGACCATGGACGCCGTGGCCGCCCGCACCCACGCCAGCAAGGCCACCCTCTACCGCCAGTGGAGGGGCAAGCCGGAGCTGGTGGCAGGAGCCCTGCGGCACAACAAGCCGATGAGCCTGGCGGACATCGACACCGGCACGGTGCGCGGTGACCTCCAGGCGATGGTGTGCGACGCCGACAAGGACCGGATGGAGAAGGACGCGGCCCTCATGCGGGGGCTCCAGCGTGCGATCCACGACCATCCGGACCTCAAACGGGCCCTGCGCGAGCTGCTGGTCGAGCCGGAGATCGCCGCGCTGGAGGCGATGCTCCGCCGCGCGGTCGACCGGGGCGAGGTCGCCCCGGACAACCCCGCGCTCGACTACGTCGCGCACATGGTGCTCGGGGCGTTCATGGCCCGCCCGCTGGTCGAGGACCGGCCCGCGGACGGCGCGTACCTCACCCGCTACATCGACGCCGTGATCCTCCCCGCTCTCGGCGCATGAACCCCACCCCCCACTGAGGTCCCCACCCACACCCCCCCACAAGGCTCCACCTGACGCACCGCTCCCGTCGGGCTGGTCCACCACCGGTTCTCACCACTCTCCGACCCGACGGGAGCACAACGCCTCGTGGCCACGTTCCTCTACAAACTCGGCCGGCTCGCCTTCAGGCGCCGCTGGTACGTCGCCCTGACCTGGGTGCTGCTGCTGGTCCTCGCCGGCGCGGGCGCCGCCACCGCCTCCAAGGCGACCGACAACTTCTCCATACCCGGCACGGAGGCGCAGCGCGCCTTCGACCTGCTGGAGAAGCGCATGCCGGACATGAAGGCGGACGCCGCCACCGCGCGCATCGTCTTCAAGGCCCCCGGCGGCCAGAAGATCACCGACCCCGGGAACAAGGCGGCGGTCGACAAGGTCGTCGGCGCGCTGGGCGGCCCCCAGGTGGCCGCCGTCGCCGACCCGTTCGCCGGCGACGGCGTCAGCAAGAACGGCGACATCGCCTACGCGTCCGTCACCTACAAGGTGAAGGCCAACGAGCTGACGGACGACACGCGCGACAAGCTGAAGGCCGCGCCCGACGCCGGCCGGGACGCCGGGCTGACCGTGGAGACCGGCGGCAGCGCCCTCCAGGCCATGCCCGAGGGCGGCTCCACCGAGATCATCGGCATCGCCATCTCGGCCGTCGTCCTGCTGATCACCTTCGGTTCGCTGGTGGCCGCCGGGCTGCCGCTGCTCACCGCGATCATCGGCGTCGGCATCGGCGTCTCCTCGATCGCGGCGGTCGCCTCCGCCCTCGACCTGGGCAACAACACCGCCACCCTCGCCACGATGATCGGCCTCGCGGTCGGCATCGACTACGCCCTCTTCATCGTCTCCCGCTACCGCGCGGAGATCGCCGAGGGGCGTGAGCGCGAGGACGCCGCCGGCCGGGCCGTCGGCACCGCCGGGTCCGCGGTGGTCTTCGCCGGTCTGACGGTCGTCATCGCGCTGGCCGGCCTCGCGGTCGTCAACATCCCCATGCTGACCAAGATGGGCGTCGCGGCCGCCTTCACGGTCGCCATCGCGGTGCTCATCGCGCTCACCCTCATCCCCGCGCTGCTGGGCTTCGCCGGCCGCAAGGTGCTGGCCCGCAAGGTCCGCAAGGCCGAGGGCACGGACGTGTCCGCCGAGCAGAAGCCCAACATGGGCACCCGCTGGGCCCGTCTGGTGCTGCGCCGCCCCGTCGTGGTGCTGCTCGCCGGCGTCCTGGGCCTGGGCGCGATCGCCGTGCCCGCGGGCTCGCTGATGCTGGGCCTGCCCGACGAGGGCTCGCAGCCCCAGAGCACCACCCAGCGCAAGGCGTACGACCTGCTGTCCGAGGGCTTCGGCCCCGGCTTCAACGGCCCGCTGATGCTCGTCGTCGACGCGGCGCACAGCAAGGACCACCAGGCCGCCGCCGAGTCCGTGGTGAACACGGTCAAGGGCCTGGACGACGTGGCCGTGGTCACCCCGGCCCACTTCAACGAGGCCGGCGACACGGCGATCATCACGGTCGTGCCGAAGTCCAAGCCCAGCGGCTCGGAGACCGAGGACCTCGTCCACGCCATCCGTGACAAGGGCCGGGCGGCCGGTTCCGAGGCCGGGGCCGAGGTCCTGGTCACCGGCACGACAGCCGTCAACATCGACGTCTCGCAGAAGCTGAACGACGCGCTGCTGCCCTACCTGGCGCTCGTCGTCGGCCTGGCCTTCCTGCTGCTGATGGTCGTCTTCCGGTCCGTGCTGGTCCCGCTCAAGGCGGCGCTGGGCTTCCTGCTGTCGGTCGTCGCGGCGCTGGGCGCCGTGGTCGCCGTCTTCCAGTGGGGCTGGCTCGGCGGGCTGTTCGGCGTCGAGGAGACCGGCCCGATCATGAGCATGATGCCGATCTTCATGGTGGGCGTCGTCTTCGGCCTCGCGATGGACTACGAGGTCTTCCTCGTGACCCGGATGCGGGAGGCGTACGTCCACGGCGAGCGTCCCGGTGAGGCCGTCGTCACCGGCTTCCGGCACGGCGCCCGCGTGGTGACCGCCGCCGCGGTCATCATGATCAGCGTCTTCGCGGGCTTCATCGGCTCCTCGGAACCGATGATCAAGATGATCGGCTTCGGCCTGGCCATCGCGGTCTTCTTCGACGCGTTCGTCGTCCGCATGGCGATCGTGCCGGCGGTGCTGGCGCTGCTCGGCCGGTCGGCCTGGTGGCTGCCGGGCTGGCTGGCGAAGGCGCTGCCCAACGTGGACGTCGAGGGCGAGGGCCTGCAGAAGAGCCTGAAGGCCCCGGCCGCCGAGTCCGACGAGGACCGCGAACCGGTCCGCGTCTGAGGACCGGCCGGCTCGAAGCGGCGGGGCCCGGGTTCCACGACGGAACCCGGGCCCCGCCGGCGTTTCCCCGGGACGGCGCCGCCGGCGCGCACGTGGCGTACGCCATGAATTCGCCACGAAGGGGAACCGGTGGCGCGTGAACCCGCGTTCTTCCAAGTCCACACCTGTGGACGCGGCGGGGGACGCGTGCGCGACGAAAGGGCTCCGCGTTGAACCTGCTCGATCTGCTCCTGATGCTGGTCGTCCTCGGCTACGCCGTCTCCGGCTACCGCCGGGGCCTGATCGCGAGCGCCGTCCTGCTGGCCGGCTTCCTCGGCGGCGCCGTCCTCGGCGTCTGGGCCCTGCCCCACGCGCTGGAGCCCTTCGAGGCGGGGACCAGCACGGCGGCCGTCGTCGCCGTGCTGGTCGTGCTCATACCGGCGGCCCTCGGCCACGCCCTGGCCGGACGGCTCGCCTGGCGCCTTCGGCGCAAGCTCACCTGGGCGCCCGTGCGGGGCGTCGACGGCGTGGGCGGCGCGGCCGTGAACTCGCTGGCCGTGCTGCTGGTGGGCTGGGTGGCCGCGAGCGTGCTCGTCTCGGCGAACTCCCCGCTGCTCACCCGGCAGATCAGGGAGTCGACGCTGCTGGGCGCGGTGCAGGAGGCGATGCCCGAGCAGGCGCCCACGTGGTTCAGCCGGACGACGGACGCGCTGGCCGGAGCCGGCTTCCCGCAGGTCTTCAACCCCTTCGAGAACGAGCCGGCCACGAGCGTCCCCAAGCCCTCCGAGGACGCGGTGACCGCCGCCGCGAAGACGGCGGCCCGCAGGAGCGTCGTCAAGGTCGAGGGCGTCGCCGACGTGGGCGGCGGCCGGCGCGGCCAGGAGGGCAGCGGCTTCGTCTACGCCCACGAGCACGTGATGACCAACGCGCACGTCGTGGCGGGCGTCGACGACCCGACCGTACGGGTCGGCGGCGTCGGGCGGGCGTACAAGGCGAAGGTCGTGCTCTTCGACCCGCGCACGGACGTGGCCGTCCTCGACGTGCCGGGCCTGGACGCGCCCGTGCTGCCCTTCGACACGTCCGCCGGCCGCGGCGACGCGGCCGTGGTCGCGGGCTTCCCCGAGAACGGCGGCCTCGACCTGCGCGCCGCCGTCGTCGCGGGCGAGGTCAGGGCCAAGGGCCAGGACATCTACGGCGACGGCGTCACCACCCGCGAGGTCTACTCCGTGCGCTCCACGGTCCGCCCGGGCAACTCCGGCGGCCCGCTGCTGACGCCGGGCGGCAAGGTGTACGGCGTGGTCTTCGCCCGTTCGACGGCCGACGCCGAGACGGGCTACGTCCTGACGGCCGGCCAGGTGGCCGCCGACGCCTCCCGGGCGGCCCGCGCGAGCACCCCGGTGAGCACGGGGAGCCGCGCGGCGCTGTAGCGGCCGTTCAGAGCGGGCACGTGTCGAGGACCTGCCGCAGCTTGTCCTTCTCCGCCCGGGTGACGCTCAGCCGGTAGTAGTCCTTCACGCCGATCCACGCCCGGCTGTAGGTGCACTCGGCGCCCTTCGGCAGCCACTGGTCCGGGCCCTTGTCGCCCTTGGCGCGGTTGCTCCAGGTGGACACCACGATCAGCTGCGGGGAGGCGACCAGGTCGTTGGCGAACTCGCGGCGCTCCTCGAAGGACCACGCGCTCGCCCCGGAGCCCCACGCGTTCCGCAGCGGCACGACGTGGTCGACGTCGAGGTGCAGCGGGTCGGCCATGGTCCTGCCGTCGTACTCGCTGTGCCACTCGCCGCCGACGACCTTGCACGGGCCGTCCAGCTTCACCGGCGTGACCGAGTGGAACCTGAGGGCGATCTGGCGGGTGGTGCACCGGTCGACGCCGTGCTGCACCCAGCAGCTGGAGCCGGTGAAGAGCCTGTGGTCGTAGCCCTTGCCGTTGAAGGGCCGGACGGTCAGGTCGTCCAGCATGCGCACGGCCTCGTCACGGCCGGGGACGCCCCGGGGCCACTTGTGGGGGAGGGCCCGGCGGCTCGCGGGCTTCTTCGCCGGGCGTTTGGGCGCGGCGCCCTTCGCCTGCTGCGGGGGGGTGCTGCCCTGCGGTGCCGTGCCCTTCTGCGAGGTCTTGGGGGGTGTGCTGTGCGGCGACGTGGTGGGGGGACGGGTGTAGACGTCCCCCTCCTCCGGGGGTGGCCCCTCGCAGGCGGCCTCTGCGTAGTCCTGCGGCGCGTTCGCCGCGCGGGCGCCGTGCCCGGCCGGGCCGTGCTGCCGGGGGGCGGCGGCGTCGGGCCCGGCCGGCGGCCCGGCGGCCACGGCGGCGCCCGGCAGGACGGCCAGAAGTGCGACGGCGGATATCGCGGAGACGGCGGAGGTGGCACTCGGCTTCCGGACTCGGCGCATGTTCTCTCCTTCGGCACCCGTTGAGGTGGGACGGGCACTCCGAGTGCACTTCTTTTCGCGATTTATGCGTTTTCCGGCAGGAATTCACCCTGTCGGGCCCGAGGGGCGTCCCTCATACGGGCAGCCGCTCCTGCGCGTGCTCGTCCTCCTCCAGCAGCCGCTCCGCGATGACGTCCAGGGCGCGGTCCAGACGGGCGCGGTCCTCACCGTCGGTCAGGTCCCAGTCGTCCAGGCGGGCGGCGAGCCAGGCGCGCCAGGCGGTGGCCAGACGGGCGACCTCGCTCTCGCCGGCCGGCGTGAGGAAGAGCCGGTCGCCCTCGATACGGGCGTAGCCGGCCCCGGCCGCTCGGGCGAAGGCCGGCTCCAGGACCTCCGGCGGCATGCGGTGGGCCGTGGCCACCGACGAGAGCGTGGCCTCGCCGCGCACGCGCAGGCGCCAGTGGATCTGGCCGAGCGTCCAGGCCAGGACCGGGTCGAGGGCGCTGCCGGACCGGGCGAGGACGCCGCGGCCGACCGGGACGGCCCCGGCCTTGCGCAGCACGCTCGCGACGGCCCGTTCCAGCTGGCGGTCGGCCTCGGCGGAGTCGGGGGCGGAGAACGCCTCGCCCAGGTCGGAGGCGCCGGCCCGCGCGCTGTCGCGCAGCGGGACCTCCCGCAGGAACCAGGCCGCGACGAAGCCCACGAGGGCGACGGGCACGATCCAGAGGAAGACGTAGTTCACCGTGGCGGCGTAGGCGTCGACGACCGGGCGCGCCTGCGCCGCCGGCAGCGCGGCGAGCGCCTGCGGGCTCTGCACCGCGGACAGCGGCACCCCCGGCGCCCGCGCCAGCGCGTCCCGCAGGTTCGGCACGAGCTGGTTGGTGTAGAGCGTGCCGAAGATGGCCGTGCCGAAGGCGCTGCCCAGGGTGCGGAAGAAGGTCACGCCCGAGGTGGCGGAGCCCAGCTCGTGGTACGGGACGGTGTTCTGGACGGCGATGGTGAGCACCTGCATCGCGAAGCCCAGCCCGACGCCCAGGACGCACATGTAGAGGGACTCCAGCCACACGCCGGTCGAGGCGCCCATGGTCGACATCAGGAAGAGGCCGAGGGCCATGACGGCCGTGCCGGCGATCGGGAAGACGCGGTAGCGGCCGGTGTGGCCGACCACCGTGCCCGAGATCATCGACGCCCCCAGCAGCCCGGCGACCAGCGGCAGGGCCCGCACGCCCGAGAGGGTGGCCGAGTCGCCGTCGACGAACTGCAGGTACGTCGGCAGGTACGTCATCGAGCCGAGCATCGCGAAGCCGACGATGAAGCTGAGCACCGAGCAGACCGTGAAGACGGGGGTGCGGAAGAGGTGCATGGGCAGCATGGGTTCCGCGGCCCGTCGCTCGACCGCGACGAAGGCGGCGAGCAGCACGGCCGCCGCCGCGAACAGGGCGACGACGACGGGCGAGCTCCAGGCGTACCGGTTGCCGCCCCACTCCAGCCCCAGCACCAGCGCCGAGGAGCCGAGCGCCACCAGCACGATGCCCGGGTAGTCGATGACCGGTCGCACGGCCGGGCGGACGGCGGGCACGGTGCGCGCGGCCATGACCACCATGACGATCGCGACGGGCACGTTGACGTAGAAGCACCAGCGCCAGGTGGCGTGGTCGGTGAAGACCCCGCCCAGGGTCGGCCCCACGACGGTCGTCACGCCGAAGACGGCGCCCAGCGCCCCCTGGTACTTGCCGCGTTCGCGCAGCGGGATCACGTCCGCGATCAGGGCCATGGCCGTCACCATCAGGCCTCCGCCGCCGACGCCCTGCACGGCGCGCGCGGCCACCAGCATCGGCATGCTCGTCGCCGCGCCCGCGAAGACCGAGCCGCCGACGAAGACCACCGCGCTCAGTTGGAAGACGACCTTCCGTCCGAAGAGGTCGCCGAACTTGCCGACCAGGACGGTCGAGACCGTCTCGGCCAGCAGGTAGGCCGTCACCACCCACGCCATGTGCCCGCCGCCGCCCAGGTCCGCCACGATCGTCGGCAGGGCGGTGGAGACGATCGTCTGGTCGAGCGCGGCGAGCAGCATGCCCAGCACGATCGTCACGAAGACGAGGTTCGTCCGGCGGCGGCTCAGCACCGGCGGGGCGGGCGGGGCCTGGGGTGCGGGCGTGGTGGTGGTCATCGTGACGTACCTCCCGTGCCCAGCATTTGGGGAGAGGCGCCCGTCCGCCACCTCTGGCGGGCGTGGGGCTGAGCAAGGGGCGCGCAGGAGCGCCGTGCACGCTCTTGCGACCTTTTCGCAGTGCCCCCCTATCATCGAGCGGTTCACCAGGACGGTTCACGACTGAACCAATCGAGCGAGGCATGAACGGACGGAGCTCGCCATGCACGTACCCGACGGATTCGTCGACGCCCCGGTCTCCCTGGCGACGGGAGCCGTCGCGGCGGCGGCCGTGGCGGTGAGCCTGCGGGGGGCGCGCCGGGAGCTGGACCACAAGGCCGCACCGCTGGCCGGGCTCGTGGCGGCGTTCGTCTTCGCCGTGCAGATGCTGAACTTCCCCGTCGCGGCCGGTACGAGCGGTCACCTGCTGGGCGGGGCGCTGGCGGCGATACTCGTCGGCCCCTTCACCGGCGTCCTCTGCATATCCGTGGTGCTGCTGATGCAGGCCGTGCTGTTCGCGGACGGCGGCCTGACGGCCCTCGGCGTGAACGTCAGCGACATGGCCGTGGTCACGACCGTCGTGGCCTACGCCGTCTTCCGGGGCCTGGTGAAGGTGCTGCCCCGGCGGCGCCCGTCGGTGACCGCCGCCGCCTTCGCGGCCGCGCTGGTGTCCGTCCCCGCGGCGGCCTGCGCCTTCACGCTGATCTACGCGCTGGGCGGCACGACCGATGTGCCGATCGGCACGGTCTTCACCGCCATGGCCGGCGTGCACGTCCTCATCGGGATCGGCGAGGCGGCGATCACCGCGCTGACGGTGGGCGCGGTGATGGCCGTACGGCCCGACCTGGTGCACGGCGCGCGCGGCCTCGCCCGCCCGCTGGAGCTGCGCACGGCCGACGGCACCGTGATCGCGCGGCCCGAGGAGCCGGCCGCCGCCCCCCGCTCCCACCGCCGCGTCCTGGCCGCCGGCCTCGTCGCCGCCCTCGCCCTCGCCGGCTTCGTCAGCTACTACGCCTCCACCAGCCCCGACGGCCTGGAGAAGGTGGCCCACGACAAGGGCATCGACAGCAAGGAGGAGGAGCACGCCGCCAAGGACTCGCCGCTCGCCGACTACCAGGTCAAGGACGTCGGCGACGAGCGCCTCTCGGGCGGCCTGGCCGGCGTGATCGGCGTCGGGGCGACCCTGGCGGTGGGCACGGGCGTCTTCGTGGTCCTCCGCCGCCGCCGCGACCGGGCCGCCGCGGCCTCCGTACCCGAGACCGAGGCCGTCTGACATGGGCGCGGGACACAGCCACAAGCTCTACCGGCACGCGCGCTCGCCCGTGCACGCGCTGCCGCCGCACTGCAAGATCGCCGCGGTCCTCTGCTTCGTCCTCACCGTCGTCACCACGCCCCGCGAGGCGGTGTGGGCCTTCGGGCTGTACGCCCTGCTGCTGGCGGCCGTCGCGGTGGCGGCGCGGACACCGGCGGGCTTCCTGCTGCGACGGCTGCTGATCGAGGTGCCCTTCGTGGGCTTCGCGCTGCTGATGCCGTTCGTGGCGCGCGGCGAGCGGGTGCACGTCCTCGGCCTCTCGCTCAGCGAGGCCGGACTGTGGGGGGCCTGGAACATCCTGGCCAAGGGCACGCTGGGGGTCGCCGCCTCCGTCCTGCTCGCCTCGACGACCGAGCTGCGCGCGCTGCTGCTGGGGCTGGAGCGGCTGCGTGTGCCGCCGCTGCTGGTCCAGATCGCCTCCTTCATGATCCGCTACGGGGACGTCATCACCGACGAGATGCGCCGCATGCGCATCGCCCGCGAATCGCGCGGCTTCACCGCCCGCGGCGTGCGGCACTGGGGCGTGCTGGCCAAGTCGGCCGGGGCGCTGTTCATCCGCTCCTACGAACGCGGGGAGCGGGTCCACCTGGCGATGGTCAGCCGGGGCTACACGGGCGCCATGCCCGTGATCGACGAGGTGACGGCCACGCGCGCGCAGTGGGCCCGGGCGGCGGCCCTGCCGCTGGCGGCGCTCGGGGTGTGCGGCGCGGCCTGGGCCGCCACCGGGACGGCCCTGATCGCCTGATCGCCGAAACGCCCGCCCACGCCCCCTGCGACCAGTAAGGACACCACCCCATGACCACTCCCGCCTCCCTGGAGGTCTCCGGCCTCGCCTTCGCCTACCCCGACGGCCACCAGGCCCTCTTCGGCGTCGACCTGACCGTCGGGCGCGGCGAACGCGTCGCCCTGCTGGGGCCCAACGGCGCCGGCAAGACGACGCTCGTCCTCCACCTCAACGGCATCCTCAGCGGGGGCGCGGGCACGGTGCGGGTCGCCGGCCTGCCGGTCGGCAAGCGCAACCTCGCCGAGATCCGGCGCCGGGTCGGCATCGTCTTCCAGGACCCCGACGACCAGCTGTTCATGCCGACCGTCCGCGAGGACGTCGCCTTCGGCCCGGCGGCGGCGGGGCTGCGGGGCGCCGAGCTGGAGGCCTGCGTGCGCACGGCCCTGGAGCGGGTCGGCATGGCCGCCTTCGCGGACCGGCCCCCGCACCACCTCTCCTTCGGCCAGCGGCGCCGGGTGGCGGTGGCCACCGTCCTCGCCATGGAGCCCGAGATCCTCGTCCTCGACGAGCCCTCCTCCAACCTCGACCCGGCCTCCCGGCGCGAGCTGGCCGACATCCTGCGGTCCCTGGACGTGACGGTGCTGATGGTCACCCACGACCTGCCCTACGCGCTGGAGCTGTGCGAGCGGTCCGTGGTGCTCAGCGACGGCGTCATCGCGGCCGACGGCCCCACCGGCGACCTGCTCCGCGACGAGGACCTGATGCGGGCCCACCGCCTGGAGCTGCCGTTCGGCTTCGACCCGGGGGCGGTGGCCGCGCGTCCGGCCACGGCCGGCGGACGCTGACGCGGCGGGATGACCGGAGGCGTCGGCACCGGCCCCCGGTTCTCCACGCGTAGACCGTCGTGCACCATGGAGGACGGATTTGTCTCGGAAACACAGGAGCGGAACGACAGTGGTGGACGTCCAGGGCGCGGTGGCGGACGGTTTCGAACCGGTCCGGGACGCCTTCGCCGACAACTTCGCCCGGCGCGGCGAGCGCGGCGCGGCCGTGGCCGTCTACCGGGACGGGCGCAAGGTCGTCGACCTGTGGGGCGGGGCGAAGGACGCCGACGGCGGCAGCGAGCCCTGGCAGCGGGGCACCGCGCAGGTGGTGCGCTCCGCCACCAAGGGCGTGGCCGCGGCCGTGCTGCTCCTGCTGCACCAGCGCGGACAGGTGGACCTCGACGCGCCCGTGGGCACGTACTGGCCGGAGTTCAAGGCCGCGGGCAAGGAGCGGGTGCTCGTACGGCACCTGCTCGCCCACCGCGCGGGGCTGCCCGCTCTCGACGTCCCGCTCACCCCGGCCGAGGCCGCCGACGGCGTCAGCGGCCCCCGCGCGCTGGCCGGGCAGGCCCCCGCCTGGGAGCCCGGCACCGACCACGGCTACCACGCGCAGACCTACAGCTGGCTGCTGGGCGAGCTGGTGCTGCGCGTGACCGGCCGGTCGATCGGCACGTGGGTCGCCGAGGAGATCGCCGGGCCGCTCGGCGCGGACCTGTGGATAGGGCTGCCGGACGCCGAGCGGGAGCGCGTCGGCCGGATAGCCGACGCCCCGGCGCCGGCCGCGCCCGCCTCGGCCGGCCTGCGGGTGCGCCCCAAGGCCTCGGTCTCCGACGCGTACCGCGACCCGGCCTCGCTCACCCGCCGTGCCTTCGCCGCCATCGACCCGCCGGCCGACGAGAACGACGCCGCGTACCGGGCCGCCGAACTCCCTGCCTCGGCCGGCATCGCCACGGCGGACGCGCTGGCCCGGTTCTACGCCTCGCTCATCGGGGTCGTGGACGGCGGCCGCCGTCTCTTCGCGCCGGCGACGCTGACCCTGGCCCGCACCGAGGAGTCGGCCGGCCCGGACCGCGTCCTGGTCGTGAACACGCGCTTCGGCCTGGGCTACATGCTCCACGGCCCCGCCTCGCCGCTGCTGGCGCCCGGCTCCTTCGGCCACCCCGGCCGCGGCGGCTCGCTGGCCTTCGCCGACCCCGAGTCGGGCGTCTCCTTCGGCTACGTGACCAACGGCATGCAGAAGAACGTCACCGCGGACCCGCGCGCCCAGGCGCTCGTCCGCGCGGTTGCGCGCTCCCTGGCGGGGTAATGCTGCCCGCATGGCACCGGCAGCGGCACGCTTCGAGGGCTATGCGGTACTGATCACGGGCGCGGGGCGGGGCATCGGCGAGGCCGTGGCCCGCCGCCTCGCCGCCGAGGGCGCGGCGGTCCTGGTCACCGACGCCGACGGCCCGCGCGCACGGCGGGCGGCCACCCGCATCCGTGCCGCGGGGCTCACGGCCGAGGCACTGACCTGCGACGTCGGCGACCGCGACGCCGTCGACGCGGCGGTGGCGCACGCGGTCGGACGGTTCGGCCGCCTCGACGTCCTGGTCAACAACGCCCTGTCCTGCCACCCCGATCCGCCGCTGGTGGAGGACTACCCCGACGAGGTGTGGTCCCGTGACGTGGACATCACCCTGACCGGCGCCTTCCGCTGCGTGCGGGCGGCGATGCCGCACCTGGCGGCCGCCGGCGGGCGCGGGGCGGTCGTCAACATCGGCTCGGTCAACGGCGAACAGGACTTCGGCAACCACGCCTACAGCGCGGCGAAGGCCGGCCTGGCCAGCCTGACGCGCACCCTCGCGGGCCAGTGCGCGCCCCGGGGCGTGCGCGTCAACCTCATCGCGCCGGGCACGGTCCGCACGCCCAACTGGGAGGGCTGGGAGGCGTCCTTGGAACGCGCCGCAGCGCACTACCCCCTGGGGCGGGTGGGGCGTCCGGAGGACGTCGCGGCCGCGGTGGCCTTCCTGGCGTCGGAGGACGCCGGGTGGATCACGGGGGTGACGCTGCCGGTGGACGGCGGGATCCTCGTCGCGAACCTGGGGCTGCGGGGGGCGCTGCGACGGGGGTACTGTTCATGATCAGCTACTGACCGGGCGAACAGCCCCCGGCGGCCCCACGGGCCGCCGCCCCCGCCCCCACGCCCCGGGCAGACCGGACGGCCCACCCGCCCGCCGGGGCGTGGGCGCATTTCCGTTCCGCGGAGGGGGTACGGCCGAGGACCACTCGGACGAGTGCCCGACGTCGTCACATTCCCGCGATCCGGGGCGCGTTGGTGTGCGCCAGGCCTAGAGTCTCTCCCCGTGACGGGCCACGTCGCACCATGCTGACCCTCGGGTCGGCTCGCCCACGTTCGGGACTCCAGCCAGGGGCCTCGGGGGCGGGGGCCGGTGGCCGCCGTGTCCGAGGCTCCCTCGTGGAGTCTCGCAGCAGGCGGGCCTCCGACCCGGGGAAAGGTGCACGATGCCGCGTCACCGAAGGCCGAAGCCGTCGGTCAACTGGGATACAGGGGAAGCGCTGGGCGAAAGCGGTCACACCGTGGGTGGAGCTGCTTGTCGCCGTCGTCGCGCTGATCCTGATCGTGGTCGGCAGGGCTTGACCGGCGGGGCCTATACCCATTAGGCCCCGACGGCCAAGCTCTTCGGCCGCCCGTCACGGGGCTTCAGGCTCCGTGACGGGCACTTCGCTGTACAGCAAGCCCAAGATAGCGCGGATGGCGCTCCGGGGCGGTGCTCGTCCCGGAACTCCCTCCGGCCCCCGCACCCCTCCGCGCGCGGCGCGCCCGGGACTCTCACAGGGTCGTTCCCTACGATGGCGCGGTGAGCAGTGACACCGCGACGCAAGCCCGGCAGGGCCGGACCGCAGCCGAGCAGCCGCCCCCGTGGCAGCGCAGACTGCGCCGTTTCGGCTACGCGGGCCGCCCGGCGCACCCCGATGTGCGGGAGCGGCTCGTACCGCCGTACCCCGAGCCGGGGACGCGGTTGTGGGCCGCCGCCGGGGCGGGCCCGGGCCTCGCGCGGCTGCTCGCACGGTCCATGGGGTGGCTGGGGCCCCTGCTGGTGGCGCTGTTCGCGGGACTGATCCGGTTCTGGCACCTGGGCAGCCCCAAGGCCGTCATATTCGACGAGACGTACTACGCCAAGGACGCCTGGGCGCTGTGGAAGTACGGCTACGAGGTCAACTGGCCCAAGGAGGCCAACGACCAGATCGTCGCCGGCCACACCGACGTCGCCGACGCCGCGGCCTACGTCGTCCACCCGCCCGTCGGCAAGTGGGTCATCGGCGCCGGCGAGTGGCTCTTCGGCCTCGACCCCTTCGGCTGGCGCTTCATGGTGGCGCTGCTCGGCACGCTGTCCGTGCTGATGCTGTGCCGCATCGGGCGGCGGTTGTTCCGGTCCACGTTCCTCGGCTGCCTCGCGGGCGGGCTGCTCGCCGTGGACGGCCTGCACTTCGTCATGAGCCGGACGTCCCTGCTCGACTCGGTGCTGATGTTCTTCGTGCTGGGCGCCTTCGGGTGCCTGCTCGTCGACCGGGACAAGGCGCGGGCCCGGCTGGCCGCGGCGCTGCCGGAGGGGCCCGACGGGACCGTGCCTCCCGACGCCCGGGCCGGGGACGGAACGCGGCTCGGCCTGCGGCCCTGGCGGCTGGCCGCCGGCGTGTTGCTGGGGCTCGCCTTCGCCACGAAGTGGAACGGCGCCGTCTATCTGGCCGCGTTCGGGCTGATGGCCGTCCTGTGGGACGTCGGCTCGCGGCGCCTGGCCGGCGCCCGGCGGCCCTGGCTCTCCACGCTGCGGCGCGACGTGCCGTGGGCGTTCCTCGCGACCGTGCCCGTGGCGCTCGGGGTGTACCTCGCCTCCTGGACCGGATGGTTCGTCAACAGCGGCACGTACGACAAGACCGCGGGCTGGCAGCACAGCGGTTACCTCCGGCACTACGCGGAGACCGAGGGCGGTCAGAGCGCCGACGGCCTCCTCGCCGGGATCCTCAACCCGCTGCGCAGCCTGTGGCACTACGAGAAGCAGGTCTGGGAGTTCAACACCCACCTCACCTCTCCGCACACCTACCAGTCCAACCCCTGGAGCTGGCTGGTCCAGTCGCGCCCGGTCTCGTACTTCTACGAGTCGCCCGCGGCCGGGCAGGACGGCTGCCCGGCGGACGCGGCCGACAAGTGCGCCCGCGAGGTGCTCGCGCTGGGCACCCCGCTGCTGTGGTGGGCGGCGTGCTTCGCGCTGGTGTACCTGCTCTACCGCTGGGCGCTGCGGCGCGACTGGCGGGCGGGCGCGGTGCTGGGCGCGGTGGCGGCCGGCTACCTGCCGTGGTTCCTGTACCAGGAGCGGACGATTTTCGTCTTCTACGCGGTGGTCTTCGTGCCGTTCCTGTGCCTGGCCGTGGCCCTGCTCATCGGGGCGCTCCTCGGCCCGCCGGGGTCCTCGGAGCGGCGCCGGGTCGCGGGCGCGGTCGGCGCGGGCACGCTCGTCCTCCTCATCGCCTGGAACTTCATCTACTTCTTCCCGATCTACACCGGGCAGGCCATTCCCATGGACGCCTGGCGGAACCGGATGTGGTTCGACACCTGGATCTGACGGCCGGTCCCGGCGTCCGGTGGGCTCGGCGCGGCCCGTGGTGGCTTCCGGCCAATTCGCTCCGGCTCGCCGGCCCTGTCCCGTAGAGTGCCGTCCCGGCGTTTTGATCAGGTGATTAAAACCAGGAGGGGGCAGGGGACCATGCGCAGGGGAGCGAAGATCGCGATAGGCGCCGTGGCCGCCGCGGTGGCGGGCGCGGCGGGGCTGGGGGCCTACAACATCGTCGACGCCGTCGCGGGCGGCGGTTCCGGTACGAACGCCGCGGCCGCGCCCGAGCGCACCGGGCCGCCGTCGGCGGGCGAGACCGAGGAGACCGCGCGCGCCTTCCTGACCGCGTGGGCGGCGGGCGACACGGAGAAGGCCGCCGCGCTCACCGACAACGCGGAGGCGGCCGGCACCGCGCTGACCGGCTACCGCGAGGCCGCGCACGTGGAGAAGGTGACGCTCCGCCAGGGCACCGCCACCGGCGCCAAGGTGCCGTTCTCCGTCACCGCCGAGATCGCCCTCGGCAAGCAGCGCTCCACCTGGTCCTACGACTCGGCGCTCACCGTCACCAGGGGCCGCACCAGCGGCCGCCCGCTCGTCGACTGGCAGCCCGCCGTCCTGCACCCCGAACTCACCCAGGGCCAGAGCCTGCACACCGGTGTCACGCGGACGGCACCGGTCACCGCCGTCGACCGCGACGGCAACGAGCTCAAGCCCGAGGACTTCCCCTCGCTCGCCTCCGTCCTGCCGGAACTGCGCAAGCGGTTCGGCGAGAAGGCGGGCGGCGAGCCGGGCGTCGAGGTCCGCGTGGAGACCGCCGGCGCCGCGGCCCAGGCCGAGCCCAAGACCCTGCACGTGGTGTCGAAGGGCACTCCGGGCAAGCTGACCACCACCATCGACGCCGCCGTCCAGCGCGCCGCCGAGGCCGCCGTGAGCCGGCACGACGACGCCTCCGTCGTCGCGGTCAGACCCAGCACCGGCGAGATCCTGGCCCTCGCCAACGCCAAGAAGACCGAGTTCAACCCGGCGGTCTCCGGCCAGACGGCACCCGGCTCCACGATGAAGATCGTCACGTCCGCGCTGCTGCTGGAGCAGGGCAAGGCCACGCCCGGCAAGCCGCTGCCGTGTCCGAAGACCGCCACGTACGGCATGACGTTCCACAACGTGGAGCACAGCGAGAACCCCGGCGCCACCTTCGCCCAGGACTTCGCGGCCTCCTGCAACACCGCCTTCGTCTCCCTTGCCGGCCAGCTCTCCGACGACGCCCTCGCCGCCGAGGCCAGGGACGTCTTCGGCCTGGGCCTGGAGTGGAAGACCGGCATCGCCACCTTCGACGGCAAGGTGCCCGCCGACGGCGGGGCGGGCAAGGCCGCGGCGATGATCGGCCAGGGCCGGGTGCAGATGAGTCCCCTGAACATGGCCTCGGTCGCCGCGACCGTGCGCAGCGGGTCGTTCCGCCAGCCCTACCTCGTGGACCCCTCGGTCGACGGACGCCAGCTGGCCCGGGCCCCCCGCGCGCTGCCCGACGACGCCGCCCGCGACCTGCGCTCGATGATGCGGCTGACCGCCGTCTCGGGGACGGGCTCCAAGGCGATGGCCGGACTCGGCGGGGACGTCGGCGCCAAGACCGGCTCGGCGGAGGTCGACGGCCAGACCACGCCGAACGGCTGGTTCACCGGCTACCGCGGCGACCTCGCGGCGGCCGCCGTGGTCCCGCGGGGCGGACACGGCGGCGACTCGGCGGGGCCGCTCGTCGCGGCGGTGCTGCGCGCGCGGTGACGCGGCCGGCGCGCCGGCGCGCAACCCCGCGCGTGACGCGGACGACATCGCGTGGCCCGTACAACGAGCGCTAGCGTCAGGCGCCATGAGCCTTCCGATACCCACGGGCCGGCGTGCGCGCGGGCGTGCCGCATGACCCCGCTCGTCGTCGTCGCGGTTCTCGTCGCCGCCGTCGCCCACGCCAGCTGGAACGCCGTCGCGCACGGCATCAAGGACCAGCTCGTCGCCTTCACCCTGGTCGGGGGCGGCGGCGCGCTCTGCGGCGCGGCGCTGCTGCCCTTCGCCCCGGCCCCGGACGCCGGGGCGTGGCCCTGCCTGCTCGTCTCGGCCCTGCTGCACGTCGTCTACCAGGGCCTGCTCATGCGATCGTTCTCCCTCGGCGACTTCGGGCAGATGTATCCGATCGCCCGCGGCACCGCGCCCCTCGCGGTCACCGCCCTCGCGGCGGTCTTCGCCGCCGAACTCCCCGACGGCCCGCAGCTCGCGGGCGTCGCCGTCGCCTCGGCCGGCCTGGTGGGCCTGGCCCTGTGGGGCATCCGGGGCTCGGGCGCGCGCCCCGACTGGACGGCCGTCGGGGCGGCCTGCGCCACGGGCCTGGCCATCGCCGCCTACACGGTCGTCGACGGCCTGGGCGTGCGGGCCTCCGGTTCGCCGCTGGGCTACATCGCCTGGCTGATGATCCTGGAGGGGCTGGTGATCCCGGCGTACGCCGTGGGCACCCGGCGCGGGGGGTTCCTCGCGCAGGTGCGCCCGTTCGCCGTGCGCGGGCTGGCCGGCGGCCTGTTGTCCGTCTTCGCGTACGGGCTCGTGCTGTGGGCCCAGACCCGGGCGGCGCTCGCACCCGTCGCGGCGCTGCGGGAGTCGTCCATCCTGGTCGGGGCGGGGATCGGCGCGGTGTTCATGAAGGAGCGCTTCGGGGCGCCCCGGGTGGCCGCGGCCGGGCTGATGGTGGCGGGCATCGGGCTGATGCTGCACGGCGGTTAGGGGACACCCCCTGGGCGCCACGGGGCGGGCGGGACGCGCCACGGGCGGGTGACGGTCGGACGAACGGGCCCCGGCTTCGGGTATCCGGTATCCCTCGCGATCCACCCGTCATGAGAAGGAGCCCCCCACCCATGCGCATCAAGGACGCCCTCGGCGCCGCCGCCACGGCCGCCGCCCTGACCGCCGCCACCGTCGCCCTGGCGCCGGGCGCCGCCGGAGTGCCGGGCAACGCCCTCACCCTCGACCAGACCGGCGCCATCGACCACGACGGCACCATCACCCTCACCGGCACCTACCGCTGTGCCGTTCCCCGGGGAAGCGGCACCGTCTTCATCGGCAGCAACGTCGTGGCGAACGGCCGCTCCGACGGCATCGGCGGCTCCACGGCCACCTGTGACGGCCGCACGCACCGGTGGCGCAACACGGCGCGCCCCCACGAGGTGACCTACCGGCCCGGGCCCGTGCGCGCGGACGCCGTGCTGATGCAGATCAGGCGGGACCGGGGCGGAATCCCGCTGCCGCGCTTCCTCTCCGTCGCCGGCGTGCGCACCATCACGCTCGTCGCCCGGCCGTAGGAGGGCCCGGGCCCTGCGAGGATGGAGGCGTGACTGGAACGCTCGTACTCGCAGGAACCCCCATCGGCGACGTCGCCGACGCGCCACCCCGGCTGGCCGCCGAGCTCGCCGCCGCCGAGGTGATCGCCGCCGAGGACACCCGGCGGCTGCGCCGGCTGACCCAGGCGCTGGGGGTGCACACCACCGGCCGCGTGGTCTCGTACTTCGAGGGCAACGAGTCGGCCCGTACGCCCGAGCTGGTCGAGGCCCTGGCCGGCGGGGCGCGGGTGCTGCTGGTCACGGACGCGGGGATGCCGTCGGTGTCCGACCCCGGGTACCGGCTGGTCGCGGCGGCCGTCGAGCGGGACATCAAGGTCACCGCGGTGCCGGGCCCGTCGGCGGTGCTGACGGCTCTGGCCGTCTCGGGGCTGCCGGTGGACCGGTTCTGTTTCGAGGGCTTCCTGCCGCGCAAGGCGGGCGAGCGGCTCGGCAGGCTCCGGGAGGTGGCCGGCGAGCGGCGCACCCTCGTCTACTTCGAGGCCCCGCACCGGCTGGACGACACGCTCGCCGCCATGGCCGAGGTCCTGGGCGCCGACCGCAGGGCGGCGGTGTGCCGGGAGCTCACCAAGACGTACGAGGAGGTCAAGCGCGGCCCCCTGGAGGAGCTGGCCGCGTGGGCGGCCGAGGGCGTGCGCGGCGAGATCACGATCGTGGTCGAGGGCGCCCCCGAGCGCGGCCCCGAGGAGCTGACCCCCGCCGAGCTGGTCCGCCGGGTCAGGGTCCGGGAGGAGGCGGGCGAGCGCCGCAAGGAGGCCATCGCAGCCGTGGCGGCCGAAACCGGCCTTCCCAAGAGGGACGTGTTCGATGCCGTCGTGGCGGCAAAAAATGCCACACAACCCACCTCGTCGTAAGGTAAAGGGCTGATCCTCAAAGCAAAGCTTGGGCCTGGCAGCCGCTGCCTTCGGGCATGAAGTCGCCAAGTTTGCCCCAATTCGCGGGTTTGGCTGCTGCGCCATCGCCGGGATGGGCGTTCCCTGGATGTGGGACGTCCGATCCCGGAGAGACTTGTCCAGCGGACAAGAGGAGCTGCCATGAGCGAGACCGCGGGAATCGCGAGCGGTGTCCAGCCCGCAAGGCCGGTGCACACCGCCACCGCACAGAGCCCCAAGCCGTTCGAGACGGTGTACGAGTCCTACGCCTTCGCCTGCATGCGGTGTGCGCACGCGTGGGAACAGTCCTACGAGATACGGCACCACGTCGACGCGGAGGGCCAGCCCTTCGTGACCTACTACGCGGACGACAAGCGCGTGCCGTCCCCGCTGACCCGCCCGACGTGCGAGAACTGCGGCGAGCACGTGGTGCGCATCATGCGCCCCGGCCAGGTCTCCGTGGTCGCCGACGCCCTGCACCTGCCCAAGCCCTCGGTCTTCCCCCAGGCGACCACCGGCCCCCTGCAGAACGGCGGCTCGCACGAACCGCATCCCCGCCACCACTGGCACCTGTCGGATCTGCTCAAGCCCTTCCACCGCAAGTGAGCCGCGCTCCGCGCGATCTCTAGAATCGCGTCCATGGCGGCAACAGCATCGAAGCACACCCCGGCCGGCGGCGAGCGGAAGAAGAACGACGACAAGGGCGCCCCTCCGCCGCTCCCGGCCCCGCTGAGCGTGCCCGTGGCCGACTCGCACACCCACCTGGACATGCAGCAGGCCTCCTCCGTCGAGGACGCCCTGGCCAAGGCAGCGTCCGTCGGGGTCACCACCGTGATCCAGGTGGGGTGCGACCTGGCGGGATCCCGCTGGGCCGCCGAGACCGCCGAGCGCCACGCATCCGTCTGGGCGACCGTCGCCCTGCACCCCAACGAGGCCCCCCGCATCGTCCTCGGCGACCCCGACGGCTGGTCACGGCAGGGGACCCGGGAGCCCGGCGGCGACGCCGCCCTGGACGCCGCCCTCGAGGAGATCGACCGCCTCGCCGCCCTGCCCCAGGTGCGCGGCGTCGGCGAGACCGGCCTCGACCGCTTCCGCACCGGCCCCGAGGGCATGGCAGCCCAGGAACGTTCCTTCCGGCGCCACATCGACATCGCCAAGCGGCACGGCAAGGCCCTGGTCATCCACGACCGGGAGGCCCACGACGACGTGCTGCGCGTGCTCGCCGAGGAGGGCGCGCCCGAGACGGTCGTCTTCCACTGCTACTCCGGCGACGCCGCCATGGCCAAGGTCTGCGCGGACGCCGGCTACTACATGTCCTTCGCCGGCAACATCACGTTCAAGAACGCCCAGCCGCTGCGCGACGCCCTCGCCGTCGCCCCCCTCGACCGGATCCTCGTCGAGACCGACGCCCCCTTCCTGACCCCGGCGCCGTATCGCGGACGGCCCAACGCGCCCTACCTCATTCCGGTCACTTTGCGGGCCATGGCCGCCGTCAGGGGAGTGAGCGAGGACGCCCTGGCCACGGCGGTAGCCGCGAATACCGCCCGGGCGTTCGCGTACTGACACCCGGATACGCGACACCGTGTGACCATACGACTTTGGAGGGTGAGCGCCGCTCCGCTACAGTCCCGGACCTAGCCGGACCAGTGGAGTGTCGTGAGTCATGCACCGGGCAGCCCCCGCGCCGCGACGGGCACGCCGTCGTTCGACCCGTACGCGCCGCACGACCCGTACGGCGCCCTTCCCGACCCGTACGCGCCGTACGACGGTGGCGCACCGTACGGGACGGCCTGCGAGAACCCCTACGCCGACGCCTACGGGCCACCGCCCCACGACCCCTTCGGCCAGCCGCACCTGCCCCGGCAGACGGCCGGCCCCGGGACGCCCGCGCGCGACGACGCGGCCGGCCACCACGGGCCGCCGGAGGGCACCGGCGGCGCCCCCGGGACGGAGGGCCGGGCGGTGACCGAGGAGGCCGTGCCCACGGGCCGCGGCGCCGCGCGACGGGCCGCGGCGGCCGACCGGCGCAAGCGCCCCACGCCCCGCGAGCGGCCCGAGGCGCTGCGCCGGCTGCTGCCGCAGGCCCTCGTCGTCGCCTTCCTCGCGGGCGGCACCTCCGCCTTCGTCGCCAGCGACAAGTCCGTCCAGCTCAGCGTCGACGGCAAGCCCCGCACCCTGCACACCTTCGCCGACGACGTGGACGAACTGCTGGACGACGAGGGCATGCGGGTGGGCGAGCACGACATCGTCGCCCCCGGCCCCCAGCACGACCTGGCCTCCGGCGACCGGGTCATCGTCCGCTACGGGCGTCCCGTCACCCTCACCCTCGACGGCGAGCGCCGCCAGGTGTGGACCACCGCCCGCACCGTGGACGGCGCCCTGCGCCAGCTCGGCGTGCGCGCCGAGGGCGCCTACCTGTCCGCCTCGCGCTCCGCGCCCATCGGCCGCACGGGCCTCGACCTGGACGTCCGCACCGAGCGCACCATCACCTTCATGGCCGACGGGAGCGAGCGCACCCTGCGCACCAACGCGGCCACCGTCCGCGAGGCCATCGACCAGGCCGGCATCAGCCTGCACGGCCAGGACACCACCTCCGTGGACCCCGAGAGCTTCCCCCGCGACGGCCAGACGATCTCCGTCATGCGGATCACCGCCGACGACGAGGTCCGGGAGGAACCCATCCCCTACGCCACCGAGCGGCGCGAGGACCCCACGCTCTACAAGGGCACCGAGGTCGTCGCCCAGCAGGGCGAGAAGGGCGTCGAGCGGGTCACCTACGCGCTGCGCACCGTCAACGGCGTCCAGCAGAAGCCCAAGAAGATCTCCTCGGTCGTCGTCAGACCGCCCCGTACCGAGATCATCAGGGTCGGCACCAAACCCCGCCCCACCTCCGTGCGCGGCACCGAGGGCCTCAACTGGGAGAGCCTCGCCCAGTGCGAGGCGGGCGGCCGGCCGGGCGCCGTCGATCCCTCGGGCACCTACGGCGGCCTGTACCAGTTCGACACCCGCACCTGGCACTCGCTCGGCGGCACCGGCCGCCCGCAGGACGCCTCGGCCGCCGAGCAGACCTTCCGGGCCAAGAAGCTGTACGTCAGCCGGGGGGCGAGCCCGTGGCCCGTGTGCGGCCGTAAACTTCACGGGTGAGCTCCCCCAGCACAGACGAGTCCGGCGCCCTCCTCGGCCCGGCCGACATCCGCGAACTGGCCGCCGCCCTCGGGGTCCGCCCCACCAAGCAGCGCGGCCAGAACTTCGTGATCGACGCCAACACGGTCCGGCGCATCGTCCGCACCGCCGAGGTGCGGCCCGACGACGTCGTCGTCGAGGTCGGTCCCGGCCTCGGGTCGCTGACCCTCGCCCTGCTGGAGGCCGCCGACCGCGTCACCGCGGTCGAGATCGACGACGTGCTGGCCGCGGCGCTGCCGTCGACCATCGCCGCGCGCATGCCCGGCCGCGCCGACCGCTTCGCGCTCGTGCACAGCGACGCCATGCACGTGGCCGAGCTGCCCGGCCCGCCTCCCACCGCCCTGGTCGCCAACCTGCCCTACAACGTGGCCGTGCCCGTCCTGCTGCACATGCTGGACCGGTTCCCCACCATCGAGCGGACGCTCGTGATGGTGCAGGCCGAGGTCGCCGACCGGCTCGCCGCCGCGCCCGGCAACAAGGTCTACGGCGTGCCCTCGGTCAAGGCCAACTGGTACGCCGAGGTCAAGCGGGCCGGCGCCATCGGCCGCAACGTCTTCTGGCCGGCCCCCAACGTCGACTCCGGGCTCGTCTCGCTGGTGCGCCGCACCGAGCCGATCGCGACGACGGCCACCAAGGAGGAGGTCTTCGCCGTGGTGGACGCCGCCTTCGCCCAGCGCCGCAAGACCCTGCGGGCCGCACTGGCGGGCTGGGCGGGATCCGCCGCCGCCGCGGAGGCCGCCCTGGTCGCCGCCGGCATCTCGCCGCAGGCCCGCGGCGAGGCGCTGACCGTCAACGAGTTCGCCGCCATCGCCGAGCACAAGGGAGCCGCCCGGTGACCGCCTCCGTCACGGTCAGCGTCCCGGCCAAGGTCAACGTCCAGCTGGCGGTGGGCCCCCTGCGGCCCGACGGCTTCCACGACCTGGCCAACGTCTTCCTGGCCGTCGGGCTCCACGACCGGGTCACCGTCCGCCCCGCCGACGAGCTGCGCGTGACGTGCACGGGCCCGGACGCCTCCCAGGTGCCGCTCGACGCCACCAACCTGGCCGCCCGCGCGGCCCTCGCCCTCGCCGCCCGGTACGGGCGCGAGGCGAACGTCCACCTCCACATCGACAAGGACATCCCCGTCGCCGGCGGCATGGCCGGCGGCAGCGCCGACGGCGCGGGCGCGCTGCTCGCCTGCGACGCGCTGTGGGGCACCGGCGCCTCCCGCGAGGAACTGCTGGAGATCTGCGCGGAACTGGGCAGCGACGTGCCGTTCAGCCTCGTCGGCGGAGCCGCGCTGGGCCGCGGCCGGGGCGAGCTGCTGACGCCGCTCGACGTCCGTGGCGCCTTCCACTGGGTCTTCGCCGTGGCGGACGGCGGCCTGTCCACACCCGCGGTCTACGCCGAGTGCGACCGGCTGCGGGAGGGGACCGAGGTGCCCGCCCCCGAGCCGTCGGAAGCCCTGCTCCAGGCCCTGCGCGACGGTGACGCGGGCGCGCTGGCGGCCGCGGTGGGCAACGACCTCCAGAGCGCCGCCGTGTCGCTGCGGCCGTCGCTCGCGGCCACCCTGGCGGCGGGCACGCAGGCCGGCGCGCTGGCGGCGATGGTGTCGGGTTCCGGCCCGACGACGGCCTTCCTCGTCTCCGGCGAGGCGGAGGCCGAGAAGGTCGCGGACGCCCTGCGGACCTCCGGCACCTGCCGCGCCGTGCGGGTGGCGTCCGGACCGGTGCCGGGCGCGACGGTCCTCGCCCGCCGTTAGGCCGGGGCGGGGGACGTACTCAGCCGCACCTGAGTACCCCCGCCCATGTGCGCGGCGCGCCGGCGCGCGAGAGTGCGCCCATGCCTTCGAAGACCCGGGCGCACGACCTCGCCGCGGCGACGCCCTCCACCCGTGACCGCTACGTCGACCTCCTGCGCGTCGCCTCCCTCGCCACCGTCGTGCTCGGACACTGGCTGATGTCCGCCGTCACCACCGACGCGCACGGCCGGACGAAGGTCGGCAACCTCCTCGCCGTCGAACCGTCGCTCCAGGCCGTCACCTGGGTCCTCCAGGTCATGCCCGTCTTCTTCTTCGTCGGCGGCTTCTCCCACGCCCTCTCCTACCGCTCCCTCACCCGCCGCTCCCAAGGCCCCGCCTACGCCGCCTTCCTGCGCGCCCGGCTGCAACGGCTGCTGCGGCCCACCATGGTGTTCATCGCCGTCTGGGGCACCGGCGCGCTCGCCGCGCAACTCCTCGGCGGCGGGGGCGCCCTGGCGGACACCGCCGCCCGGCTCGTCGCCCAGCCCCTGTGGTTCATCGGCATCTACCTGGCGATGGTCGCCTTCACCCCGCCGCTGCTGCGCCTGCACGAGCGGTACGGCTGGGGCGCCTTCGCCGCCCTCGTCGCGGCGGCGGTCGCCGTGGACGTCCTGCGGTTCGCGGCCGACGTGCCCTTCGTCGCGTTCCTCAACTTCGCCTTCGTCTGGCTGGCCGTCCACCAGCTGGGCTTCCTGCGGGCCGACGGGCGGCTGCGCCTGCCGGCCCTGCTCGCCCTCGGCGGGCTCGCGGCGGCCGTCGCGCTCGTGGCCCTCGGCCCGTACCCCCTGTCGATGGTCGGCATGCCCGGCGAGAAGATCAGCAACATGTCGCCGCCCACGGCCGCCCTGCTCTGCCACGGCATGTGGCTGGTCGGTGCCGTCGAGACGCTGCGCGGCCCGGGAGCCCGGCTCGTGGCGCGGCAGCGCGTGTGGCGCGCGGTGATCGTCGCGAACGGCGTCGCGATGACCGCGTTCCTGTGGCACCTCACCGCGATGCTCGGCGTCTACGGGGTCCTGCTCGCCCTCGACGTGCCGCCGCCCGCGCCGGCGGGCGCCGCCTGGTGGGCCCAGGCACCCCTGCGGATCGCGGCCGCCGCCGCGGTCACGGCGGTGCTGGTGGCGGTCTTCCGCCGGGTGGAGCGGCCCTCCGCCGCGGTGGCCGCCGCCACGGCCCGCCGCGCCTCCGGCCCGCTGGCCGCCCTCGGCGTCACCCTCGCCCTCTTCGGCGTGCTGGGCCTGTCCACGGTCGGCTTCGGCGGCCTCCTCCAGGGCCACACGGCGGTCCTCGTCGCGGTGCGCGTCACCGCCCCCGCCGCCGTCCTGACGGCCGCCGCCGGCTGGCTCCTCGTGGAGGCGGCGGCGCCCCGCCGCGGCCGCGCGGGGTAGGGCTTTCCCCACCCCGAGACACCCGCCCGTCCCATGGGCCGCACCCACCTCCCCTCCCTAGCGTGGAGCCCGGCGACAAAGCCGTGGGGGAGGACCGACAAGGGGTGGGGCGTGAACCGCAGGACGACCGGCGACACACGGGCCGGAGCCGGGCGATGACGGGCAGGCTCGCGCTGCGCTCGCTGCGCCACCGCATGGGCGGATTCCTCGCCACCTTCGTCGCGCTCTTCATCGGCGCCACCGTCGTCATGGCCTGCGGCGGCCTCATGGAGACCGGCATCCGCAACAACGTGCCGCCCCAGCGGCTGGCCGGCGCCCAACTGATCGTCACCGGCGACCGGACCTTCGTGCGCCCCGGCGACAAGCACAAGGAGGTCGTGCTCCCCGAGCGCGTCGAGCTCCCCGCCGCCCTGACCGACAAGGTCCGCGCCGTGCCCGGCGTGCGGACGGCCGTCGGCGAACGGTCCTTCGACGCGGCCCTCACCGACCGGGGAGGCAAGGCCGTCGGCCACGCCTGGGACTCCGCGGCGCTCACCCCGTACGCCCTCGACACCGGCGGAGGCGCCCCCGCGGGGGCCGGCGAGGTCGTCCTCGACGCGCAGCTCGCCCGCCGCGCCGGCGCGGGCGTCGGCGACACGGTGCGGATCGCCGCCCACGGCGGCTCGGCCGCCTACCGCGTCAGCGGCGTCGCCCGGCCCACCGCGGGACGCGACGTGCCGCAGCCGGCCCTGTTCTTCTCCGCGGCCGAGGCCCGGCGGCTGTCCGCCCGCGAGGACACCGTCGCCGACATCGCCGTCGTCCTCGCGCCCGGCGCCGACCGCGGCGCCGTCCGCGAGGGCGTCGCCGCGGCCCTCGCGGGGCACCGCGTGTCCCTCCTGACCGGCGACGACCGTGGCACCGTCGAGCACCCCGAGACCCTCGCCGGCGGCGAGGACCTGGTGGCGCTCTCCGGGGTCTTCGGCGGCCTGGCCGTCAGCATCGCGATCTTCGTGGTCGCCGGCACCGTCGGGCTCTGCGCCCAGCAGCGCCGGCGCGAACTGGCCCTGCTGCGCGCCATCGGCGCCAGCGCGGGCCAGCTGCGCCGGATGCTGCTCGGCGAGACGCTGATCGTCGCCGTCCTCGCCGGCGCGGCCGCCTGGCCCGCCGGGCCGGTGCTCGGCCGCTGGCTGTTCGGACGGCTCACCGGCTCCGGCCTGACCGCCGACACCGTCGAGTTCAGCCAGGGCTGGATCCCGGCCATGCCGGCGTACGGCTCGATGCTGCTGACCGCCGTGCTCGGCGGCCTCCTCGGCACCTCCGCGGCCGTACGGGCCAGACCGGTCGAGGCGCTCTGCGAGGCGGCCGTCCCCCGGCGCGGCCTCCACCCCGTCCGTATCGTCCTCGGCCTGCTCTTCCTCGCCGGCGCCACCGCCCTCGCCCTGGTCAGCCTGCTGGTCCTGCGCGGCCCCGTCGCGGCGAGCACGGCCGGTCCGACCGTGATGTGCTGCGCCACCGGCTTCGCGCTGCTGGGCCCCTGGTTCGCCACGCCCGTGACCGCGCTGCTGCACTGGCCCGTACGCCTGCTGACCGGCCCCGCCGGCCGGCTCGCCGCCCTCAACTGCCGTGCCACCGCCGCCAGGACGGCCGCCGTCGCCACCCCCGTGATGCTCGCGACCGCCGTCACCACCGGCATGCTCTACCTCCAGACCAGCGTGGCCGCCGCCACCGAGCGCGCGTTCACCGAGGACCTGCGCGCCGACGCCGTGCTCACCTCGGTCACCGGCGGAGTGAGCCCCTCACTGGCGGACGCCGTGCGCCGGCTGCCCGGCGTCGCCGGCGCGAGCGCCTCCGTCACCGGCAGCGCCTACACCGAGCGGCCGCACGACGGCGACGAGGCCAAGCGCGGCCTGCCCCTGACGGGCGTCGACGCGGACGGCGCCCGGCAGACCCTCGCCACCCGGGTGACCGCCGGCAGCCTCACCGCCCTCCAGGGCGACACCCTCGCCCTGCCCGAGCACGTCGCGCACCGGATGCACCGGGGCGTCGGCGACACCGTCCGCCTGCGCCTGGGCGACGGCACCGCCGTGGACGTCCGCGTCGTGGCCCTGACCACCGGGCGCGAAGGCTTCGAATCGGCGCTGACCAGCGTCGGCATGCTCGCCCCGCACACCACCGCGGGCCTGCCCGACCGGATCCTGGTCCGCGCCGCGGCCGGCACCGGCCGGGACCGGCTGCTGCGGGAACTCGCCGCCTTCGTCGAGCGGCACCCCGGAGTGAAGGTCACCGACCGCGACGCCCTGACCGCGCAGCACGCCCGGAACACCCGCACCCAGGCCTGGGCGAACTACCTCATCGTCGGCGTGCTCGTCGCCTACACCGCGCTGTCCGTCGTCAACTCCACGGCCGTCTCGGTCGGCAACCGCCGCCGGGACTTCGCCCTCCAGCGGCTCACCGGCGCCACCCGCGCCCAGGTGCTGCGCATGATGACCGTGGAGGGCACGCTGGTCGCCCTCGTCGGCCTGGTCCTCGGCACGGCCGCGGCGGCCACCACGCTCGTGCCGTTCAACCTGGCCGTGGCGGACACCCCGCTGCCCAGCGGGCCGCCGTCGATCTACGCGGCCGTGGCCGGCGGCGCCTGGGCGCTGACCCTCGCCGCCACCCTGGTCCCCACCTGGGCGGTCCTGCGGACCCGCCCTGTGGAGGCGGCCCGGGCCTAGGGGGTGTCCGATGGGTCGGTGCGGGCCCTGCGGTGTCCGCTGGGGGCACCTCCCAGCGGTAGCCGGGGGAGGATCGCAAGGCGGAGCATCTGCCTCGGACCGGGCGTCCTCGGCTGATGCGACAACGCAGCGAGGTGCCGTGCCGGGCTCCGCAGGGCCCGTGTCGACTCATCGGACATCCCCTGGCCTCGCGTCCGGGCCCGGCGCCGGGCGTGGGATCCTGGAGGCAGTCCCAAGGAACAAGGAGCGGAATGGCTGCCAACCTGGTCAACCTGGAGGCCGTCGAGAAGGTGTACGGCACCCGTGCACTGCTCGACGGCATCTCCCTCGGCGTGAACGAGGGCGACCGGATCGGCGTCGTCGGCCGCAACGGTGACGGCAAGACCACGCTCATCCGCATCCTCGCCAAGCTGGAGGACGCCGACAAGGGCCGCGTCACCCACGCCGGCCACGTGCGGCTCGGCGTCCTCACCCAACACGACTCCCTCGACCCGGCCGCCACCGTGCGGCACGAGGTCATCGGCGACATGGCCGACCACGAGTGGGCCGGCGACGCCAAGGTCCGCGACGTGCTGACGGGCCTGTTCGGCGGCCTCGACCTGCCGGCCTTCCCGCAGGGCCTGGACACCGTCATCGGCCCGCTCTCCGGCGGTGAGCGCCGTCGCATCGCGCTCGCCAAGCTGCTGATCGCCGAGCAGGACCTGATCGTCCTCGACGAGCCCACCAACCACCTCGACGTGGAGGGCATCTCCTGGCTGGCCGGCCACCTGCGGGCACGCCGCTCGGCGCTGGTGTGCGTCACCCACGACCGGTGGTTCCTCGACCAGGTCTGCACCCGCATGTGGGACGTCCAGCGCGGCGCGGTGCACGAGTACGAGGGCGGCTACAGCGACTACGTCTTCGCGCGGGCCGAGCGGGAACGCATCGCCGCCTCCGAGGAGACCAAGCGGCAGAACCTGATGCGCAAGGAGCTGGCCTGGCTGCGCCGCGGCGCCCCCGCCCGCACCAGCAAGCCGCGCTTCCGCATCGAGGCCGCCAACGAGCTGATCGCGGACGTGCCGCCGCCGCGCGACAGCGCCGAGCTGATGAAGTTCGCGAGCTCCCGGCTCGGCAGGACCGTCTTCGACCTGGAGAACGTGACCGTCCAGGCCGGCCCCAAGGTGCTGATCGAGCACCTGACCTGGCAGCTGGGCCCCGGCGACCGCGTCGGCCTCGTCGGCGTCAACGGCGCGGGCAAGACCTCGCTGCTGCGCACGCTCGCCGAGGCGGCCCGCACGGCGGGGGAGAAGCAGCCCGCCTCCGGGAAGGTCGTGGTCGGCAAGACCGTCAAGCTGGCCTACCTCTCGCAGGAGGTCGCCGAACTCGATCCGGCCAAGCGCGTCCTGGAGGCCGTCCAGCAGGTGCGCGACCGCGTGGACCTCGGCAAGGGCCGGGAGATGACGGCGGGGCAGCTGTGCGAGAAGTTCGGCTTCACCAAGGAGAAGCAGTGGACGCCCGTCGGCGACCTCTCCGGCGGTGAGCGGCGCCGGCTGCAGATCCTGCGGCTGCTGATGGACGAGCCGAACGTCCTGTTCCTGGACGAGCCGACGAACGACCTCGACATCGAGACGCTCACGCAGCTGGAGGACCTCCTCGACGGCTGGCCCGGCTCGATGGTCGTCATCAGCCACGACCGCTACTTCGTCGAGCGCACCACGGACCGGGTGTTCGCGCTGCTCGGCGACCGCTTCCTGCGGATGCTGCCGCGCGGCCTGGACGAGTACCTGGAGCGCCGGCAGAAGGTGATGGAGGCCGAGGCCGCCGCCGCACCCGTCGCCCCCGCCGCCGCCGCGAAGACGAAGACGGCGGCGGACGCCCGCGCCGCGAAGAAGGAGTTGCAGAAGATCGAGCGCCGGCTCGACCGCATCAGCGAGCAGGAGGCGAAGCTCCACGAGCGCATCGCCGGGCAGGCCACCGACTTCGAGGCCGTGGCCAAGCTGGACGCCGAGCTGCGCGAACTGGCCGGCGAGCGCGACGAGCTGGAGCTGCGCTGGCTCGAACTGGCCGAGGACGACTGACCCCACGCGCCGCGCGCCGGGGGCGCGCGGGGCCGGCCCGTGGCGCAACAGTCTCGTCACGGGCCGGTCTCAGGTGGTGGATACGTCTGAGATCGATCCGTGGGCCGTCCGCGCCGGGTGGTACAAAGAACACCCGCTCGCCTGCCGCACAATGGCGGGAATCATGCGGTGCATGTCCTGGTCCGCGCGTAAAAAGGAAAGCTGATGTCGCAGCCGCCCAAGCCACCCCAGCCACCGCAGGGACCCCCGGTCCCGCCGGGCGGAGGCTTCGGCGCGCCACAGGACCCGCCCCCCGGATTCGGCGCGCCGCCGCCCGCCGCGCCCCCGCAGGCGCCGACGCCGACCCAGGTGAGCCCCGCGGTCCAGCCCGGCTACGGCTACCCGCAGACCCCGCCCCCGCCGGGCGCCGCGCCCCAGACCCCGCCCCCGCCGGCGGGGCCCCCGCAGACCCCGCCGCCCCCGCCGGGCGCCCCCGCGGCCCCGGCCGGCTACGGCTACCCCGCGCAGCCCCCGGCCCCCGACATGGCCACCCAGGCCTTCGGCGCCGCGACCCCGCCGCCCGCCCCCGGTCCGTACGGCGCCTACCCGCCGCCGCAGTACCCCGGCGGTCCGTACCCCGGCGCGCCGACGCCGGGCGGGCCCGGTGGCGGCGCCGCCAAGAAGCGCATGGCGGTCATCGTCAGCGCCGCGGTCGCGCTGGTGCTGGTCGTGGGCGGCGGCGTCTGGTTCGCCACCAAGGGCGGCGACGACAAGAAGTCCGAGGCCAAGAACAGCTCCGGCACCGGCGCCAAGGGCGGTGCCCAGGGGGGTGGCGGCGAGGTGAAGGCCCCCCAGACCATCGACGCCAAGCTGCTGTTCAGCGTCGACCAGCCCAAGGTCGACGACCTCATCACCGTCAAGGGCCAGTGGGCCACCGACCAGGTCTACGCCAAGGCCGACGTCTACAAGGTCGTCGGGTACGGCCTGTCCGGCGGCCAGAAGTGGGAGATCCCGCTCGACGGCGAGATCTGCTGGTCGTCCAAGCAGACCACCTCCGACGGCAAGACGGCCGTGCTCGTCAAGGCGGGCAAGCCCGACGCCGAGCACAAGTACGGCGGCCCCTGCAGCCAGGTCGTGGCCCTCGACCTGAACAGCGGCAAGAAGCTCTGGCAGAAGACCGCCAAGGCCGGCGACCAGGACATCCGCTTCGACGAGGTCACCGTCGGCGGCGGCACCGTCGCCGCGGGCGGCACCAGCGGCGGCGCCGCGTGGTCGCTGGCCGACGGCAAGGAGCTGTGGAAGCCCAAGCCCGGCGACGACTGCCGCGACGACGGCTACGGCGGTGGCGGCAAGCTCGTCGCCGTGCGCCGCTGCGGCGACTACTCCCGCCCGCAGATGCAGGTGCAGACGGTCAACCCCGCGACGGGCGCGATCCAGTCGGCCTACAAGGTCCCGCCCGGCCTCAACTACGTCCACGTCGCCTCCACCGACCCGCTGGTCATCGCGGTCGACGCGGGCGACTCCACCGGCAGCGCCGCCTCCGACTTCCTGGTGATCGACGACAGCGCCAAGGAGGGCAAGCTGCGCAGCAAGATCTCCACGGAGAACGGCAAGTTCACGCCGAAGTGCCCCTCCACCGAGGTCGAGGGCTGCTTCAAGCTGGCCATCAGCAAGGACACCCTCTACCTGCCCTCCGAGGAGCACCAGAGCGGCAACGCCCAGCAGGTCGGCCGGGTCAACGAGATCGTCGGCTTCGACCTGGCCACCGGCCAGTCCAAGGGCAAGGCCGACGGGATGGCCGGCTCCGAGCTCGTGCCGCTGGGCCTGGACAAGGACGGCTACCCGATCGGCTACCAGGAGCCCACCTACAAGGCGGGCGGCCAGGTGGTCCGGGTCGACCCCAAGACGTTCAAGACCGACGTGCTGATGCGGAATCCGGCCGCCACGGCCGAGAGCGAGCGCAGGATCAGCCCGACCATCCACCAGGGCCTGTGGGCCCAGAACCGGCTCTTCCTGAGCGCCAACTACGCCAACAAGCCCAGCTCGTTCAGCCTGGGCAAGGAGTACCTGGCGATGGCCTTCGGCGGTAGCTGATCATCCGGAGCAGCCGATACTGATCATTTGAGGAGCTCTCCCCGCCGTATCCCTGTCCGTCGCGCGTACATGCCTGAACGATCCGTTTCAGTCTCGAAGTACACGTGATTGGCAGGGATTTCGGCATTCCGGGGGACTTCTCACCGGTAAGGGGCGCGGAACGTCGAACAAGCGTGTAGCTTCGCGGGCTAGAGGGTGCCGGGGAGACGTGCCAGACCTGCCGGGGAGACGTGCGCGGGCGACACAGGGCGGCAGCGGGCGACAGGGGGGAAGTGCATGGGCGTACGGCTCATGGTGGTCGACGACCACCGTCTGCTGGCCGAGGCCCTCGCCTCGGCGCTGAAACTGCGGGGCCACCGCGTGCTGGCCGCCGCGGCGCCCAGCGCGGGGGCGGCGGAGCTGGTGATCAGCCGCGCGCCCGAGGTGTGCCTCCTGGGCACCGCCGCCCCGGCCGAGCCCGGGGCCTTCGACCCCGTCGTGCGGATCAAGCGGGAGCGCCCGCAGGTCGCCGTCGTGGTGCTCGGCCCCGTGCCCAGCCCGCTCGGCATCGCGGCCGCCTTCGCCGCCGGCGCCTCCGGCTACGTCCGCCACAACGAACGCATCGAGGGCGTCGAGCGCGCCATGATGAAGGCGCGGGCGGGCGAGGCCGCGGTGGACCCCCAGCTGCTCCAGGGGTCCTTCGCGGAGCTGCTCAACCCCGCCGCCCAGCCCGACGACGAGGGCGCCCGGCTGCTCCAGCTGCTCACCCCCCGCGAGGTCGAGGTGCTGGTCCGGGTCGCCGAGGGCGAGGACACCCGCCTCATCGCGGCGGGCATGGGGATAGCGCCCAGCACGGCCCGCACCCACGTCCAGCGCGTCCTGATGAAGCTCGGTGTGGGCTCCCGGCTGGAGGCCGCCGCCCTCGCCGCCCGGACGGGCCTGCTCGACCGCGCCACGGGGGCTACGGCCGCCCGCCCGGCCGTGGGTCCGCAGGCGGGTCCGGCCGGGGCGGTGCCGGGCGGAGGGTGAGCCAGAGGAGGAAGAAGCCGCCGAGGGCGAGCATGCCCAGGCCCGCCCAGAGGTTGATGTTGACGCCCTCGGCCTTCCTCAGGTCCTCCTCGTCGGCCAGGACGCCGGCGACGGTCAGGATCAGCCCGTAGACGGTGAACAGACCGCCGATGACCCGGCGTATGTCGAACAGGCGGGCGGCGGTGGCGGGCACCGGGCCGGACTCCCCGCCCTCCCGCTGGTGATCGGTCATGACAGCTCCTCAGAACGAGAACGGCAGATAGCACACGGAGGCCAGGACCAGCGCCCCCCAGCCCAGGAGGGCGGGCCTGCGGTACCACGCGTCGTCGCCCTCGGCCGGCGGCCCGTCCGCCCCCGGCGACCGGGTGCCGTAGACCAGCCCCGCCAGCTCCTCCACGGGCCGCGGCTTCGTCAGGAGGCTGACCACGACCATCACCACCGCCCCCACGGCGAACGCCACGATCGCGGACACGAAGTTGGCGCCCTGGTCGGAGGGGATGCCGATGACGCCCCGCTTGTACAGCGCGAAGTAGTTGACCATCGCCGCGACCGTGCCCGACAGCAGTCCCCAGAAGCCCGCCGCGGCCGTCGTCCGCTTCCAGAACATGCCGATGACGAACACCACGAACAGCGGCACGTTGAAGAACGAGAACAGCGTCTGGAGGTAGTTCATGATGTTGGAGAAGGACGAGGCGATGAAGGCCGTGCCCATCCCCGCCAGCACGCCCACCACCGTGACCGCCCGGCCCGTGGCCAGGTAGTACGCGTCGTCGCGGCCGGGCCGCGCGTACGCCGCCCAGATGTCGCCGGTGAACACCGCGTTGAAGGACGAGACGTTCGCCGCCATGCCCGCCATGAACGCCGCGAGCAGGCCCGTGACCGCGACGCCCAGCACCCCGTTGGGCAGCAGGTCCGCCATCAGCACGGGGATGGCGTCGTTGTAGCTCAGGTCCCCGCCGGGCGCGCCCAGCGCCGGCTCCATGACCAGGGCGATCAGCCCGGGCAGGACGACCACGAGCGGGATGAGCATCTTGGGGAAGGCCGCGATCAGGGGTGTGCGCCGCGCCGCGCTCAGGTCCTTCGCGGACAGCGCGCGCTGCACCTCGGCGAAGTTGGTGGTCCAGTAGCCGAAGCTCATGACGAAGCCGAGGCCGAGCGCGATGGTCAGCCAGTTGGCGCCCAGCGGGTTGGGGTGGCCGATGCCGGTGCCGCCCCAGGCGGTGAGGAAGTCGTCGCCGTGCCGCGCGGCCAGGGCGTCGCTCAGCCCGCCCCAGCCGCCGACGCGCTTCAGCCCGACGACGGTGAGGGGGATGAGCGCCGCCAGGATCACGAAGAACTGCAGCACCTCGTTGTAGACGGCCGAGGAGAGGCCGCCGAGCGTGATGTAGGCGAGGACGAAAAGGCCCGCGACGACGATCGCCACCCACTGCGGCCAGCCCAGCAGGGCCTGCAGCACGAGCGCCATCGCGTAGAGGTTGACGCCCGCGATGAGGACGGACGACACCGCGAAGATCACCGAGGAGAGCAGGTGCGAGGACGGCCCGAAGCGGTGCAGCAGGAACTCGGGCACGGACCGGACCTTCGACCCGTAGTAGAAGGGCATCATCACCAGCCCCAGGAAGACCATGGCCGGTATCGCGCCGATCCAGTACCAGTGCACCGTGGCGGCGCCGTACTGGGCACCGTTGGCGGCCATGCCCAGGATCTCGGTGGCGCCCAGGTTCGCGGCGACGAACGCCAGGCCGGTGATCCAGGCGGGCAGGGCGCGGCCCGAGAGGAAGAAGTCCAGGCTCGTGCGGACCGACCGGCGGGCGGCCACGCCGATGCCCAGGACCACGGCGAAGTAGAGGGCGAGGATGGTGTAGTCGAGCGCGTTGACGGGGAGCCGCAGGCCCGCGGCCAGACAGCGCATGGGTCACCTCATTCCTTGCTCGGAAGTGCAGGAAACCTACGCGGAGTTGATGGGAATCTGAACGGTTCTGTTGAAGCTCTTTGTTCGATTGTGATGTTGACGGGCCGCCGGGGCCATGGTTCCTTGTGTTGAGTTGTGTGCGCTGATGTGGGAAGTGCTCTCGTGTGGGAGGAACGGCCACGTGAAGAAGACGGCGACCCGGCTCGCGGACGGCCGCGAGCTGCTCTACTACGACTCCCGCGACGACGTCGTGCGCACCGCCGCCGACCGCCGCCCGCTCCCACCGGCCGCCTCCACCGGCGAGATCCGCCGCGACCCCCTGCTCGGCGACGACGTCGTCATCGCCTCACATCGCCAGGCGCGCACCTACCACCCGCCTCCCGGTGAATGCCCCCTGTGCCCCTCCCGCGACGGCCGCACCACCGAAATCCCCGCCGACGACTACGAGGTGGTCGTCTTCGAGAACCGCTTCCCCTCCCTCGCCGGCGACACCGGCCGCTGCGAGGTCGTCTGCTTCACCGCCGACCACGACGCCTCCTTCGCCGCACTCGACGAGGACCGCGCCGCCCTCGTCCTCGCCGTCTGGACCGACCGCACCGCCGCACTCGCCGCACTGGACACCGTCGAACAGGTCTTCTGCTTCGAGAACCGCGGCCACGAGATGGGCGTCACCCTCGGCCACCCGCACGGCCAGGTCTACGGCTACCCCTTCGTCACCCCCCGCACCGCGACGACGCTGGCCCGGGCCGCCGCCCACCGCGAGCGCACCGGCGGACGGAACCTCTTCGACGACACCGTGGCCGCCGAGCGGGCCGACGGCCGCCGGATCGTCCTGGAGGGCGCCCACTGGACGGCCTTCGTGCCCCACGCCGCCCGCTGGCCCTACGAGGTGCACCTCCACCCCCGGCGCCGGGTGCCGGACCTCCTCGCGCTCGACGACGCGGCGCGCACAGAGTTCCCACAGATCTATCTGGAACTCTTGCGGCGCTTCGACCGGATCTTCGGCCCCGGCCGGCCGCCGACCCCGTACGTCTCCGCCTGGCACCAGGCGCCCCTCCAGCACCCCCACAGGACCGAATTCGCGCTTCACCTCGAGCTCTTCACCATCCGCCGCACTGCCGGAAAGCTGAAGTTCCTCGCCGGTTCGGAGTCCGGCATGAACGTGTTCATCAACGACGTGCCGCCCGAGACCGCGGCCGAGCGACTGCGAGAGGTAGCGAGCGAATGAACGGCAAGAACTGTCTGGTCACCGGCGGCGCGGGGTACGTCGGCAGCGTCGTCGCGGCGCACCTGCTGGCCGCCGGCCACACCGTCACCGTCCTCGACGACCTCTCCACCGGCCACCGCGACGCCGTCCCCGACGGAGCGCGCTTCGTCCAGGGCCGCGTCCAGGACGCCGCCCACCACCTGGACGGCTCCTACGACGCCGTCCTGCACTTCGCCGCCTTCTCCCAGGTGGGCGAGTCGGTCACCCGGCCCGAGGCCTACTGGAGCAACAACGTCGGCGGCACGCTCGACCTGCTGGCGGCGATGCGCGACGCCGACGTGCGCACGCTCGTCTTCTCCTCCACCGCCGCCACCTACGGCGAGCCCGCCACCGTGCCCATCCGCGAGGACGCCCCCACCGCGCCCACCAACCCCTACGGCGCCACCAAGCTCGCCGTCGACCACATGATCGCCGGCGAGTGCGCGGCCCACGGCCTGGCCGCGGTCTCCCTGCGGTACTTCAACGTCGCCGGAGCGCACGGCAGGTACGGCGAGCGCCACGCCCCCGAGTCCCACCTGATCCCGCTCGTCCTCCAGGTGGCCCTCGGCGAACGCGAGACGATCTCCGTCTACGGCGACGACTACCCCACCCCCGACGGCACGTGCGTGCGCGACTACCTCCACGTCGCCGACCTCGCCGAGGCCCACCTGCTGGCCCTGGACGCCGCACGCCCCGGCGAGCACCTGGTCTGCAACCTCGGCAACGGCAGCGGCTTCTCCGTGCGGGAGGTGATCGAGACCGTCCGCAAGGTCACCGGCCACCCCGTCCCCGAGGCCGTCGCCCCGCGCCGGGCCGGCGACCCGGCCGTGCTCGTCGCCTCCGCCGAGCGGGCCCGCGAGCGGCTGGGCTGGCGGCCGCGCCGCACCTCCCTCGCGTCGATCGTCGAGGACGCCTGGGGGTTCGCCAGGAGGAACGGGCCGGTCCGGTGACCGCCGCACAGGCCGCACGGGCCTTCGGGGAGGTCTACGGGACGCCGTGCGAGGGCGTGTGGGCGGCCCCCGGCCGGGTCAACCTCATCGGCGAGTACACCGACGTCAACGAGGGCCTGGTCATGCCGCTCGCCCTGCCCCGCCTGACGTGGGTGGCCGCCCGCGCCCGTCCCGACGGGCGGCTGCGCCTGCACTCGGCGGCCGCCGCCGGCGTCGTCGTCGAGCTGGGCCCGGGGGAGCCCGCGGCGCCGGGAGCCGTGCGCGGCTGGGCCGCCCACCCGGCCGGCGTGGCCTGGGCGCTGCGCGAGGCGGGGTACCCGGTGGGCGGCGCGGACCTGCACGTGGAGAGCGAGGTGCCCCTCGGAGCCGGCCTGTCGTCCTCCGCCGCCCTCCAGGTGGCCACCGCGCTGGCCCTGGACGGGCTCCACGGGCTCGGCCTCGGCCGCCCGGAGCTGGCGCGGCTGGCCCAGCGGGCCGAGAACGCCTTCGTGGGCGTGCCCTGCGGGATCATGGACCAGACGGCGGCCGCGTGCTGCGTCGAGGGCCACGCCCTCCACCTGGACACCCGTTCCCTCGCCGCCCGCCCGGTGCCCCTCGGCCTCGCCGCCGCGGGCCTGCGGCTGCTGGTGATGGACACCCGCGTCGCCCACGAACTGGGCGAGGGCGCGTACGCGCGCCGCCGCGCGGGCTGCGAGGCGGCGGCGCGGGCGCTGGGGGTGCGCGCCCTGCGGGACGTGGCGTACGAGCGGCTGGCCGAGGCGCTGGCGGAGGTGGAGGCGGCGGGCGGGGCGGAGAGGCACGGGGTCCGCCCGGGGCCGCTGGTGCGGCACGTGGTCACGGAGAACCGCCGGGTGGAGGAGACGGCCGCGCTCCTGGACGCCGGCGACCCGCGCGCCGTCGGCCCCCTGCTGACGGCCGGCCACGCCTCGCTGCGGGACGACTTCGCCGTCTCCTGCCCCGAGCTGGACCTGGCGGTGGCGACGGCGGTGGGCGCGGGCGCGCTCGGCGCCCGGATGACCGGGGGCGGCTTCGGGGGCTCGGCCGTGGCGCTGGTGGAGGAGGCCGCCGTGACGGAGGTCGGGGAGGCGGTCAGGGCCGCGTTCGCGGCCGCCGGCCACCGGCTGCCGCACGTCTTCCCCGTGACGGCCGGCCCGGGAGCGCACCGGGTCGTCTAGTGGCTGTCCGGTCCGCGCGACGGTCGTTCCGGATCGTTCACCGCCTCAATACTGAACAGAAAGCTCACGATAAACACCCGGGTCAAGCAGTTTTGCCAATCCGCCTCCGACGTCCGACCCCGCCCGTAGTCTGATGCACAGCGTCGGTGGGGGCCGACGCTGATCAGGGGGCGAGACAGGCAGGTACGACGCCCGGGGCGGGGTGGTTGTCAGGGCACGGCGGCGGCCGTGCGCGCATGGCGGCCCCGGAGTCCGGGCGCCGTACCCGCACTGCCGTTGCCTCCCGGGATATGGGGGTGGTTGTGGCACGTATTCGGGTATTGGTGGTCGACGACCACCGCATCTTCGCCGAGTCGCTCGCCGCCGCCCTCGCGGCCGAGCAGGACGTGGACGTCTCGGCGGCCGGCAGCGGGCCGGCGGCGCTGCGCGCGCTGGAGCGCGCGGCGGGTGAGGGGCGGCGTTTCGACGTCCTGCTGATCGACGCCGACCTCGGCACGGTCGGCGCGGACGCGACACAGGTGCCGGCGCAGTACCGGCCGGCTCAGGACGGCCCGGGGCCGGCCGAGGGGACGGTGGACGGCATCTCGCTGGTCGCCAGGGTCCGCGCGGGCCATCCGGGCGTGCGGACGGTGGTGCTGGCCGAGCGGGACGACCCGCGGCGGGCCGCCGCCGCGCTCCAGGCGGGCGCGGGCGGCTGGGTCGCCAAGGACTGCTCCCTCTCCCGCCTGCTCGCGGTGATACGGGGCGTCCTGCGCGACGAGACGCACCTGCCGCCCGCCCTGCTGACGGGGGTGCTGCGGGAGCTGACGGCCGCGCGCAAGCACCGCACCGAGAGCGAGCGCCTGGTCGAGTCCCTGACGCCGCGTGAGCGCGAGGTGCTGCGCTGCATGGTGGCCGGGCTGGGCCGCAAGGCCGTCGCCGAGCGGCTCTACCTCTCCCCGCACACGGTCCGCACCCACATGCAGAACGTGCTGGGCAAGCTCGGCGTGCACTCCACGCTGGCCGCCGTGGCGCTGGCCCGGCGGGCCGGGGTGGGGCCGGTGGACCTAGCCGGGGACGTTGTCGAACGGGGCGGTCAACTGGCGTAGCAGAGCGGCGAGGTCGGCGCGCTGAGCCGTGGACAGCTCGGCGAGGATCGCGTGCTCCTGGGCGAGCAGCCCGGCGAGCGCCTGGTCGGCCCGGTCCCGGCCCTCGTCGGTGAGGCGGACGAGCACGCCGCGCCGGTCGCTGGGGTCGGGCTCGCGCTGCACGAGGCCCTTCTTGGCCAGCCGGTCGATGCGGTTGGTCATCGTGCCCGAGGTCACCAGGGTCTGGGTCAGCAACTGCCCCGGCGAGAGCTGATAGGGCGCCCCGGCACGGCGCAGCGCCGTCAGGACGTCGAACTCCCAGGGCTCGAGCTCGTGCTCGGCGAAGGCGATCCGCCGGGCACGGTCGAGGTGGCGGGCGAGCCGGGAGACCCGGCTGAGCACTTCGAGTGGTTCCACGTCGAGATCGGGGCGCTCTCGGCGCCACGCCGCGACCAGCCGATCGACCTCGTCCTCCATGGGATCAGTGTAGTTGGTCTGTCGACATGAAGTCTCTTGACGTCAAGATATGGGTGTGGGGATCCTGGAAGGGCCGCCACGTTCCGCAGAAAGGCCGAACGATGCCCTGCGCCCCCACCCCCCTCTGGGACCCCCGGCAGTACCTCCGCCACGCCGAGGACCGCAGCCGCCCCTTCACGGACCTGCTCGCCCGGGTACCCGCCCTGCCCGGCCAGGGCCGGCGCCCCGCCCGCATCGCCGACCTCGGCTGCGGCGCGGGCAACGTCACCGCCCTCCTCGCCGAGCGCTGGCGCGACGCCCGCGTCACCGGCTACGACAACTCCGCCGCCATGCTCCGGGAAGCCGACGCCTACGCCGGCCGCACCCTCGGCGGCGGCAGCATCGCCTTCGCCCGCGCCGACCTCACGGACTGGTCCCCGGACCCCGCCGAGCCCCTCGACCTCATCGTCTCCAACGCCGCCTTCCAGTGGGTGCCGGGCCACGCCGGGCGCTTCCCCGTCTGGCTGGCCGGCCTGGCCGCGGGAGGCACCTTCGCCTTCCAGGTCCCGGGGAACGGCGACGCCCCCAGCCACGCGCTGCTGCGGCAGCTGTGCGCCTCGGTGCGCTGGCGCGACCGCCTCGGCGAGGCCGGGCGGCGGCGCGTCGAGGTCCTCGACCCCGCCCAGTACCTGGCACGGCTCACGGACCTCGGATGCGAGGTCGACACGTGGGAGACCACCTACGCCCATCTGCTGCCCGGCGAGGACCCCGTCCTCGACTGGGTCAAGGGCACGGGCCTGCGCCCCGTGCTGACCGCCCTCGCGGGCGACCTGGCGGCCACACAGGCGTTCCTCGCCGAGTACGGGGCGCTCCTGCGCGAGGCGTACCCGGCGGGGCCGGGCGGCACGGTCTTCCCGTTCCGGCGGGTCTTCGTGGTGGCCCGCAAGCGGGACTGAGAGGCGCCCGCACCGCCGCGACCGCCCGCCGGGGGCGCGCCGTCGCGGCGGAGAGCCGTTCCCGCCGCGTCAGCTCTTGCGGTGCCCCACCAGCCGCGGCTTGGGCTCCAGGCCGTCCAGACCGTGCCAGGCCAGGTTCACCAGGTGCGCCGCGACCTCCGCCTTCTTCGGCTTGCGCACGTCCAGCCACCACTGGCCCGTCAGGGCCACCATGCCGACCAGCGCCTGGGCGTAGAGCGGGGCCAGCTTCGGGTCGAAGCCGCGCGCCTTGAACTCCAGCCCCAGGATGTCCTCGACCTGCGTCGCGATGTCACTGATCAGCGACGCGAACGTGCCCGTCGACTGGGCGACGGGCGAATCGCGCACCAGGATGCGGAAGCCGTCCGTATAGGACTCGATGTAGTCCAGCAGGGCGAAGGCCGCCTGTTCGAGGAGCTCCCGCGGATGGCCCGCGGTCAGGGCGCCGGTCACCATGTCGAGCAGCTGCCGCATCTCACGGTCCACGACCACCGCGTACAGCCCCTCCTTGCCGCCGAAGTGCTCGTACACCACCGGCTTCGACACCCCGGCCTTCGCCGCGATCTCCTCCACCGACGTGCCCTCGAACCCGCGCTCGGCGAAGAGCGCGCGACCGATGTCCAGCAGCTGCTCACGGCGCTCCGCGCCCGTCATCCGCACCCGGCGGGGCCGGGTGCGCCGGGCCCCGGTGGGTGCGGACGGGTCCTTCTTGCCGGTGCTGCTGCTGTCGATCGCCACGGCGTCAATCATGCCGCGTGCGCGGCGTCCTCCTTCTCGGGGGACGCCTCCGGGGCCCGCAGACGGCCCTCGATGCGGCTCTCGTTCGGCCAGCGCACGTCGTACGCCCAGCCCGCCTTCTCGCACCAGCGGATGATCCGGGCGCTGGAGTCCAGCTGCCCCCGGAGCACACCGTGCCGCGCCGACGTGGGGTCGGCGTGGTGCAGGTTGTGCCACGACTCACCGCACGACAGCACGGCCAGCCACCACACGTTCCCCGAACGGTCACGCGACTTGAACGGGCGCTTGCCGACCGCGTGGCAGATCGAGTTGATCGACCACGTCACATGGTGCAGCAGCGCCACCCGGACCAGCGAACCCCAGAAGAACGCCGACAGCGCCCCCTGCCACGACCACGTCACCAGCCCGCCCACCAGCGGCGGGATCAGCAGCGAGAGCGTCGTCCACAACACGAACTGGCGAGAGATCGCACGAATGGCCGGATCCTTGATCAGATCCGGCGCGTACTTCTGCTGCGGCGTCTGCTCCTCGTCGAACATCCACCCCACGTGAGCCCACCACAGGCCCTTCATCAGCGCCGGCACGCTCTCCCCGTACCGCCAGGGCGAGTGCGGGTCACCCTCGGCGTCCGAGAACTTGTGGTGCCTGCGGTGATCGGCCACCCAGCGCACCAGCGGCCCCTCGACCGCCAGCGACCCCATGACCGCCAGCGCGATCCGCAACGGCCGCTTCGCCTTGAAGGAGCCGTGCGTGAAATAGCGGTGGAACCCGATCGTGATGCCGTGGCAGCCGATGTAGTACATCGCCACCATCAGCGCCAGATCCAGCCAGCTCACCCCCCAGCCCCACGCCAGCGGGACGGCGGCGAGCAGCGCGATGAACGGGACGACGATGAACATCAGCAGGGTGATCTGCTCGACGGACCTGCGGTGCTCACCGCCCAGAGTGGCGGAGGGCAGTGAGCCCTCCTGGGCCTTCGGCGCGTCTTCGAGCACGTCGGGGCTTGCAGTCATGGATTCCCTCATGGGGGTCGGGGCTTGGTCACGTTCCTACGGTTCCGTAACCTACGGCGTCGTAAGTATGGCAGGGCCCGGCCCCGGAGCAAGAGGCGCGGACCACCGCGCGTCGTGCGGCGACCTATGCTGGGGGCGTCGGACAGCGCGGTCCGCCACCCCTCCAGACGTGCTCGGAACCACCGCAAGGAGCCGCACCTGTGAGCAGTGCCGACAACACCAACGCCGCCCTGCGCGCCGATATCCGCCGCCTGGGCGACCTCCTCGGCGAAACCCTGGTCCGCCAGGAGGGTGAAGAGCTCCTCGACCTCGTCGAGCGGGTGCGCGCCCTCACCCGCACCGACGGCGAAGCCGCCGCGGAACTGCTGAGCACCACCGACCCGCAGACCGCCGCCAAGCTCGTACGGGCCTTCTCCACCTACTTCCACCTGGCCAACATCACCGAGCAGGTCCACCGCGGCCGCGAGCTGCGCGCCCGGCGCGACGCCGAGGGCTCCATCCTCGCCCGCACCGCCGACCAGCTGAAGGAAGCCGACCCGGAACACCTGCGACAGACCGTCCAGCACCTCGGGGTCCGCCCCGTCTTCACCGCCCACCCCACCGAAGCCGCCCGCCGCAGCGTCCTCAACAAGCTCCGCCGCATCGCCAAGCTCCTGGACGCCCCCGGCACCGGCACCGGCGACAAGCGCCGCACCGACCTGCGCCTCGCCGAGAACATCGACCTGCTCTGGCAGACCGACGAGCTGCGCGTCGCCCGCCCCGAACCCACCGACGAAGCCCGCAACGCCATCTACTACCTCGACGAACTCCACGCCGAGGCCGTCGGCGACGTCCTGGAGGACCTCGCCGCCGAACTCGACCGCGTCGGCGTCACCCTCCCCGCCACCACCCGCCCCCTGACCTTCGGCACCTGGATCGGCGGCGACCGCGACGGCAACCCCAACGTCACCCCCCAGGTCACCTGGGACGTGCTGATACTGCAGCACGAACACGGCATCACCGACGCCCTCGCCGTCGTCGACGAACTACGCGGCGCCCTCTCCAACTCCATCCGCAACAGCGGGGCCACCGAGGAACTCCTCACCTCCCTCCAGCGCGACCTCGAACTCCTGCCCGAGATCAGCCCCCGCTACAAGCGGCTCAACGCCGAAGAGCCCTACCGCCTCAAGGCCACCTGCGTCCGCCAGAAGCTCGTCAACACCCGCGAACGCCTCGCCCAGGGCACCCCCCACCAGGACGGCCGCGACTACCTCGGCACCGGCGAACTCCTCGCCGACCTCCAGCTCGTCCAGGACTCCCTGCGCGCCCACCGCGGCCGCCTCATCGCCGACGGCCGCCTCGAACGCGCCATCCGCACCCTCGCCGCCTTCGGCCTCCACCTGGCCACCATGGACGTCCGCGAACACGCCGACGCCCACCACCACGCCCTCGGCCAGCTCTTCGACCGCCTCGGCGAAGAATCCTGGCGCTACGCCGACATGCCCCGCGACTACCGCCGCAAGCTCCTCGCCAAGGAACTGCGCTCCCGCCGCCCCCTCGCCCCCAGCCCCGCCCCCCTCGACGCCGCCGGCACCAAGACCCTCGGCGTCTTCGGCACCATCCGCGAGGCACTCCAGAAGTTCGGCCCCGAAGTCGTCGAGTCCTACATCATCTCCATGTGCCAGGGCGCCGACGACGTCTTCGCCGCCGCCGTCCTCGCCCGCGAAGCCGGCCTGATCGACCTCCACGCCGGCTGGGCGAAGATCGGCATCGTGCCGCTCCTGGAAACCACCGACGAGCTCAAGGAAGCCGACCGGCTCCTCGACGAAATGCTCGCCGACCCCTCCTACCGCCGCCTCGTCGCCCTCCGCGGCGACGTCCAGGAGGTCATGCTCGGCTACTCCGACTCCTCCAAGTTCGGCGGCATCACCACCTCCCAGTGGGAGATCCACCGCGCCCAGCGACGCCTGCGCGACGTCGCCCACCGCTACGGCGTACGCCTGCGGCTCTTCCACGGCCGCGGCGGCACCGTCGGCCGCGGCGGCGGCCCCACCCACGACGCCATCCTCGCCCAGCCCTGGGGCACCCTCGAAGGCGAGATCAAGGTCACCGAACAGGGCGAGGTCATCTCCGACAAGTACCTCCTCCCGGCCCTCGCCCGGGAGAACCTCGAACTGACCGTGGCCGCCACCCTCCAGGCCTCGGCCCTGCACACCTCACCCCGCCAGTCCGACGAGGCCCTCGCCCGCTGGGACGCCGCGATGGACACCGTCTCCGACGCCGCCCACGACGCCTACCGCCGCCTCGTCGAGGACCCCGACCTCCCCGCCTACTTCTTCGCCTCCACCCCCGTCGACCAGCTCGCCGAACTCCACCTCGGCTCCCGGCCCTCCCGCCGCCCCGACTCCGGCGCCGGCCTCGACGGCCTCCGCGCCATCCCCTGGGTCTTCGGCTGGACCCAGTCCCGCCAGATCGTCCCCGGCTGGTTCGGCGTCGGCTCCGGCCTCAAGGCCGCCCGCGAAGCAGGCCTCGACACCGTCCTGGAGGAGATGCACGAACACTGGCACTTCTTCCAGAACTTCCTCTCCAACGTCGAGATGACCCTCGCCAAGACCGACCTGCGCATCGCCCAGCACTACGTCGACACCCTCGTCCCCGACGAGCTCAAGCACGTCTTCGACCTCATCAAGGCCGAACACGAGCTGACCGTCCGGGAAGTGCTCCGCATCACCGGCGAGACCGAACTCCTCGACGCCAGCCCCGTCCTGCGCCAGACCTTCCACATCCGCGACGCCTACCTCGACCCGATCTCCTACCTCCAGGTCACCCTCCTCGACCGCCAGCGCCGCGCCGCCGAACGCGGCGAAGAACCCGACCCCCTGCTCTCCCGGGCCCTGCTGCTCACCGTCAACGGTGTCGCCGCCGGCCTGCGCAACACCGGCTGACACACACGTGTGCCCCCTCGCCGCACCGGCGAGGGGGCACACGCGACCCGTCCCACGCGTCAGGAGTTGTACGTGCCCTGCGCACGCTCCAGACCGTCCACGATCAGCGACTCCACGGCGTCCGCCGCCCGGTCGACCTGATAGTCCAGCTCCTTGCGCTCCACGGACGAGAAGTCCTTCAGCACGAAATCCGCCACCTGCATCCGCCCCGGCGGCCGCCCGATACCGAACCGCACCCGGCAGTAGTCCGGCCCCAGCGACTTCGTGATCGACTTCAGACCGTTGTGGCCGTTGTCCCCACCACCCAGCTTCAGCCGCAACATCCCGTAGTCGATGTCCAGCTCGTCGTGAACGACGACGATCCGTTCCACCGGCACCTTGTAGAAGTCACGCAACGCCGTCGTCGGCCCACCCGACAGGTTCATGAACGACATCGGCTTCGCCACCACCACCCGCCGGCTGGAAGGCCCCGGAGCACCCAGACGGCCCTCCACGACCTGCGCCCGCGCCTTGTGCGCCTTGAACTTCGCCCGCATCCGCTCCGCCAGCAGGTCCGCGACCATGAAGCCCACGTTGTGGCGATTGGCCGCGTACTCGCCGCCCGGGTTGCCCAGGCCCACGATCAGCCAGGGGCTGGACTCGTCCGTCATCCGCATGTCTCCTTCACAAGCCGACCGCCGCCCGGCTCCAGTGGAGCAGGACGGCGGTCGGAAAGAAAATCGAGGGACACCCCCGGGGGAACAGCGAGAACCCCCACGGAAAACCCTCACCGGGCCAAGGCTCAGGCCTCGGCGCCCTCAGCCTCGACCTGGCCGGCCACGACGTGCAGCACGACGGTCTCGGCCTCGACGGCCAGCTCGACACCGGCCGGCAGGACGACGTCCTTGGCCAGCACGGAGGCACCGGCGTCCAGGCCCGCGATGGAGACGGTGACGGCCTCGGGGATGTGGGTGGCCTCGGCCTCGACCGGCAGAGCGGTCAGGGTGTGCTCGAGCAGGTTGCCACCCGGGGCCAGGTCGCCCTCGGTCTGGACCGGGATCTCGACGGTGACCTTCTCGCCGCGCTTCACGACGAGCAGGTCGACGTGCTCCAGGAAGCCCTTGAGGGCGTCACGCTGGACCTGCTTGGGGATGACGAGCTCGTTGCGGCCCTCGATGTCCAGGGAGAGCAGGACGTTCGGGGTCTTCAGCGCCATCATCAGGTCGTGGCCCGGCAGGGACACGTGAACCGGCTCGCCACCGTGGCCGTAGACGACGGCCGGAACCTGGTGGGCGCGGCGGATACGGCGGGCGGCGCCCTTGCCGAAGTCCGTACGGACGGCAGCGGCGAGCTTGACCTCAGACATGGTGCACTCCTCGTGAACAGTTGCGGTGGACGGTTACCCGGCCCACGACAGGCCTGCTACGAAGAGCGCGTCGATAACGGACCGCCGCACAACAGTGCGGCCTCCCTCGCCGAGCAACTCAAGGAGTCTACCCGGCGGGGAGGCCGCCCAGAAATCGATCAGCGCGACCGCATGATCGTTACAGCAGTCGCCCCGGGCCGAACCGTCAGCCCAGCTCGTCGAAGAGGCTCGTCACCGAACCGTCCTCGAAGACCTCACGCACCGCACGAGCGATCGTCGGCGCGATCGACAGCACCGTGATCTTGTCGAGCTCCAGCTCGTTCGGCGTGGGCAGCGTGTTCGTGAAGACGAACTCACTCACCTTGGAGTTCTTCAGACGGTCCGCGGCCGGACCGGAGAGCACACCGTGCGTGGCGGTCACGATGACGTCCGCGGCCCCGTGCGCGAAGAGCGCGTCGGCGGCGGCGCAGATCGTGCCACCCGTGTCGATCATGTCGTCGACGAGCACACAGACGCGGCCCTTGACGTCACCCACGACCTCGTGCACCGTCACCTGGTTCGCCACGTCCTTGTCACGACGCTTGTGCACGATCGCCAGCGGCGCGCCCAGACGGTCACACCAGCGGTCGGCCACCCGCACACGACCGGCGTCCGGGGAGACCACCGTGAGCTTGTCACGGTCGACCTTGGCACCCACGTAGTCCGCCAGGATCGGCAGCGCGAACAGATGGTCCACCGGACCGTCGAAGAAGCCCTGGATCTGGTCGGTGTGCAGGTCCACCGTGAGAAGGCGGTCGGCGCCGGCCGTCTTCATCAGGTCCGCGATCAGACGGGCCGAGATGGGCTCGCGGCCGCGGTGCTTCTTGTCCTGACGGGCATAGCCGTAGAAGGGCAGGATCACGGTGATGCTCCGCGCGGAGGCGCGCTTCAGAGCATCGATCATGATGAGCTGCTCCATGACCCACTTGTTGATGGGGGCCGTGTGGCTCTGCATCAGGAAGCAGTCCGCGCCACGCGCCGACTCCTGGAAACGGACGTAGATCTCACCGTTCGCGAAGTCGAAGGCCTTGGTCGGGACCAGGCCGACGCCCAGCTGGTGCGCGACCTCCTCGGCAAGCTCGGGGTGGGCGCGGCCGGAGAAGAGCATCAGCTTCTTCTCGCCGGTCGTCTTGATCCCGGTCACAGCACAGTCTCCTTGGATGTCGCTTTGTGTGCGCTTATCACGGTACGCCCCGCACGGCGTGCCAGTGTCACGGTCACTGCTCGCCGTCGGGGTCCCGACGAGCAGCGGAAGCAGCCTGAGCGGCCGCACTTCCCGGGCGCTTGCGCGCCACCCAACCCTCGATATTCCGCTGCTGGCCACGGGCGACAGCCAGCGAACCCGGGGGCACATCCTTGGTGATGACCGAGCCCGCGGCGGTGTAGGCGCCGTCCCCGATCGTGACAGGAGCCACAAACATGTTGTCGGATCCAGTGCGGCAGTGCGAGCCGATCGTCGTGTGGTGCTTGTTCACACCGTCGTAGTTCACGAAGACGCTCGCCGCGCCGATGTTGCTGTACTCACCGATCGTCGCGTCACCCACGTACGACAGGTGCGGCACCTTGGTGCCCTCGCCGATCTCGGCGTTCTTCATCTCCACGTACGCCCCGGCCTTGGACTTCGGACCGAGCCTGGTCCCCGGCCGCAGATAGGCGTACGGACCCACGGACGCGCCCTCACCGATCAGGGCCGAGTCCGCGACGGTGTTGTCGACACGGGCACCCGCACCCACGGCCGTGTCCTTCAGGCGCGTGTTCGGACCGACCTCGGAACCCGTCGCCAGATGCGTCGCCCCCAGCAGCTGCGTGCCCGGCTGCACCAGCGCGTCCGGCTCGAACGTCACCGTCACGTCGACCCACGTCGTCGCCGGGTCCACCACCGTCACGCCGCTCATCATCGCCGCGTGCAGCAGCCGCTCGTTCAGCAGCCTGCGGGCCTCGGCGAGCTGCACCCGGTTGTTGATCCCCAGGATCTCCCGGTGATCACCGGCCACGGCCGCGCCCACACGGTGCCCCGCCTCACGCAGGATGCCGAGGACGTCCGTCAGGTACTCCTCGCCCTGGCTGTTGTCCGTACGGACCTTGCCGAGCGCGTCCGTCAGCAGCTGGGCGTCGAACGCGAACACCCCGGAGTTGATCTCACGGATCGCGCGCTGCGCGTCGCTGGCGTCCTTGTGCTCGACGATCGCCGTCACGGCGCCGTCGTCGTCGCGGACGATGCGCCCGTAGCCCGTGGAGTCCGGCACCTCGGCCGTCAGCACGGTCACGGCGTTGCCGTCGGCGGCGTGGGTGCCGGCGAGCCGCTCCAGCGTCTCCCCGGTCAGCAGTGGGGTGTCGCCGCAGACGACGACCACGGTGCCGTCGAGCGCGATGCCGCTGTTCGACAGCTCCTCAAGGCCCATGCGGACGGCGTGACCGGTGCCGTTCTGCTCGTACTGGACGGCGGTGCGGACGCCGGGGTCGATCGCGGCGAGGTGCGCGGAGACCTGCTCGCGGGCGTGCCCGACGATGACGACGAGGTGCTCCGGACCGAGCTCACGGGCGGCGGCGACGACGTGCCCGACGAGGGAGCGGCCGCAGATCTCGTGCAGGACCTTGGGGGTCGCCGACTTCATGCGGGTGCCCTCACCCGCTGCGAGGACGACGACGGCTGCCGGGCGGTTGGCGCTCACGGGTGTGCCCTTCGGCTTCGAGGGGGTGGACACCCGCAGGATACCGGGGCGTAAGAGGGGTGAAACGCGCGCGGGTCCTGACCTGGGAGGTCAGGACCCGGTGAATGCGGACTTCAAGCTCCGCCGCCAGGACTCGAACCCGGACCGAAGAGCACCAAAAGCTCCCGTGCTGCCAATTACACTACGGCGGATAGCAGGCCAAAACGGACGATCTCTAGATCGTCGTCTCGACCCCCACCACTATGCCGTACCACCAGCCTTCGATGCGACGGTACAAGTCGGCACTTCTCAGGACGTCGACGACGAGGCAGCCGTAGTAGGTGTCGCCCACGTTCTTGCGGACTGTTCTGGGGTCGTGTTTCTTGAGCGTCGTCTTCTTCAGGGCGGTGACGTCGACGGAGGCCAGGTCCGCCCAGAACCTCTCGGCCCGGCCGACGTCGGCGCTCTCGTGGATCATGACGCGGTACTGGATCCGGTCGGGTTCCACGCCGAGGAGCGCCAGCCATGCCAGGTAGACGCGGATCATGCCCGGGTCGCTGTTGACGAAGGTGGCGCGCTCGGCGGGGCGGTGAATCTTGCTCTTCGCCCCCTCCGACCAGTACAGCCCCACCCCCACGAGGAACAGCTCCCGGTCCGTCATCGGGCCGATCTCGTTCGCCGCCTCCAGCTTCGTCTCCATGCGCTTGATCGCTTGCGCCCGCCGGTGCGGCGCCCAGCGGGCCTCGCGCATCGCGTCCAGTTGCTCCGTCGTCTTCCGCGGCTTCGGCAGGTCCCGCACCCACAGTGACACCGAGCTCTTCGACACGCCCAGCTCCGCCACGATCTCGTCGTACGTCCTGCCCGCCCGGCGCAGTTCCCGCGCCCGGGCCCGCATGTCCGTTTTTGCGTGAACCATGGCGTCAGCCTCGCCCCGCACAGCAGGCGGAAGGGCGCATACCTGATCGAATCGCGAGTTCGGGTGAAATGCAGCTGTTGCGCGCGCCTTCGTGGGCCTCTTGTGCTGCCGCGGTCCCCGGAAAAGGGCTGGCGCCCGCCCGTAGTCTGGGTGGTATGACCACAACGGGGGCAATCGCGGACGGCGGCGTGCAGGGTGCGCCGCCGGGGCCGTGGTGGTGGGCGCGGCGGCGGAGCATGGTGCTGGATGTGGTGCTCGCTCTGGTGTCCGCATTGGAGTGTGTGCCGGAGGGTGTGGCGTTCGCGCACGAGGTGGGGTTGCCGGGGGTGCTCGGGGGGCTGGTGGGGGTGCCGGCCGGGGCTTCGCTGGTGTTGCGGCGGCGGTGGCCGATCGCCGTGGTGCTGGTGTCGTTCGCCTTCGTGCCGGCGGAGATGGGTTTCCTGCTGGGTGTCGTGGCGCTGTACACGCTGGCGGCGTCGGAGGTGCCGCGGCGGATCATCGCGGTGTTGTCGGGGGTTTCGCTGCTGGGGACGCTGATAGTGGCGTTCGCGCGGTTCCACCGGGACATGGCGCAGGACGGTTACCGGCCGGGGTTCTGGCTGATGATCGCCTTCTCGGTGGTGATGGCCCTGGGGATGACGGCGCCGCCGGTGCTGCTGGGGTTGTACGTGGGGGCGAGGCGGCGTCTGGTGGAGAGTCTGCGGGAGCGGGCCGACGGTCTGGAGCGGGAGTTGTCGCTGCTGGCCGAGCGGGCGGAGGAGCGGGCGGAGTGGGCGCGTAACGAGGAGCGGACCCGGATCGCGCGGGAGATGCACGACGTGGTGGCGCACCGGGTGTCGCTGATGGTGGTGCATGCGGCGGCGTTGCAGGCGGTGGCGTTGAAGGATCCGGAGAAGGCGGTGAAGAACGCGGCGTTGGTCGGGGACATGGGCCGGCAGGCGTTGACGGAGCTGCGGGAGATGCTGGGGGTGTTGCGGACGACGCCGTCCGTGGCGGTGGCGCCGTCGTCCTCGCCGGGTGGGCAGGGCAGTGCGGCGTCGGAGCGGTTGGCGGCGGTGGCTTCGGCGGCGTCGGCTCGGGTGGCGGCTTCGGTGGACGGTGCGGTGGGGGATGCGGGGGACGGTCCGTGTCTGGACGGGTTGACGGATCTTGTGGGGCAGTCGCAGGCGGCCGGGATGGTGGTGGAGCTGTCCGTGGAGGGTGCGGAGCGGGCGTATGGGCCGGGGGTGGAGCAGACGGCGTACCGGGTGGTGCAGGAGGCGTTGACGAACGTCCACAAGCACGCTCCGGGTGCGAAGGCGGTCGTTCGGCTGGCGCACCGGGACGGTGAGGTGGCGTTGCAGGTGGAGAACGGGCCTTCGGATGTGGCGGAGGGCGCGGGGCCGGGGTTGCCGAGTGGTGGCAACGGTCTGGTGGGGATGAAGGAGCGGGTTGTGGCGTTGGGTGGGGTGTTTGTGTCGGGGCCGACGGATGCGGGGGGTTTCCGGGTGTCGGCGGTGATTCCGGCGGCGGCGTAGCGGCCGGGTGGTGCGGGGCCGGGGGCGGTGTGGGCCGTGCTCGGGTCAGCGGGCGGTGGCGCCTGCGGTGAGGCGGGCGGGGCGGATTCCGGTGACGAGGGTGCCGATGGCGTGGTCGATGTCGGAGCCGAGGTACCAGTCGCCGGTGTGGTCGAGGCTGTAGACGCGGCCGTGGGCGTCGATGACGAGGAGGGCCTGGCCGTCGAGTTCCTGGCCGAGGGGGCAGACCTCGGTGCCCAGTGCGCGGCCGAGGTCGGCGACGGTGCGGGCGAGGTGGAGGCCGTGCAGGGGGTCGATGCCGAAGGGGGTGGGGGCGATGTGCCGGCCGGGGCCGGGCGGGATGATGCGCAGTCCGCCGAATTCGGCCCATGCCTCGACGGCGGCGGGGAAGACGGTGTGGCGGTGGCCGGCGGGGGAGACGTGGGCGCGGAGGGTGTCGGCCCAGTTCTCGGCGGCTTTGATGTCCCAGCGTCCGGGTTGCCAGCCGGCTTCGCGCAGGGCGGCGTCGACGGCGACGGGGAAGCGGGTGGCGGCGGTGCGGTCGAATGCGCGCATGGTGGGGTGGTCAGTTCCTGCCGGTGGTCGGGGCGGCGGGGTCGACGGGGCGTACGCCGAAATGGGCGAGGAGTGCGGTGCAGGAGCGGCAGGGCGGGGCGTAGGCGCCGTGCCGGGGGTCGCCGTCCTCGCGGATGTGGCGGGCGGTCAGCTTGGCTTGCTTGAGTGCGCGGCGGGCTTCGCCGTGGGTGAGGGGTTTGCGGGCGGCGCGTTTGCTGCGGCTGGTTTCGTGGCCGGTGAGGTAGCGGGTGAGGAGGACGGCTTCGGGGCAGCGGCCGGTGAAGCGTTCTCGGCGTTCGTTGGTGAGGGTGTCGAGGAAGTCCTGGACCAGGGGGTGGAGCCTGGGCGGTTGCTCGGATTTGCCCGCTGTGCAGGTGAGGGTTTCGCCGCGGACGGACAGGGCGGCGGCCACCGCGGGCAGGATGCCGTCGCGGCGGTGCAGCAGGACCGGCGGTCTCTCGGCGTCCTCGGTGGAGCTCCAGGTGAGCCGGGGGTCGCCGGGCACCGGGCCGTCCGTTTGGCCCGTGTGCCGGTCCTGAGTCGTGTGCATGGTGGTTCTTCCCTCCCGTGCAATCCCCCTGTTGCGGGGATCAGCCTGCCAAATGGGATGGCGGCTGTGAAAGGCAGGGCGGCGTTGCGCGTGTCTGTTGAGTCGTTTGGTGTTCTTGTGGCGTTCCTGGGTTCGTGAGTGACCGGTTGGGTGACGGCCGCCCGTGTGGGGGTGGCGGGGGCGGCCCCGGGAGGCCGTGGCCGCAGGATGATCGATCCCGCCTCGTACGCATTTGCAAGCATCCGCGTGAGGGGTCCCGCGACGGCGGCAGGCCCTCGTCTTGCGGCACCGCATAGGCTGTCGCCACGCAGGAGACACAGTCAGCAGGGGGCTTCCGCCATGACGACAGGTCGGCTCGGGCAGCAGGCCGCGCCACCGAACGCGGCCTACGCCGGGCAGGTCGTGCACTTCCCGGACCCGGTCCGGCGCAGCCGCTATCCCAAGGGTGTGCGGATCGACGACGAGGGCTTCCCGGACTTCTCGCCCTACGCGCGCGCGGCGGCGGAGATCGCCGAGCCGCCGGAGGGCTTCGGCGTCGACGAGCTGAGGCTGACCGACTACGTGTCGGCCAACGCCGCGCAGCACGCCGCCGGGCACGAGCTGTGGGCGAGCCTGCCGGTGGTGGCGACGCCGCACGGCTGGACGTGGCACCACGTCGCCCGGACGCGCCGGCTGGAGCTGGTCCCCGCCGAGGTCAAGGCGCTGCTGCGGCACCACGCCGGGCTCGCCACGGCCGCCGTGGCGCAGGACAAGCGCGGTACGCGGCCGCTCCAGGAGACCCGGCCGGTGCACTTCGCGCTGCCCCAGCGGGACCTGGCGGTGACGGAGGAGCAGGTGCAGGGCGTCGAGGAGGACCTCGGCTACCGGCTGCCCGGCGCCTACCGGGCGTTCCTGAAGGCGGCCGGCGGCTGTGCGCCGGTGGGCGCGGCGCTGGACGCGGAGCTGGGGCTGCTGGTCGACCAGCCGCTGTTCACGGTGCGCGACGAGGCGGCGGTCAACGACCTCGTCTACGTCAACAAGTGTCTGCGCGACCACTTCACCAAGGACTACCTGGGCGTGGGCTTCGTCCAGGGCGGTGTGCTGGCGGTCAAGGTCAAGGGCGAGGCGGTCGGGTCGGTCTGGTTCTGCCCGTACGACGACGCCCGCGACCGGGACGGCTGGACGGTGCAGGACCGGGTGGAGCGGCTGCTGCTGCCCTGTGGTGAGGACTTCGACGCGTTCCTGTCGCGTCTGGCGGGCGGTCCGCCGGAGCTGGAGACCGTGGCGAACCTGATGGTGGACGGCGGCTTCGCGCACGTCGTCCCGGTGGAGGGATGAGCGCGCGATGGTGACGTTCGCGCAGGCGCAGGAGCGCGCGGAACGCTGGGTCAACGCCGATGTGCCGGCCTACCTCCAACGCGAGGTGCGGGTGCGGGAGTTCGACCTGGGCTTCGTCTGCTGGGCGGAGGACCGCGAGAACGGCCCCACGGGCGACGGCGGCCGGGTGCGGCTGGTCATCGCGCGGGACAGCGGCGAGACGACGCTGTGGCCGGGGCTGCCGGTGGGTGAGGTCATCCGCCGGTACGAGGAGGAGTACGCGGCCGTGGACGAGCCGGAACCGGCGGTGGCCGACGAACCGCCGCGGCGGGTGGACCTGAACCAGACGTCGTTCCTGCTCAGCCCTCCGCAGTGGCTGCAGGACGCGGCGGACGCGATGGGGATCCCGGACCGCAGGCAGGAGCCGGACACGGCGCCCACGCCCACGCCCGCGCCAGCCCCGGCCCCGGAGCCCGAGGACGCGCCCGCGGCGCCGGCGGAATCGCCGGACACCGCCGCGGCGGCAGCCCCGGCAGCGCCCGCTCCCGCGACGCCCGCTCCGGCAGCGTCTGCTCCTGCGGTGCCCTCCGCCGAGCCCGCGCCCGAGCCGCCGGCCGGGCCGTGGGCGGGTGCGGACGTGGCGGATCCGGCGGCGGACGCCGACGCGGTGCCGTCTCCCGAGCCCTGGGCGGGCGCGGACGTGTCGGCGGACGACGACCACGCGGTCGGCCTGCCCGCGACCGTGCTGGCGCCGGCGCTCTCGGGCTCGGACCTCGACGACACCCCGCCGCCGGGCGTCCGCCCGGACGCCAAGACCACCCTCATGCCGCAGGGCAGCGCCCTGCCGCGCACGACGATCGCCCCGGCGCTCGAGGACCCGGCCGCACCGGGCGCCTCCCAGGGCGGGTACGTGCGCACGCGGATGGTCTCCCAGCTGGACGAGGCCAGCCTCGGCGCGGGCGTCCCGCCCGCCCCGGCCACCCCGCCGGGCGCCCCCGGCCAGTCCGCGCCCGGCGGCCCCGGCGCGCAGCACCCCGCCCCGGGCATGCCGCCGGCCGGCCCCGGCGGGCCTGCTGCTCCGGGTGTGCCTCCGGCGCCGGGTGCCCCTGCCGCTCCGGGTGTGCCTCCGGCCGGCCCGGGTGCTCCCGCCGCTCCCGGTGTCCCGCCGGTACCGGGTGCCCCTGCTGCCCCCGGCGTCCCCCCGGCCCCGGGTGCGCCCGGGATGCCGGGTGCTCCGGGCCAGCCGGGGGCCACTGGTGCGCCTGGGGTTCCGGGTGCTCCGGGTGCCGGTGTGCCCCACGCTCCGGGTGCCCCCGGGGCTCCGGGTCAGCCGGGCGTGCCCGCCGGTCCGGGTGCCGTCGGCCCCGGTGTGCCTCCCGCCCCTGGAACTCCTGGCGCCCCGGGCCAGCCGCCCGTACCGGGCGCCCCCGGCGCACCCGCGGCGCCTCAGGCCCCCGGTCACCCGGGTGTCCCCGCTGCCCCGGGTACTCCGCCCGGTGGTGTGCACGCGGCGGCCACCATGCTGGCGAGCCCCGGTGCGCCCGGCGCCCCGCAGGCCCCCGGTGTGCCCCACGCCCCGGGTGCACCCGGCGCCCCGGGCCAGCCGCCCGTACCGGGCGCCCCCGGTGCGCCCGCCGCGCCCCAGGCCCCCGGTCACCCGGGCGCCCCCGCTGCCCCGGGTACTCCGCCCGGTGGTGTGCACGCGGCGGCCACCATGCTGGCGAGCCCCGGCGCGCCCGCTCCCGTCGGCCCCCCGCCGGGCGCGCCGCAGGGCTACGGCTATCCGCCGGCCGCGCCCACCGGTGTCCCCACCGTGGGGCCCGGCTACATGGCCGTCCTGCGCTACCGGGCCCAGGACGGGTCCGAGCAGCAGATCATCCGGCGCAGCGCGCCCGGTACGCCGCATCCCGAGTGGCAGATCCTGCACGAGCTGCGGGCGATGAACGTGCCGCCGCAGCAAGTGCTCGAACTGCACACCGAGTTGGAGTCGTGCGACCTGCCGGGCGGGTACTGCGCGCGGATGATCCGCGAGACGTGGCCGCAGGTGAGGATCAGCCACACCGCCGGGTACGGCCGTGACCACGCCACCCGCCAGCAGGGCGTCCGGCACCTCGTGGAGCACCAGGGCGAGCTGCACCAGGTGGCGGACGGGCCCGCGCGGCCCGCGCCGAACCGGGTGCCGGTGCCGCATCCGAGCCAGGTGCGGCCGGCGCCGCCGGTCGGGCCGGACGTGGTCGGGCGGGAGCTGGCCGAGGCCTTCGGGCCGCAGGGCGTGTTCCGGTTCGACCAGCGGGCCGTGTCGCGGCAGGGCGTTCCGGACGTCGTCGCGCAGACGCTCGTGTGGGCGGGGCTGCCGGCCGACTTCGGGCCGTTCTTCTGGGGGCAGACCCAGCCGGGCCGTCCGGTGCCGACGCTGGCGGAGCTGGCGGCGGAGCGCGGGGTGCGCCCGGCGGCGGACGCCGGTTCGTACCTGGTCATGGGCAGTGACTACGGACGTCAGCTGTGTGTGCAGTACGGCACGGCGCACATCGTGGCCGTACCGCTGGAGGCGGGGCCGGACGGCCAGCCCGTGCCGCCGCAGTTCGTCAACACGAGCCTTCCCCAGTTCGTACGCTCTTTGGCGCTGCTCGGCAAGATGTGGCGGTGGCGCTACGGGCTGACACCGGAGCAGGCCGGGCGCTGGACCGTGGACTTTCAGGAGCAGTTGGCCGCGCTGGACCCGGCGGCGCTGTCGTCGCCGGAGAACTGGTGGGCGGTGCTGCTGGAGCAGATGTGGGACGGTCTCTTCTAGCGGCCGGTCGGCTACGGACAAGCGCGGACGGCGCCGGGCGGTGTGCCCGGCGCCGCGGAGTGTCGCGTCATGGGCACTTCGTTCGTCCGGGAATGATGGACGCCGGACCGTGTCGCATACCGGATTTCCGGATATAAGGGGCTACAAGGATGAGTTCATCGGTGTCTCCTGACGGTTTCGCTGTCGTCCGAGGCCGCGGCTACCGGCCGGAGCAGGTCGACCGCGCGGTGGCGGAGTTCGCCCGCCAGCGGGATACCGCCTGGGAGCGGGCGGCGCGGCTCACCGTGCTCGCGCGCGAGATGGAGGACGAGGGACGGCGCCTTGAGCAGGTCGTGGCGAAGCTTCCTCCGCAGACCTACGAGACGCTCGGTCCCCGGGCGCAGGGGCTCGTGACGACGGCCGAGCTGGAGGCGGCGGGGCTGCGGGAGCGCGCCGAGGCCGAGGCGGCGGAGGTGCAGGAGTCCGCCGCGGCGTACGGGCGTGAGCTGCGGGAGGCGGCGCACGAGTACGCGGTGGCGGTGCGGGCCGAGGCGGAGGAGTGGGCGCGGCAGGCGCAGCTGGCCGCCCAGACCGTGGCCGACGATCTGCGTACGACGGTGCGGCAGGAGACCAAGAAGCGGCGTGAGGAGTCGCTGGCGGCGCTGAAGGAGATGCGTCAGCACACCGCGATGATCCTGGCCGAGCAGGAGAAGGAGCAGGCCGAGCGGTGGGACGTCGCGGGCCGTGAGATCGCGGAGCGCGAGGCGGCGATGGACGCGCGCGTGGCGGCGCTGGAGGAGTACGCGCGCACGGCGCTGGGTGAGGCGCGGCGGCGGTACGCGGACACCGAGGAGGCGGCCCGGCACGGGCAGGAGGACGCCGAGGCGCAGGCGGCCGCGGTGATCGCGCAGGCGCGGGTGCGTGAGGAGCGGATCGCGCGGGACACCGAGCGGGTGCTGCGGGAGCACGAGGAGCGGCGTGAGGAGCTGCGTTCGCACATGGCGCACGTGCGGCACAGCCTGGCGGCGCTGACGGGCAAGCCGGTGGCGGAGGACGCGGGCGCGGACTGACGTCGCGCGCCCTCGGCGGTGGCGTGCGGGACGCCGCGGCCGTCCTGCCCGCCCCCCGGGGGGAACGGGCAGGACCGCGGTTGCCTACGTGGCCGGCTTCTGCGGGGCGGCCGGGGTCTCGACGGTCAGCGTGAGGGTGCGGGTGACGCCGTCCTCGGTGGTGAGTTTGAGGATGAACGTCCCGGTCTGCCCGTCGGTGTACAGGGCGGGCAGGGTGACCAGTCCGTTCTCGTCGGTCTTGGCGAGGGTGAACGTGCGCCGCGGCTTGCCGTCGGCGTCCTTGACGTACGGGCCGGTCTTGGCCGGGGTCTTGCCGTCGGCGTCGAGCACGGTGGCCGTGATCACGGTGCCGGCGACGGGCTGCTTCGCGGCGAGCGCCTTGAGCTGGATCTTCTTGGTGAAGGAGCTGTTGGGTGCGGCCTTGAGGGGGCTCTCGTCCACCGGCGTGATCGTGTCGGCGTGCGGGGCGGGGGCGGCCTTGACGGTGGCGGCGTAGTCGACGGGGGCGATCTTCGCGCCGTCCTTGCCCTCGACCATGGCGCGCACGGTGAACGTGCCGGGCTTGTCGCCGGCCAGGAGCTTGGGTGCGGTGGCGGTGCCGTCCTTGCCGGTGCGGACGAGGGCGGTGCGCTGGTCGTCGGGGAAGCGGGCGCCGGTCTCCAGGCCGATGACCTCGAAGCGGACGACGGTGCCGTCGGGTGCGGGCTTGCCGTCGCGGTCGAGGGCCCGTACGCGCGGCTGCTGGGTGAAGGTCTCGCCCGCCGTGGCCTCCAGCTTGTCGTCGCCCACGCGGTCGAGGCGGGTGACGGGGGCCGGGGGCTTGGGCTTGGTGTCGCTGCCGTTGTCGCCGCCGCCCGGCTTGTTCGGCTTGCCGGAATCGCCGGGATTGGTCGGCTTGTTGGGCTCGGTGGGCTTGCCGGAGCCGCCGGGGGTGCCGGGCTTGGGCCGCTGGCCGGACTGGCTCGGCTTGCCGCTTTCCGAGGGCTTCGACGTGCCGGGGTGGCCGGTGGAACCGGAGTTGCCGGTTCCGCTGCCGCCGCCCGGCTGGGACGGCGTGGGGCTCGCGCCCGGGTTGTAGGGGGCGCCCGCCGTGGGGTCGGGCAGGACGCTGACGCTCCCGCCCTCGTACGTGCGCGCCCAGGCGAGCACGGCCTTCACGTACTCGCGGGAGTTGTTGTAGCTGAGGATCGCCTTGTCGAGGTCGGACGCCCGGGTCAGGTCCCTGTTGTAGGAGCACAGGTAACCGGCCGTGGCCGCGGCGGCGTCGAAGATGTTGTTGGGGTCCTGGACGCCGTCGCCGTTGCCGTCGGCACCCGAGGTCTGCCACGTGGAGGGGATGAACTGGGTGGGGCCGACCGCGCGGTCGTACTCCTTGTCGCCGTCCCAGCGGCCGCCGTCGGTGTCCGTGATCCTCGCGAACTCGCCGCCCGTCAGGCGGGGGCCGAGGATGCGGTGCTCCGTCCGGCCGTCGGGGTTCATCCGGCCGCCCAGGGCGCCGTGCTCCGACTCCACCTTGCCGATGCCCGCGACGAGCTGCCAGGGGATGTGGCAGTTCGGGTACTTCTCCTTGGCGATGGTCTCGGCGTTCTTGTAGGCGGCCAGAGCGGTCGCCGGGATGCCGGAGTTCTCGCCGCCGGGCGGCAGTTGGCCGTCGGCGGGCTTGCCGGAGGCGCCGGGCTTGGGCCTGAGGTCGGGGAGGGTGAGGTTGGGGTTGCCGTGCGGGCGGCTCTGCGGGTTGTCGGAGCCGGGCGACGGGTCGCCGCCGCCGACGGCTCTGTGCGGCGGGCTGGCGCCGACCGCGGCCGTGGTGAGGCCGGCCACGAGCAGTGCGGCACACAGTCCCTGGCGGGAGACGCTGGCAGCGCGAGTACGAAGTATCTTCACGGAGGCTGCTTCCTTGGGAGACCGGCGGCCGTGTGAAGGGGGTCGCACGTCAGCCCCCCTCAGCCTGTGATGCGAACACTAATTCTCTCCGGCCCCAATTGTCTTGCCCGGGGCACGGCTTCACGGGCTCTTCGCCAGGCGTTCCCCCGCAGGAGTCGGCGCGTCCGTCGTTGTGCGTACCGCCTGCGTAGCGAACCCCGAGAAGCCGCCGCTGCGCAAGACCGCAACCCCTAGGGGGTCCTCCGTACGTTCTCCTACCCGCGGTTCGTACCCCAGCAGGAGGGAGCACGGCCCCTCGGCTCCGTAGGTTCTTATGGGCGGCCGGGGGGCCGGGGTGGGGCTGTCCCCACCTCGAAGAGACGGACGGGCACCATCGTGGCCGCCGCCCGGCTCCAGCAGGCTTGTCGTCGTACCGGGGCAGGTCGCACACCCAGCGGAAAGAGAGAAGGAAACCGTGGCTACGGCTGTATCGATTCCCAGGACCGGGGGCAGCGGAGGGCGTACGGCCGTCGCGGCGAGGGCCCGGCAGGTCGTCAAGGCGTACGGGTCGGGGGAGACTCGCGTCGTGGCGCTCGACCACGTGGACGTGGACATCGCCCGCGGGCAGTTCACCGCCATCATGGGCCCCTCGGGCTCGGGCAAGTCGACGCTGATGCACTGCCTCGCGGGGCTCGACACCATCACCTCGGGGCAGATATTCATCGACGACACCGAGCTCACCGCGCTCAACGACAAGAAGCTGACGCGGCTGCGGCGGGACCGGATCGGTTTCATCTTCCAGGCGTTCAACCTGCTCCCGACGCTCAACGCCATCGAGAACATCACGCTCCCCATGGACATCGCCGGCCGCAAGCCCGACCGGCAGTGGCTGGAGCGGGTCGTGGAGACCGTGGGCCTGGCCGGGCGGCTGAAGCACCGCCCGAACCAGCTCTCCGGCGGCCAGCAGCAGCGCGTGGCCGTCGCCCGCGCCCTGGCCGCCCGGCCCGAGATCATCTTCGGTGACGAGCCGACCGGCAACCTGGACTCCCGGGCCGGAGCCGAGGTGCTGGGCTTCCTGCGCCGCTCGGTGGACGAGCTGGGCCAGACCATCGTCATGGTGACGCACGACGCCGTCGCCGCCTCCTACGCGGACCGCGTCCTCTACCTCGCGGACGGCCGGATCGTCGACGAGATGTACGCCCCGACCGCCGAAGCGGTCTTCGAGCGGATGAAGCACTTCGACGCGCGGGGCCGGGTGTCGTGACCGTCCTCAAGACCTCCCTGCGCAACTTCCTCGCGCACAAGGGCCGCATGGCGCTCTCCGCCGTCGCGGTCCTGCTGTCGGTGGCCTTCGTCTGCGGGACGCTGGTGTTCACCGACACCATGAACACCACCTTCGACAAGCTCTTCTCCTCCACCGTCTCCGACGTGGGCGTCTCCCCGCAGAAGAACGACGACGCCCAGCAGACCGGCAAACCGCAGACCCTCCCCGCCTCCCTCGGGGGCACCCTCGCCAAGGTGCCGGGCGTCGCCGAGGTCGAGGTCCACGCCACCAACCAGCAGATCACCGTCGCGGACGGCCGGAACAAGAGCCTCAGCCCCGCCTCCGGCGCCCCCACCGTGGGCACCAACTGGAACGAGGGGCAGAAGAAGTCCGTCGAGATCACCAGCGGCCACGAGCCGCACGGCGCGGGCGAGGTCGTCCTCGACTCCGACACCGCCGCCAAGCACGGTGTGAAGCAGGGCGACAAGCTCCGGGTGATCGCCACGCCGGGCGACTTCACCGTGGCCGTCGTCGGCATCGCCACGTACAAGGCCACCAACCCCGGCGCGGCCGTCTTCTACTTCGACACCGCCACCGCCCAGACCAGGCTCCTCGGCAGCGCCGACGAGTACAGCGGCTACGGGCTGACCGCCGCCCCCGGCGTCAGCGACGAGCAGCTGAAGAAGAACGTCACCGCGGCCATCGGCACGGACTACGCCGTGCGCACCGCCGCCGAGACGAAGGCGGAGAACAAGAAGGACATCGGCTCCTTCCTGGACGTGATGAAGTACGCGCTGCTCGGCTTCGCCGGCATCGCCGTGCTCGTCGGCGTCTTCCTCATCGTCAACACCTTCTCCATGCTGGTCGCCCAGCGCACCCGGGAGATCGGCCTGATGCGGGCCATCGGCTCCAGCCGCAAGCAGGTCAACCGGTCGGTGCTGGCCGAGGCGCTGCTGCTGGGCGTCGTCGGATCCGTCCTCGGCATCGGCGGCGGCATCGCGCTGGCCGTGGGACTGATGGAGCTCATGGGCTCCATGGGCATGAAGCTCGACACGTCCGACCTGACCGTCAAGGCCACCACGCCCGTCGTGGGCCTGGCCATCGGCGTCGTCGTCACCGTGCTGGCCGCCTACCTGCCCGCCCGCCGGGCCGGGAAGATCTCCCCGATGGCCGCCCTGCGCGACGCCGGCAACCCCGCCGACGGCAGGGCCGGCAAGGTGCGGGCCGCCCTCGGCCTGCTCCTGACCGGGGCGGGCGGCGCGGCGCTGGTCGCCGCGGCCACGTCCGACAGCGCCGCGGCGGGTTCGGGGATGCTGGGCGTCGGCGTGCTGCTGACGCTGGTCGGCTTCGTGGTCGTCGGCCCGCTGCTGGCCGGCTACGTCGTCCGCGCCGTCAGCGTGGTCGTCCTGCGGCTCTTCGGCCCCGTCGGCCGCCTCGCCGAGCGCAACGCGCTGCGCAACCCGCGGCGTACGGGCGCCACGGGCTCCGCCCTGATGATCGGCCTCGCGCTGGTCGCCGCGCTGTCCGTGGTGGGCTCCTCGATGGTGGCCTCGGCCACGCAACAGCTCGACAAGTCGGTGGGCGCGGACTTCATCATCCAGGCCGAGAACGACAACGCGCTGAGCCCGGCGGTGGTCAAGGCCGTCACCTCGGCCGGCAACGTCGAGCACTTCACCCGCTACACCCACGTGGTCGCGAAGATCACGACTCCCGACGGCAGGACGGCCACCGAGCGGCTCACCGCCGCCGACCCGACCTACGCCGACGACGTGCGGGCCGAGACCGTCCAGGGCAAGCTGGCCGACGCCTACGCCAAGGACGCCATGGCAGTGCCGGAGGGCTACGCCAAGGACCACGGCGTGCGGCTCGGCGACCGGCTGACCGTCGCCATGACCGACGGTCGCACCGCCCGGCTGAAGGTCGCCGCGATCACCTCGGACGACACCAGCATCGACAAGGGCGCGCTGTACACGGGCATCGCCACCGCGGCCAGCTACCTCCCGGCCGACAAGATGCCGCTGACCGGGATGATCCTCGCCAAGGCCGCCGACGGCCGGGCGAAGGAGGCCGCCGCGTCCCTCAAGGCCGCGGTCGCCGACTACCCGCAGATCAAGGTCCGGGACCAGGCCGACTACAAGGAGCTCATCAAGGGCCAGGTCGACCAGCTGCTCAACATGATCTACGGCCTGCTGGCCCTGGCGATCATCGTGGCGGTGCTGGGCGTCGTGAACACCCTGGCCCTGTCGGTCGTCGAGCGGACCCGGGAGATCGGCCTGCTGCGCGCCATCGGCCTCTCCCGCCGCCAGACGCGCCGCATGATCCGCCTGGAGTCGGTGGTCATCGCCCTCTTCGGCGCCCTGCTGGGCCTCGGCCTCGGCATGGCCTGGGGTGCCACCTCCCAGAAGCTGCTGGCCATGGAGGGCCTCGGCGTCCTGGACATCCCCTGGCCGACGATCACCGCGGTCTTCCTCGGCTCCGCCGTGGTGGGTCTGCTGGCCGCGCTCGTCCCGGCCTTCCGGGCGGGACGGATGAACGTCCTGAACGCGATCGCGACGGACTGATCACCCCACCCGCCGGCCGGCCGGCCCGGTCCCGCCACGGGGGTGCGGGACCGGGCCGGCTCGGGTTCCCGGGCGCGGGCGGGGGCGAAGCCCCTCGCCTCCCGGCGGGGCCGGGGCCTGCCCCCGGGAAAAGGAAGGGCGCAAGGGCGGGACCCGGCCCCCACCCCCGCCGCACCGGCGACCAGTCCTCACGGGAGGCGAGGGGCTTCGCCCCCGCCCCGCTCCGGGCGCCCCCCCGGTCGGCGCCCGGCGCCTGTCACCGCCCCGTCGTAGTCTGGAACCCCCCGGCACGGCCCGTACGGCCCGCGTCGGGCCGTTCGCGTTGTCCACCCCCGGGACGGGAAAACTCTCCATGAGCCTGCACGGTCTGCTCGACGCCGTCGTCCACGATCCGGCGCTCGCCGAAGCGGTGAAGGCCGCGGGCGACGGCAACCGCCCGCACGTCGACCTGGTCGGCCCGCCCGCCGCACGGCCCTTCGCCGTGGCCGCGCTCGCGCGGGACGCGGGGCGGCCCGTCCTGGCCGTCACCGCCACCGGACGGGAGGCCGAGGACCTGGCGGCCGCGCTGCGCTCGCTGCTGCCCGCGGACTCCGTCGTCGACTACCCGGCCTGGGAGACCCTGCCGCACGAGCGGCTCTCGCCCCGCTCCGACACCGTCGGCCGGCGTCTGGCCGTGCTGCGCCGGCTGGCGCACCCCCGCGCGGACGACCCCGCCGCGGGCCCGGTCAGCGTCGTGGTCGCCCCCGTGCGGTCCGTGCTCCAGCCGCAGGTCAAGGGACTCGGCGACCTGGAGCCCGTCAGCCTGCGCGCCGGCCGGAGCGCCGACCTGGAGGAGGTCGTGGCCGCCCTGGCCGCAGCCGCCTACGCCCGGGTCGAACTGGTCGAGAAGCGCGGCGAGTTCGCCGTCCGCGGCGGCATCCTCGACGTGTTCCCGCCCACCGAGGAGCACCCGCTGCGGATCGAGTTCTGGGGCGACGACGTCGAGGAGATCCGCTACTTCAAGGTCGCCGACCAGCGGTCCCTGGAGATCGCCGAGCACGGTCTGTGGGCGCCGCCCTGCCGTGAGCTGCTGCTGACCGACAGCGTCCGCGAGCGGGCCGCGGCGCTGGCCGAGGAGCACCCCGAGCTGGGCGAGCTGCTCGGCAAGATCGCCGAGGGCATCGCGGTGGAGGGCATGGAGTCCCTCGCCCCGGTCCTGGTGGACGACATGGAGCTGCTCCTGGACGTCCTGCCGGCCGGCAGCATGGCGGTCGTCTGCGACCCGGAGCGGGTGCGCACCCGGGCCGCGGACCTCGTGGCGACGTCGCAGGAGTTCCTCCAGGCGTCCTGGGCGGCCACCGCCGGCGGCGGCGAGGCCCCCATCGACGTGGACGCCGCGTCGCTGTGGGGTATCGCCGACGTCCGCGACCGGGCCCGCGAGCTGGGCATGATGTGGTGGTCCGTCAGCCCCTTCGCCGCCGGGGAGGAGGACCTCGACGGCGACACCCTCAAGCTCGGCATGCGCGCCCCGGAGTCCTACCGGGGCGACACCGCCCGCGCGCTGGCCGACACCAAGGGCTGGCTGGCCGACGGCTGGCGCACCGTCTTCCTCACCGAGGGCCACGGCCCGGCCGCCCGCACCGTCGAGGTGCTCGGCGGCGAGGGCATCCCCGCCCGCCTCGACGCGGACCTGGCCGAGCTGGCGCCGTCCGTCGTCCAGGTCTCCTGCGCGGGCGTCGACAGCGGCTTCGTCGACCCGGGCCTGAAGATCGCCGTGCTGACGGAGGCCGACCTGACCGGCCAGAAGTCGGCCAGCAAGGACCTGGGCCGGATGCCGGTCCGCCGCCGCAAGACCATCGACCCGCTGACCCTCCAGGCCGGCGACTACATCGTCCACGAGCAGCACGGCGTCGGCCGCTACCTGGAGATGGTCCAGCGCACCGTGCAGGGCGCCACCCGCGAGTACCTCCTCGTCGAGTACGCGCCCGCCAAGCGGGGCCAGCCCGGCGACCGCCTCTACATCCCCACCGACCAGCTGGAGCAGGTCACCAAGTACGTCGGCGGGGAGGCGCCCACCCTGCACCGGCTCGGCGGCGCCGACTGGACCAAGACCAAGGCGCGCGCCAAGAAGGCCGTCAAGGAGATCGCCGCCGACCTCATCAAGCTCTACTCCGCCCGCATGGCCGCCCCCGGCCACTCCTTCGGGGCGGACACCCCCTGGCAGCGGGAGCTGGAGGACGCCTTCCCCTACGCGGAGACCCCCGACCAGCTCACCACCATCGCCGAGGTCAAGGAGGACATGGAGAAGTCCGTCCCCATGGACCGCCTGGTCTGCGGCGACGTCGGCTACGGCAAGACGGAGATCGCCGTGCGCGCCGCCTTCAAGGCGGTGCAGGACGGCAAGCAGGTCGCCGTGCTGGTGCCCACCACGCTGCTCGTGCAGCAGCACTTCGGCACGTTCTCCGAGCGGTACTCGCAGTTCCCCGTCGTGGTGAAGGCGCTGTCGCGCTTCCAGACGGACACCGAGGCCAAGGCCGTGCTGGAGGGCCTGCGCGAGGGCTCGGTGGACATCGTCATCGGCACCCACCGGCTGTTCTCCTCCGAGACGAAGTTCAAGGACCTGGGCCTGGTCATCGTCGACGAGGAGCAGCGCTTCGGCGTCGAGCACAAGGAGCAGCTGAAGAAGCTGCGCGCCAACGTCGACGTGCTGACGATGTCCGCCACGCCCATCCCCCGCACCCTCGAGATGGCGGTGACCGGCATCCGTGAGATGTCGACCATCACCACCCCGCCGGAGGAGCGCCACCCGGTGCTGACCTTCGTGGGGCCCTACGACCAGAAGCAGATCGGCGCCGCGATCCGCCGCGAGCTGCTGCGCGAGGGCCAGGTCTTCTACATCCACAACCGCGTCGAGTCCATCGACCGGGCGGCGGCGAAGCTGCGCGAGATCGTGCCCGAGGCGCGGATCGCCACGGCCCACGGCCAGATGGGGGAGTCGGCGCTGGAGCAGGTCGTGGTCGACTTCTGGGAGAAGAAGTTCGACGTGCTGGTCTCGACGACGATCGTCGAGTCGGGCATCGACATCTCCAACGCCAACACGCTCATCGTCGAGCGCGGCGACAACTTCGGACTGTCGCAGCTGCACCAGCTGCGCGGTCGTGTGGGCCGCAGCCGCGAGCGCGGCTACGCCTACTTCCTCTACCCGCCGGAGAAGCCGCTCACCGAGACCGCCCACGAGCGGCTGGCCACCATCGCCCAGCACACGGAGATGGGCGCGGGCATGTACGTGGCGATGAAGGACCTGGAGATCCGCGGCGCCGGCAACCTGCTCGGCGGTGAGCAGTCCGGACACATCGCCGGCGTCGGCTTCGACCTCTACATCCGCATGGTCGGCGAGGCCGTGGCCGACTACCGGGCCTCCGTCGAGGGCGGTGAGGAGGAGCCGGAGGCACCGCTGGAGGTGAAGATCGAGCTGCCGGTCGACGCCCACGTCCCCCACGACTACGCGCCGGGCGAGCGGCTGCGCCTCCAGGCCTACCGCGCCATCGCCTCCGCCAACAGCGAAGAGGACATCAAGGCGGTCCGCGAGGAACTCACCGACCGCTACGGCAAGCTGCCCGAGCCGGTGGAGAACCTGCTGCTGGTCGCGGGCCTGCGGATGCTCGCCCGCTCCTGCGGTGTCTCGGACATCACCCTCCAGGGCTCCAACGTGCGCTTCGGTCCGGTCGAGCTGCGCGAGTCGCAGGAGCTGCGGCTCAAGCGGCTCCACCCGCGCACGGTCATGAAGCCCGCCACCCAGCAGATCCTGGTGCCCCGCCCGGCGACCCGCCCGATCGGCGGCAAGCCGCTGGTCGGCCGGGAACTGCTGGCCTGGACCGGCGAGTTCCTCACCACGATCCTCAGCTGAGGCCCACGCCGGCGGGAGGGCTCGCCGGCGTCCGGCGGGGGCGGTTACCGGATGCGCTTGAGCACCGTGTAGCCGCCCTCGTTGCCGACGGGGGCGTACTCGGCCCCGGGGTGCATCCGCTGTGCCTCGGCGACGAGGTCCGCGTCGGTCCTGCCGTCGCCCCGGTGCTGGGCGACGTAGTCCGGGTCGATGCCCCGGGTGTCGCCTATCCAGAAGACGCGGCAGCGGTTGACGAGCCGGCTTATCGGCCCGACGTCGGTCTCGACGGTGGCGCCGTCGGGGATGCGGTCCAGGAGCCGCTCGGCGGCCTTGACGCCCGGGGGTATCCGGTAGGTGTCGGGCATGGTGAGGCTGTAGAGCGGCAGTGACACGCTGAGCGCGCAGGCTGCGGCGACCACGGCGGCGGGCAGCTGGGCGGCGTACCTGCGCAGCCACGGCCGGCGGCTGTCGTATGCCGTGGCGAGCGCGTCGGCCAGGGCGACGAACACGACCGGCATCAGCACGGCGCTGTAGTGCCAGTCGGTGCCCCAGTAGTGCTCCTCGTGGGAGGCGAACCGCCAGCCGAGCGTGGGCAGGGTGACGAGCAGCACCGGGGAGCGCAGGGCCAGCAGCCCGGTGGTGGGCAGCAGGGTCCACAGCAGGGTGCGGGCCGCGGTCTCGAAGGGGATGGTCGGCGCGGGTCCCTGGTCGGCGCTGAGCTTGTTCCAGTAGTCGTAGGAGCCGCCGCTGTTGAAACCGGGGATGATCACGCCGAGGGCGAGGACGGCGGCGGCGAGCCCGAAGGCCACCAGCCCGGCGGCCAGGGCCACAGCCCGTCGATCCCGTCCGCCGCGGCGCAGCCGCACCAGCATCAGCACCCCGATGGCCGCGACGGTGACCCCCATGTCCTCCTTGACCAGCACCAGCGGGACGGCCCAGCAGAACGCGGCCCGCCAGCGCCCGCGCACCACCGCCTCCAGGGAGAAGGCGAGCAGCGGCATCGCGAAGGCGATCTCGTGGAAGTCGAAGTCGACGGCCCGCTGCACCCCCCAGGACAGGCCGTACGCGGCTCCCAGGGCGAGCCCCCGGCCCCTGCCGAGCAGCCGGGCGGCGAGCCGGGTCACCGGTATGGCGGACAGCGCGAAGAGCGCCGCCTGCACGACGAGCAGGGTCACGGGGGTGGGGAAGGCCCGGTAGAAGGGGGCCACCAGCGCGGTGACGGGGCTGAAGTGGTCGCCGAGGATGTTGGTGCCCGGCCCCTTGAGGTCCGCTATGGGGGCCTGGAGCTGTGCGTACCCCCGTATGGCCTGTTCGAAGATGCCCAGGTCCCAGGACATGGTGAGCATCCGCCGGTGCCGGCAGACCGACAGTGTCGTGTAGAGAAGGAAGAGGACGCCGCTCAGCCAGTACGGGTCCAGGCGCGGCGAGCGCAGCCGTGCGGGCCATGAGGGCCCTGGCCGCGGGGCCCCGGCGGTGCTCCGGCCCGGTGCCGAAACGTCGGCGGTGGCCGAGTCCATGGGTGGTCCTCTCCTCCGGTCGGGCCGTGGGCCCTGTTGTGATCGCTGCCGCGCTGCGCCGCGAAGCCTGCCGGGTGTCCGGCCTCCCACTCGGAGACGAGTCGCCCACGTCATCCGGTTCAGCCGGTTTTCGTCCCATCAGTGCATCCGCTGGTCTTGAAGTATGCGTCCCCGGCGGCAATGGTCACGACTCCGTTCCCCGCGACGTTCTCGTCGGCGATGACCGACTCGACGCCGCGCAGGGTGTCCTCGTCGCTCTCCTGCGCGACGCCGAGCGCCTGCACGGCCCGCACCACCCCCTGCCGTCCGAGATCCGGCACGCCCTCCAGTGGCTGGGACAGATGAGGGCCTGACCAGGCGCGGAGGGGCCCCGTCCACAGGACGGGGCGGCGACGGCGGCCCCGCGGGCCGCGGAGCCCGGCCGCCTGGGCGGCCGGCGACGCCCCGGACGGACGAGGACGCGCGACGCGCCGCATCCCAACACCCCTGCAATCGTTGGCCGAATCAGTGGCTTCGGCCAACCGGACTCCCTACCATCGATCACCGCAGGTCGATGACACGATCTTTGCCGGGAGGCTTCATGTTCCGCCGCAGGACAGCGCTCTCCGTCTCCACCGCCGCCGGGCTGCTCGCCGCGGTGCCCCTGCTCACCGCGTGCGGATCCACGGCGCACCCGGGGGCCGCGGCCGTCGTGGGCAAGGACCGGATCACCGTGTCGCAGTTGCAGGGCGAGGTGGAGGACGTCCGCGAGGCCCAGCGCTCCTCGCCCCAGGGCCAGCAGCTGCTGGCCAACAGCGCCCGGCTCGGCCAGGACACCCTGATCCGGCTCGTCCAGGACCGGATCGTGGCCCAGGCCGGCCGCGACCACGGCGTGGAGGTCACCCGGCGCGAGCTCCAGGAGCAGCGCACCCGGGTGGAGAAGGCCAACGGCGGCGCCGCGGCGACCGAGGACCGGTTCCTCGCGCTCGGCATCGCCCCCGACCGGATCGACCAGGCCCTCGCGATGGACCTCACCCACAGCAAGCTGAACGACAAGCTGGGCACGGCCCGGGCCAACCAGGTCCTGGCGCAGACCTCCGACGCCCTGCACGTCGACGTCAACCCGCGCTACGGCACGTGGGACGCCAGGCGCGGCACGGCCCGGACCGTGCTGGACCCCTGGCTGCGGCCCGCCGCCCCGCCGGTGCCGGGCGAGCCGGCGTGAGCCGGCACCCTCGGGCCGTCCCCTAGGCTCGACCACGTGAACGACTCCGCATCCGGCACCGACCCCCTCGGCCGCATCGTCCTGCTCACCACCAGCCACCGCGTCGCGCCGGGGCTGCTGTCCTGGCCCGCCTGGCAGACCCTGCGCGCCGCAGACCGGGTGCTGTGCGCCGACGCGGACCACCCCCAGCTGCCGTATCTGCGGGAGGCCGGCGTCGAGGTCGAGCACACGGCGCCCGCCGCCCGCGAGCTGGTCGACTACTGCGCCGGCGGGGGGCGTACCGCCGTGGTGCTCACCTCCGCCGAGGGCGAGTCGGCCCTCACCGACGGCCTGGCCCGGCTGGCCGGCTCCGGCCGGGAGTCGATGCCCGCCCTGGAGCTGCTCCCCGGCTCGTACGACCTGCCCGGCGCCCGGCTGCTCGACCTGGTGCAGGTGATGGACCGGATCCGCCGCGCCTGCCCCTGGAGCGGCATCCGCACCCACGAGGACCTGGCCAAGTACGGGCTGGAGGAGATGTACGAGCTGCTGGAGGCCATCGAGACGGGGGACCGGGAGGCGCTGCGCGAGGAGCTGGGCGACGTGCTGCTCCAGGTCGTCTTCCACGCCCGCATCGCCCAGGACGACCCGGACGAGCCGTTCTCCGTCGACGACGTCGCGGGCGTCATCGTCGACAAGCTCGTCCACCGCCACCCGCACGTCTTCGGGGAGGAGTCCGCCGAGACGCCGGAGGACGTCCGGGCGCACTGGATGCGGACCAAGGACGCGGAGAAGCGCCGCGACTCCGTCACCGAGGGCGTCCCCCTGGGCCAGCCCGCCCTGGCCCTGGCCGCGAAGCTCGCCTCCCGCGTCCGCTCCGGCGGCCTGGACGTCCCGGTCCCGGCCGGGGACGGCGTCGGCTACGAACTCCTCGCCCTGGCCGTACGGGCCGAGGCGGCCGGCGTCGAGCCGGAGACCGCCCTGCGGGCCGCCGCGCGCACGTACCGCGACGCGATCCTGGCGGCGGAGGCGGCGACCGGACAGTAGGACGCCGCTCACCCGTTCGGCCCACTGGCGGTCTTGACCCGGCGGTCGCCGGGTACCCGACATCCATGCGCTATGAGCACACGGACCTCGCCCTGCCGGCCTGGGTCGGGGGCGTCGCCCCCTTCATCGTCGGGCTGTTCGTCGTCGCCCTGCTGATCCTCGCCTTCGTGTTCGGGCAGCGGTGGCGGGACAAGGAGCCTCCTCCCCCGAGCCAGCCGCAGCGGCGCCAGGGCGCCTGGCAGACGCGGGAGGAACACGAGACCGGCCCGACGTCGCCCGACCACGGCCCCGGGCACGAGGACGACAACGGCCGGGTCGACTACGTGACCGAACACCGCGAGGCCGACCCGATCCAGCCCGAGGCCAACGGCGAGCGGGTGCTGCCGCACGAGATCAGGAACCCCGGCAGCCATCCCGAGGAGCCCTCCGAGGAACGCAAGAAGTGGGAGCCGGGCAGCAGCGGGTCCTTCGGCAGCGGCGGCGCCAAGGGTCCCTAGGTAGCGTCGGGGCGTGCACACGAACCACACGCCCCCCGCCCCTCCCCTCTTCACCTGGGAGTTCGCCTCCGACCCGTACCCGGCGTACGCCTGGCTGCGCGAGCACGCCCCGGTGCACCGCACCGCGCTGCCCAGCGGCGTCGAGGCATGGCTGGTCACCCGGTACGCCGACGCCCGCCAGGCGCTCGCCGACCAGCGGCTGTCGAAGAACCCCGTGCACCACTCGGAGGGAGCCCACGGCAAGGGCAAGGTCGGCATCCCCGGCGAGCGGAGCGCCAACCTGATGACGCACCTGCTGAACATCGACCCGCCGGACCACACCCGGTTGCGCCGTCTGGTCTCCAAGGCGTTCACCCCGCGCCGGGTCGCGGAGTTCGCGCCCCGGGTGCAGGAGCTGACCGACCGGCTCATCGACGGCTTCGTGGCCAGGGGCGAGGCGGACCTCATCCACGAGTTCGCCTTTCCGCTCCCCATCTACGCCATCTGCGACCTGTTGGGCGTCCCGGCCGAGGACCAGGACGACTTCCGGGACTGGGCCGGGATGATGATCCGCCACGGGGGCGGCCCCCGTGGCGGAGTGGCCCGTTCCGTGAAGCGGATGCGGACGTATCTCGCGGAACTGATCCACCGCAAGCGGGAGGATCTCGGTGAAGACCTCATCTCCGGACTGATCCGGGCGAGCGACCACGGCGAGCACCTCACCGAGAACGAGGCCGCCGCCATGGCCTTCATCCTGTTGTTCGCCGGTTTTGAAACAACTGTGAACCTGATCGGTAACGGAACCTACGCCCTGCTGCGCCACCCCGAGCAGCGCGAGCGGCTCCAGCGGGCCCTCGCCGAGGGCGACGAGAGCCTGCTCGCCACGGGGGTCGAGGAACTCCTGCGCTACGACGGACCCGTAGAGCTCGCCACCTGGCGTTTCGCCGTCCAGGACCTGGTCATCGGAGGGCAGCGCATCGCCGAGGGCGACCCCGTGCTCGTCGTCCTCGCCGCCGCCGACCGCGACCCCGAACGGTTCGCCGATCCCGACACCCTCGACCTCGCCCGGCGCGACAACCAGCACCTGGGCTACGGCCACGGGATCCATTACTGTCTCGGCGCACCCCTGGCGCGCCTGGAGGGCCAGACGGCGCTCGCGACGCTCCTGCGCCGCCTGCCCGGCATGCGCCTCGCCGCCGAGCCCGAGGACCTGCGCTGGCGCGGCGGGCTCATCATGCGCGGCCTGCGGACGCTGCCCGTCGCGTTCGAGGCGGGCGAGCCGCACGGGGCGTAGCCGCATAGCAGATGACATCGCGTCAACGCAGCGTGATCTCCGCGTGACCTCCGCTACACCGGCTTGTGACACCCGGGGGTCGTCGTTATGTTCTACGACCACATCAGCCGCCTTAGTGAAAGGCCTTCACATGCGCTCTGGGACCGGTAGACATCGCCGCCCCCGCCAGGTACCCGCCATCGTGGTCGCAGCGGGGGTGACGGGCGCGAGCATCGCCATGCCGCTGCTCGCCGCCACCGGCGCGAACGCCGCGGACGCGGACACCTGGGACCACGTCGCCCAGTGCGAGAGCGGGGGCGTGTGGAGCGCCAACTCCGAGAGCGGTTACTACGGCGGGCTGATGCTCACCCAGGAGATGTGGGACCAGAACGGGGGCACGGCCTACGCGCCGCGCCCCGACATGGCCAGCCGCGCGCAGCAGATCACCGTCGCCGACCGGATCCTGCGGGCCCGGGGCGCGGACTCCTGGAAGGGCTGCGGCGCCGGCCTCACCAAGGAGGAGCAGACGCGGACGCCGGAGGTGAACCCGGGCACGGCGATACCGTCCACGCCCGAGCCGTCCCACAAGCCCGCGCCGGAGCGCCCGACCCCGTCGTCCACGCCGGAGCGGACGTCGCCCGCGCCCTCCTCGTCCCCGTCGTCCGCGCCCTCCGGCACCCCCTCGGGCACGCCCTCCGGCACCCCCTCCGCGCCCACCCCCGGAACCGAAACCCCCACCCCCGGCACCTCGCAGACCCCCGGCGCCTCAACCTCCCCGTCCGCACCCGTGATCCCCTCGCCGTCCGCCCCCGTGAGCGGCACGCCGGAGACGGGCGAGGGCAAGCACCGCAAGGACCCCTCGGGCGAGCCCTCCGGCTCCGCCACGACCGCGCCGGGCACGCCCTCGGCCGACCCGGCGTCACCCGCCGCCCCGTCAGCTGACGACACGTCCGAGCCCGGCACGGGCAAGCACCGCGCCGAACCGCCGCGTTCCGACGACGCGCAGCGCCCGTCGCGCGGCACCGAGGCCGGCCGTACGGACCTGCCGGCGGCCGGCGACTACACCGTGCGGCCCGGTGACAACCTGTCAGTCATCGCGGAGGAGCACTCCGTTGCGGGTGGCTGGCAAACGATCTATCAGAAGAACGAAAAAGCGGTCGGTTCCGATCCGAACCTCATCCACCCTGGTCAGAGGCTCGATATCCGTAAGGAGTAGGGTGGTTCGGGGCGAATGTCCGTTCCAGTCGAAAGTGAGACATGGGTCTCGTTGCCCTGAGCCTGGACGAAGCCCCTCCGTTCGCCTCAAACCCCATTTCACCTGCGGAAACAGGAGGTTCCTACGGGTGACAACCGGCAACTGTGGCTGAAAAGTGGGGTTTGAACACCCCGGCCGCCTGTGTTTAACGTCGTCTCCGCTCGCCACCGCGAGCACCACGGCCGCCACGCCGAATCCTGCCGGCGGCCGGGGTAGTCGTCGCGCAAGCGCCGTAGGCAGGAGCGGGGGAACCAAGGTAGGCGCCGGATCGGTCCAGCGGCCAGCAGTGGCCCGGGAACGGAACGGCTTGGGGTGAAGCCCGGTGCGCGCACCGGGCCGGGCAGACTCACGGTCCGAACCCGACAGCTCACCTCGTAGGCGTCGGTGAGGAAACCGACTTATGTCCAAGGGCAAGCACCGTCGTCCGTCCAAGGCCGTCCGCATCGTCACGCTCGCCGGTGTCACCGGCGCAGCGGTCGCAGCCCCTCTGATGGTCGCCACCTCCGCCCACGCCGCCACCCCGCAGACGTGGGACAAGGTCGCCCAGTGCGAGTCCAGCGGCGACTGGCACATCAACAACGGCAACGGCTACTACGGCGGCCTCCAGTTCTCCCAGTCCTCGTGGAAGGCCGCGGGCGGCACCCAGTACGCCCCCCGCGCCGACCTCGCCACCCGGGCCCAGCAGATCGCCACCGCCGAGCGGCTCCTCGCCATGCAGGGCCCCGGCGCCTGGGGCTGCGCCGGCGCGGGCAACCTGACCGCGGGCGGCCCGAAGGCCAACGTGGACACCTCGGGCTCCGGCTCGGTGTCGAAGAAGTCCACGAAGTCCTCCTCCTCGGCCGGCCGCAGCGCCTCGGCCCAGGGCCACGCCGATCGCAGCGAGCGCCCGGCCGCGCCGAAGCACGCCAAGCCGGCCCAGGGCGGCGACGAGGCCCCCGCCGCCAAGCAGTACGCCCCGAAGCATGCCGCTCCGCAGAGCGTCAAGAAGGGCGACGGCGAGTACGAGGTCAAGGAGGGCGACACCCTCTCCACGATCGCCGGCGCCAAGAAGGTCAAGGGCGGCTGGGAGAAGCTGTACGACCTCAACAAGAACATCGTCGACGACGCCGACACGATCTACCCGGGCCAGATGCTGCACCTCAGCTGACCGGCTGCCGCACCCCGGTCGGCTGATCATCCGATCGCCCGGCGGACCGCCCCGCTCCGATGCGCCTTCCCCCCGAGCCGCATCGGAGCGGGGCTCCGCCGTTCCCGGGGCCGCCCCCGCGCGGGGCCGGCGAGGGCGGCCGGGGGCGCCGGGCGTCGTTCCCGTTGAGCGAACACACGGGGCATTCCTCCGGTGATCTCGGCTTTTGTGCCAATTTTCGGTCCGGTGCACGGTCCAAGGGCGGGTGCAGCCTCCGGGGCCCGTTAGGCTCGGGGTGCTGAACTCCAGACACCCACGAAGGAGACCCTCGTGCCGTCCATCGACGTCGTCGTAGCTCGCGAGATCCTCGACTCGCGAGGCAACCCCACGGTCGAGGTCGAGGTCGGCCTCGACGACGGCTCCACGGGCCGTGCCGCCGTGCCGTCCGGCGCCTCCACCGGTGCCTTCGAGGCCATCGAGCTGCGCGACGGTGACCCGAACCGCTACCTCGGCAAGGGCGTCGAGAAGGCCGTCCTCGCCGTCATCGAGCAGATCGGCCCGGAGCTGGTCGGCTACGACGCCACCGAGCAGCGCCTGATCGACCAGGCCATGTTCGACCTGGACGCCACCGACAACAAGGGCTCGCTCGGCGCCAACGCCATCCTCGGCGTCTCCCTCGCCGTGGCGCACGCCGCCTCCGAGGCCTCGGACCTGCCCCTCTTCCGCTACCTCGGCGGCCCGAACGCGCACCTGCTGCCCGTTCCGATGATGAACATCCTGAACGGCGGCTCGCACGCCGACTCCAACGTGGACATCCAGGAGTTCATGATCGCGCCGATCGGCGCGGAGTCCTTCTCCGAGGCCCTGCGCTGGGGCACCGAGGTCTACCACACCCTCAAGAAGGTGCTGAAGGGCCGCGGCCTGTCCACCGGCCTGGGCGACGAGGGCGGCTTCGCCCCGAACCTCGGCTCCAACCGCGAGGCCCTCGACCTCATCCTCGAGGCCATCAAGGAGGCCGGCTACACCCCCGGCCAGGACATCGCGCTCGCCCTGGACGTCGCAGCCTCCGAGTTCTACAAGGACGGCGTCTACACGTTCGAGGGCAAGGACCGCACCGCCGCCGAGATGACCGAGTACTACGCGGAGCTCGTCGACGCGTACCCGCTCGTCTCCATCGAGGACCCGCTGTTCGAGGACGACTGGGCCGGCTGGAAGACCATCACCGAGAAGCTCGGCACCAAGGTCCAGCTCGTCGGCGACGACCTGTTCGTCACCAACCCCGAGCGCCTCGCCCGCGGCATCGAGGAGAACTCCGCCAACGCCCTGCTGGTCAAGGTCAACCAGATCGGCTCGCTGACCGAGACCCTCGACGCCGTCGAGCTCGCCCAGCGCAACGGCTTCAAGTGCATGATGTCCCACCGCTCCGGCGAGACCGAGGACGTCACCATCGCCGACCTGGCCGTCGCCACCAACTGCGGCCAGATCAAGACCGGCGCCCCGGCCCGCTCCGAGCGCGTCGCCAAGTACAACCAGCTGCTGCGCATCGAGGAGATCCTCGACGACGCCGCGGTGTACGCGGGCCGCAGCGCGTTCCCGCGCTTCAAGGGCTGAAACCGGGAGGGCCCCGGCGCGTCCCGGGGCTGAAGCCTTAGGGCTTACCTCTCGCCAGTCGCCGTACGTCCCCGGCCGCGGTCCCGTACCGTGTCCGGGGACGTACGTTCGTAAGGACTCCAGGGGAGGCGACGTGGGCGCGGACCGGTTCTCCACCGCGACCAGGCTCAAGGCGCTGGGCACGGCGCTCGTGCAGGGGCCCTCGGCGGCCCGGGTCTACCGCGCCCGGACGCCCCGCCGCAGCCGGCTCACCGGCCGCGCCGCACTGCTGGCGCTGGTGGTCTGCTCGCTCGTGGTGGCTCTCGCCTACCCCATGCGGCAGTGGGTCACCCAGCGCTCCGACATCGCCGACCAGCGCCGCCAGACCGAGCACGCCCGTGAACAGGTGAAGCGGCTGCGCGACGAGAAGGCCCGTCTCGAGGACCCGGCCTACGTCGAACAGCAGGCGCGCGAGCACCTGCACTACGTGCGCCCCGGCGAGACGGGCTTCAGCGTGGTGGACGGCAGCGGTGCCGCCAAGCGGCCCAAGGACCAGGGGGCGGGCGACCGGCCCTGGTACAGCAACCTCTGGGAAGACGTGGACACGGCCGACGGCCACCGCTGACCCGAATCCCGCCCCTCACGACCGCAGAACCATCCGTCAAGAACGAGCACCGAGCGAGCACATGGACACCCCTCCTCCGAAGACCGAGCCCACCGAGCCGACCGACGCGGACATCGCCGCGTTCAAGGAGCAGCTCGGCCGTCCGCCGCGCGGCCTGCGGGCCATCGCGCACCGCTGCCCCTGCGGCCACCCCGACGTCGTCGAGACCGCGCCGCGGCTGGAGGACGGCACGCCGTTCCCGACGCTGTTCTACCTGACGTGCCCGCGGGCCGCCTCCGCCATCGGCACGCTGGAGGCGGAGGGCGTCATGAAGGAGATGAACGCCCGGCTCCAGTCGGACCCCGAGCTGGCGGCGGCCTACCGCGCCGCGCACGAGGACTACATCCGCCGCCGCGACGCCATCGAGGTGCTCGAGGGCTTCCCCAGCGCCGGTGGCATGCCGGACCGGGTCAAGTGCCTGCACGTGCTGGTCGGCCACTCGCTGGCGGCCGGCCCCGGCGTCAACCCGCTCGGTGACGAGGCCATCGCGATGCTGCCCGAGTGGTGGCGCAAGGGCCCGTGCGTCAGCCCCTGCGGCGGCTCTGGCGAGGAGCAGAAGTGACGCGCGTCGCCGCCGTCGACTGCGGCACCAACTCGATCCGCCTCCTCGTCGCGGACGTCGAGCCCGCCACCGGCGAACTCAAGGAGCTCGACCGCCGGATGACGATCGTCCGGCTGGGCCAGGGCGTGGACCGGACCGGGCGGCTGGCGCCGGAGGCGCTGGAGCGGACGTTCGCCGCGTGCCGGGAGTACGCCGAGGTCATCAAGGCGCACGGAGCCGAGCGGGTGCGCTTCGTCGCCACCTCCGCGTCGCGCGACGCGGAGAACCGCGAGGAATTCGTACGGGGCGTCGTGGAGATCCTGGGCGTGGAGCCCGAGGTCGTCACGGGCGACCAGGAGGCGGAGTTCTCCTTCGCCGGCGCGACCCGGGAGCTGGCCGGCCGGGACGACCTGGACAAGCCGTTCCTGGTCGTGGACATCGGCGGCGGTTCGACCGAGTTCGTCGTCGGCGCGGAGCACGTGCGGGCCGCGCGCAGCGTGGACGTGGGCTGCGTGCGGATGACGGAACGTCACCTGGTGGTGGACGGCAAGGTCACCGACCCTCCGTCCGAGGCGCAGCTCGCGGCGATACGGGGCGACGTCGAGGCCGCCCTGGACCTCGCCGAGGAGACCGTGCCGCTGACCGAGGCCCGCACCCTCGTGGGGCTGGCCGGCTCGGTCACCACCGTGGCGGCGATCGCCCTCGGGCTGGAGGAGTACGACTCCGCCGCCATCCACCACGCGCGGATCTCCCTGGACCGGGTCCGGGAGATCACCGCCGGACTGATCTCCTCTACTCATGAGCAGCGCGCACAGATCGGTCCCATGCACCCGGGCCGGGTCGACGTGATCTGCGCCGGGGCGCTCATCCTGCAGTGCGTGATGGAGCGGATGGGAGCCCGGGAGGTCGTCGTGAGCGAACACGACATTCTGGACGGAATCGCCTTCTACGCCGCGCTCGACGAGGACTGAGACGACGCCTGCCGGCCGCCGCCGGAAAATGTTCGTGAAATCCTTCACATGAAAAAGCGGGTACGGAACCCCGGAAGGGGGCCTTCAGCTCCCCTTCCGGGCTCTGTGGGCCCTTGGCGACCGGAAACCGTCCGGTATCAGGCGTGTTAAAGAAACGCTTATGCCGGGGGTCGCCGAGGGGTGGTCCAGTCGCCTCGGACGACGCAAGGCCAGTTCAGCGGGGGTGATCAACGCCCCTGGGCCTCCTGCGGTTCCCTCACCGGGGTATGGCGTCGGTCACGAGGGCGGGGGAGTGTAGCAGACAGGTCCGCGATCCTTGTGAAGGGGCGCACGAGCAACCCGTGGTGGAGTGCTGGATACTCGAAACATGAGCACCACGGAGCGTCCACGGATCCTCGTAGTAGGCGGTGGGTACGTCGGCCTGTACGCGGCACGTCGCATCCTTAAGAAGATGCGCTACGGCGAGGCGACCGTCACGGTCGTCGACCCGCGCTCGTACATGACGTACCAGCCCTTCCTTCCTGAAGCAGCCGCCGGCAGCATCTCCCCTCGCCACGTCGTGGTGCCGCTGCGACGCGTGCTCCCGAAGGCGGAGGTTCTCACCGGCCGTGTCACCACGATCGACCAGGATCGCAAGGTAGCCACGATCGCGCCGCTCGTCGGCGAGGCGTACGAGCTGCCCTTCGACTACCTGGTCATCGCGCTCGGCGCCGTCTCCCGTACCTTCCCGATCCCCGGCCTTGCCGAGAACGGCATCGGCATGAAGGGCATCGAGGAGTCCATCGGCCTGCGCAACCACGTTCTCGAGCAGCTCGACAAGGCCGACTCGACGAAGGACGAGGAGATCCGCCGCAAGGCGCTCACCTTCGTCTTCATCGGCGGCGGCTTCGCCGGCGCCGAGACGATCGGCGAGGTCGAGGACATGGCGCGCGACGCCGCCAAGTACTACCCGAACGTGAAGCGCGAGGACATGCGCTTCATCCTCGTCGACGCCGCCGACAAGATCCTCCCCGAGGTCGGCCCCAAGCTCGGCGAGTACGGCAAGAAGCACCTGGAGAGCCGCGGCGTCGAGATCTACCTCTCGACCTCCATGGACTCCTGCGTCGACGGCCACGTCGTGCTGAAGAACGGCCTCGAGGTCGACTCCAACACGATCGTGTGGACCGCGGGCGTCAAGCCCAACCCGGCCCTGGCCCGCTTCGGCCTGCCGCTGGGCCCGCGCGGCCACGTCGACACCTCCGAGACCCTCCAGGTCCAGGGCACCGACTACATCTGGGCCGCGGGCGACAACGCCCAGGTCCCGGACATGGTCGGCCGCAAGGCCGGCAACGAGAACGCCTGGTGCCCGCCGAACGCCCAGCACGCGCTGCGCCAGGCCAAGGTCCTCGGCGACAACGTCCTGTCCGGCATGCGCGGCTTCCCGCAGAAGACGTACGCGCACGCCAACAAGGGCGCGGTGGCCGGCCTCGGCCTCCACAAGGGCGTCGCGATGATCGTCATGGGCAAGATGAAGATCAAGCTCAAGGGCCGTCTCGCCTGGTACATGCACCGTGGCTACCACGGTATGGCCATGCCCACCTGGAACCGGAAGATCCGCATCTTTGCGGACTGGACCCTGGGCATGTTCCTCAAGCGCGAGGTTGTCTCGCTGCGCGCCATGGAGAACCCCCGCGAGGAGTTCTACGAGGCCGCCAAGCCCGCACCGCAGGCGGCCGCCAAGGCCGAGAAGGCCAAGGCCTCCTGACGAGCCGTCGGGCAGCACAGCCGAGCCGGAGGGCGTCCACCAAATCCGTGGGGTGGGCGCCCTTCGGCGTACGCGTGCACCCGTCCGCTCCGAGGTGACCGGGCCCGGGCGGGGTAAGGACTAGAGCACGGCTCGTTGGTGTTCAGGTGTCAGGTACATCTATCTCCTGACACTTCATCATGGAGGTGTGCGACATGGCCGAGGCCGCCCGACGGCTGACCGCGCTCGCCGAGCAGGTGCTGGGGACACCGCTCCCCGTCCGGCTCCGCGCCTGGGACCACAGCGAGTCGGGACCGCCCGGCGGTCCCGTCCTGGTCGTCCGCCGCCGCCGCGCCCTGCGCCGCCTGCTGTGGCGGCCCGGCGAGCTGGGTCTGGCCCGGGCCTGGGTGGCCGGTGACGTCGACGTCGACGGCGATCTCTACGAAGCCCTCGACCTCGTCGCCGGAACCTTCTGGGAGCTCGGGGAACGGTCCGGCCGCCGGAGCCGCCCGGCGGCCCTGGCGGGCGCCCTGCGCGACCCCGGCGTCCGCGCCGCCGCGATCGAGCTGCTGCGGCTCTCCGGGCCCTGGACGCCGCCCTCCCCGCCCCCCGAGGAGGCCCGCAGGACCGGCGGCCCCCTGCACACCCTGCGCCGCGACAGGCAGGCCATCAGCCACCACTACGACGTCGGCAACGCCTTCTACGAGCGCGTCCTCGGACCGTCGATGGTCTACTCCTGTGCCTACTGGCCGGACCCCGGCGCCACCCTGGAGGAGGCACAGCGGGCCAAGCTCGACCTCGTCTGCCGCAAGCTGGCCCTCCGGCCGGGACAGCGGCTGCTGGACGTCGGCTGCGGCTGGGGCTCGATGGCCCTGCACGCCGCCCGTGAGTACGGCGTGGTCGTCGTCGGCGTCACGCTCTCCCGGGAACAGGCCGCCTACGCCCGCAAGCGCGTCGCCGAGGCCGGTCTGACCGACCGCGTGGAGATCCGGGTGCAGGACTACCGCGAGATACCCGACGGGCCCTTCGACGCCATCAGCTCCATCGGCATGGCCGAGCACGTCGGCTCCGCGCGCTACGCCGAGTACGCCGCCGACCTGTACGGCCTGCTCGTGCCCGGCGGCCGGCTGCTGAACCACCAGATCTCCCGCCGCCCGCTGGACGACGAGGCGACCTACGAGGTCGACCGGTTCATCGACCGCTACGTCTTCCCCGACGGCGAGCTGGCGCCGCTGGGCCGCACCGCCGCCCAGCTGGAGGAGGCCGGCTTCGAGGTCCGCGACGTCGAGGCGCTGCGCGAGCACTACGCCCTGACCCTGCGCCGCTGGGTGGCCAACCTGGAGGCGCACTGGGACGAGGCCGTGCGCCTGACCTCCCCGGGCCGGGCGCGGGTGTGGCGGCTGTACATGGCCGCCTGCGCGCTGTCCTTCGAGCGCAACCGCATCGGCGTCAACCAGGTACTCGCCGTCCGCACGCCGGAGTCCGGCGCGTCGGGTCTGCCGCTGCGCACGCGCGCGTGGCTGGCCGACGGCCGGACGGCCGCGAAGGACGGGTGAGCCCCCGCGGCACGGGCGAAAAAGGGGACGGGCCCCGCGGCGGCTGCCGCGGGGCCCGGTGGTGCGGGGGTCGCCCGCTCCTACTCGGCCTTGATGGCCTGGAGCATGTTGAGCTTTGCGGCCCGGCGGGCGGGCCACAGCGCGGCCAGCACGCCGACCACGGCCGACAGCAGCAGGAACAAGCCCATCCGGCCCCACGGCAGGACCAGCTCGTACGTGGCCAGGGCCGTCTTGATCTGCTCGCCCGCGGCCCAGCCGAAGAACACGCCCAGGCCGATGCCGAGCACGCCGCCGAAGAGCGAGATGACCAGCGACTCCAGGCGCACCATGCGCTTGATGCCCTTGCGGTCCAGGCCGATGGCCCGCAGCATGCCGATCTCCTGCTGACGCTCGAAGACGGACATCGCGAGGGTGTTGACGACGCCCAGCACCGCCACGATCACGGCCATCGCGAGCAGCCCGTAGAGCATGTTCAGCATCAGGTTGATCTGCTTGGCGATGGAGTCGGACACGTCCTGCTTGGACTGGACGGAGATGGCGGGGTTGTCGCCGAGCGCCTTCTCCAGCGTGTTCTTGGTGCCCTCGCTCGCGCCGCCCTTGGTCTTGACCAGCACGCGCTGGTCGCTGGCCGCGCTCTGGTGCGGGTCGACCGTGGAGGTGTCGACCAGGACGCCGCGGATCAGGTCGTTGCCCTTGTAGACGCCCGAGACGGTCAGCTTGTCCTGCTTGCCGTCCTCGTACGTCACCGCGAGGGTCGAGCCGAGCTTCCAGCCGCGCGACCGGGCGGTGGCGTCGTCGATCACGGCCTTGTCGCCGCTCAGACCGGCCAGCGAGCCCGACGTGAAGTCGAGGTCGGTCAGCTTGCCGATGGTCTTCCCGTTGACGCCGGTCAGGCTCTCGCGCTCGCCGTCGATCCGCGAGGCGGAGTCGCGCATCGGGCTGGCGGCGGTGACCTCGTCGAGACCCGAGAGCTTCTTCGCCACGTCGGGGGAGAGCGAGGTCATGCTCGCCATGGAGACCACGTAGTCGGCCTTCAGGGCTTCCTTGGCCATCTTGTCGATGCCCTGCTGGACGCTGCCCGCGATGACCGTCAGACCGGTGATCAGGGTGAGGCCGATGGTCAGGGCGGAGGCGGTGGCGGCGGTGCGGCGCGGGTTGCGAACCGCGTTCTGCCGGGCGAGCTTGCCGGAGATGCCGAAGACGCGCAGCACGGGCGCGGCGGCGGCGATCATCGGGCGGGACAGCAGCGGGGTCAGCACGAACACGCCGATGAGCAGCACACCGGCGCCCAGGCCCAGCATGGACTCGCTCGTCGCGGTGAGGCTGAGGACCGCGCCGACGGCCGTGAGGGCGGCGCCGATGGTGTTGCGCACGACCAGGGAACGGGTCGTGGCGACCGCGTGGACGCTGCTCATCGCGGCGACCGGCGGGATCTTCGCGGCGCGGCGGCCCGGCAGCCAGGCGGCCAGCATGGTCACCGCGATGCCCACGCCGAACGAGGCGATGATCGCGGACGGGGGCACCACGAGCGGGCCGTCGGGCACCTGGCCGCCCATCAGGGCGCGCAGCCCGGCGCCGATGCCGGTGCCGGCGAGCAGACCGGCGACGGCCGCGACCGCGCCGACGAGGAACGCCTCGATGAGCACCGAGCGGGTGACCTGGCGGCGGCTGGCGCCGACCGCGCGCATCAGCGCCAGCTCCTTGGTGCGCTGGGCGACCAGCATGGTGAAAGTGTTGGCGATGATGAAGACGCCGACGAAGAGCGAGATGCCCGCGAAGATCAGCAGGCCGGTCTTCATGCCGTCCATGGCCTGGGATATGAACTTCGCCTGCTCGTCGGCCAGCTCCTTGCCCGTCGTGGCCTCGGCGTCGGCCGGCAGGACCTTGTCGATCGCCGACTTCAGCGCGGTCTGCGAGGTGCCCGCGGTGGCCTTGACGGTGATGCCGCTGTATTCGCCGGGCTTGGCGTAGAGCTTCTGGGCGGTGGCGGTGTCGAACAGGGCGAGGCTGCCGCCGGCGGCGACGTTGCCGTCGTCGGTGGTGAAGACGCCGGTGACCTTCTGCTCCAGGACGGGGCCGTCGACGGAGAGGCGGACGGTGTCGCCGACCTTGTAGCCCGTGCGGTCGGCGGTCTTGGAGTCGAGCGCGATCTCGCCGGCGGCCTTGGGCGCGCGGCCGTCCTTGAGCGGGTAGCGGGTGTCCTTGCCGTCCTTGCCGGGGAAGTAGTTGGCGCCGGCGGACGTGAAGCCCTGGCCGGCCAGCTTGCCCTTCTTGTCGGCGATCGCGGCGAAGCCGGAGACCGACCCGGTCGTGGAGTCGGCCCCGGGGACCGCCCGCACCTTGTCGAGGAGCTGCTGGGTGAGCTTGGGGGCCTCACCGGGGGCGCCGTTGTCGCGGTCCTGCCGGTGCGGCTGGATGGCGACGTCGACGTCCGTGAAGCCCTTCTGGGAGCTCTTCTGGTAGGCGTCGGAGATGGTGGAGGTGAAGACGAGGGTGCCGGAGACGAAGGCCACGCCGAGCATGACGGCGAGGACGGTCATCAGCAGCCGGGCCTTGTGCGCGAGGACGTTGCGCAGCGCGGTACGGAACATGAGTCAGTCCTGAATCGGGTAACGCGTCGCTGCCCGCTGACGGGGCGTGCGATACAGGGGTGGCTGCTGAGGGTTAGCTGGTGCGGCCCTTGGCGTCGAAGCGCTTCATGCGGTCGAGGACCGCGTCGGCGGTGGGCCGGTGCAGTTCGTCGACGATGCGGCCGTCGGCGAGGAAGACGACGCGGTCGGCGTACGAGGCGGCGACCGGGTCGTGCGTGACCATCACCACGGTCTGGCCCAGCTCCCGCACGGAGTTGCGCAGGAACCCCAGGACCTCGGCACCGGAACGCGAGTCGAGGTTGCCGGTCGGCTCGTCCGCGAACATGATCTCCGGCCGCCCCGCCAGCGCACGGGCGACCGCCACACGCTGCTGCTGACCACCGGAGAGCTGACTGGGCCGGTGCTTGAGCCGGCCCGACAACCCCACCGTCTCCACCACCATCTCCAGCCACTTCCTGTCGGGCTTACGACCGGCGATGTCCATCGGGAGCGTGATGTTCTCCAACGCCGTCAGCGTCGGCAACAGGTTGAACGCCTGGAAGATGAAACCGATCTTGTCCCGCCGCAACTGCGTCAGCTTCTTGTCGTTCAGCGCCGTCAGCTCCGTGTCCCCGATCCGCGCCGAACCACCCGAGACACTGTCCAGACCCGCCATGCAGTGCATCAACGTCGACTTGCCCGAACCCGACGGACCCATGATCGCCGTGAACTCCGCCTGCCGGAACTCCACCGACACCGCGTCCAGCGCGACCACCTGGGTCTCGCCCTGCCCGTACACCTTCGTCAGATCCGTGGCGCGGGCCGCCACCGCGGTGGCGCGGGCGGCGGTCTGGGCGCCGAGGGGGGTGGTGGTCACGGTGGAGCACTCCTGTCGAAGCGGTAGAAAGGTACGTACTCCATCGTCCCCGCCGCGGACCCGGCCCGGATCAGCCCCAGCTCCCGTTCCCGGGACAGCCTGCGGAGGTACGCGTCCGGGCGGCTGTCATCCCTGGGTAGGAGATCGCCCCTTACCGAGAGCGATGAGATTGCGACAATTCCGTTCCCCCCGAGGGGCGGGGTGATGAACGGGGGGGATCGGCCCCTGGCATGTGCCAATGGCGTCATCCCTGCACTGATGGGCCCTCAGTTGCCAATAAAATAAGACAACCTCCGGTCAGCGTTCCGCTGTTTGGGGGGCGTGCCCCGGCTAGGCTCGTCCTGCTCTCCGAGAGGGAGGCCCTGTCGCCTCTCGCTGTGCTGCCCCGAGAGCCCCCGCCCGGATGGTGGAATGCAGACACGGCGAGCTTAAACCTCGCTGGCCCTTCGGGCCGTGCCGGTTCAAGTCCGGCTCCGGGCACTCCGTCACCCCTCGCTCCTCCCCGGTTACCGCCGGTACGGCCCGTCGGTTCCCCTTTCCCGCGGAACCGACCGCCGCCGCCCCGCGTTGTCAGATACGTCGGAAACGTGGGTATGCGAAGAAAAGATCGTACCGAGGCAGGAGAGCCATTCCTTTGCCTACCTATTAACCTTGGCGGCAAGGCCGCGCACGGTGGCCATGGAGGAGTGAGATGAGGAGCAGCAACCCGGTCTTCTCGCGACGGGGGTTCAGCCGCGACAACGGCTACGCGGGCTTCGGAGCGGGGCCGCAGGCCGGGGCAGCGAACCCATACGCCGCGAACCCGTACGCCGGCAGCCCGTACGCCCAGCCCGGCAACCCCTACGCCGCGAACCCGTACGCGCAGGGCGGACCCGACCTGGCGCAGGGATACCCGCAGGCGCCGGTGCAGACCGCCGGCCGGATGACCATCGACGACGTCGTCAGCCGCACCGCCATCACGCTCGGGCTGGTGATCCTCGCCGCGGGCGCCGCATGGGCGCTCGAGCTGCCCGTCGGGCTGGGCTTCGGCGCCGGCATCGTGGCGATGGTCCTCGGCCTGATCCAGTCGTTCAAGGCCAAGCCCACCCCGGCTCTGATCCTGGCCTACGCGGTCTTCGAGGGCCTCTTCCTCGGCGTGCTCAGCCAGGCGTACAACGACATCGCGCGCGGCGCCCCGATGCAGGCCGTGATCGGCACGACGGCCGTCTTCGCGGGTGTCCTCATCGCCTACCGGACCCGCATCATCCGGGTCGACCGGCGGTTCACCCGCTTCGTGGTCGGCGCCTCGATCGGCTTCATCCTGCTGATGATGGTGAACATGATGTTCGCCGCCTTCGGCGGCGGTGACGGCCTGGGCTTCCGCACGGGCGGCCTGGGCATCCTCTTCGGCGTCATCGGCGTGGTCCTGGGCGCGTGCTTCCTGGCCCTGGACTTCAAGCAGATCGAGGACGGCGTCCAGTACGGCGCCCCCCGCGAGGAGTCGTGGCTGGCGGCCTTCGGGCTCACGCTGTCGCTCGTCTGGATCTACACCGAGCTGCTCCGGCTCATCTCGATCCTGAACAACGACTAGCGTCGAACGACGACGGGCCCGGGAAGGCGATGCCTTCCCGGGCCCGTCGGCTTTCCTTAACGGGCGCCCGCTACCGAAGCTTCCGCGCGGCCCTTTGGAGGTCGTACTCGTGGACGATCGCCTTTGCGTGGCCGTAAGCGAGGTTGTGCTCTCCGCGTAGCCAGCTGACCTTCTCCTCGAAGCGGAAGAGGGAAGGTCCTTCCTCGACCGTGCGCAGCCATTCCGCGACTTCACGGCCGGTGCAGTGGGGGATTCGGGAGAGCATGTTCCGGTGGGTCTCGTCGGAGAAGACGTGCGACATCGGCGCCTCCGGACGCGTCGAATGATGGTCCTTCATGTCACCGTGCCCGAGTGTTCAGGCGTTGGCAACAGTCGGTGGACGGCGCATAGGCTCAAGGCGTGGATGATGTGACGCCTCTGCTGGACGCCGTGGACACCTTCGCCGACCGACTGCGGACCCTGCCGCAGTCCCGACTGAGCCGGGGTGCGGCGGCGGAAGCGCTGGCCCTGGCGAGAGAGTTCGCCGCCTGGACCCAGCGGATCGAGGAGCCGCAGGCTCCGGACGTACGCGAGATGCCCGACGCGGGCATGTTCGCGGCCGCCGACCAAGTGGCCGTGGCCGGTCACGATTTGGCCGAAGCCCTCGCCGCCTGCGACACGGCCCCGGAAGGGCTCGGGATCGCCGAGGCGGTGGCGCGGGTCGCGGAGGCAGGTCGCCGCTGCGGGCTGTGAGCGCTGCTACAGAGAGGCGATGACGCGGTCGGCCAGGACGTAGACGCTGCCGGTCTCGCAGCGGAAGGTCAGGGCGTAGGCGCCGGAGACCCCGGAGCCGCCCAGCAGGACCGGGGCGTCGCCGGCCCGCAGGGCTTCGGCGAGCCGCTCGGAGGTCTCGCGGTGGCCGGGCGTCATGCAGACGGTGGTGCCGTCGGCGAAGACGTACACGTCCAGGGTGCCCAGCGGGCCGGGACGGACGTCCGCCAGCGGAATGCCCGCGTCCGCCAGTGCGGTGAGCCGGTCGACCGTGAGCTCGTGGTCGGTGGGGGCCGGAACGGGCGAGAAGTCCGGGTGCGAGGGGTGGCGTCGGCGTGCCGCCGCCAGCTCGGGCGAGTCCGCGACGTCGGACTCCACCTCGCCCAGGGGGTCGGCCAGCGGGTCGAGGCCGGCGAAGTCCGCCGGACGGGGCAGGAAGAGACCGCCGTACGGTCCCTCGGCGAGCGGTTCGTCACCCAGGCCGGGCAGCCCGCCCAGCAGGGAGGGGGAGTCGGCGGCGCCGGCGAGGTCGCGGGCCTCCTGGGCGGCCCAGAACGCGCGGGCCTCGGCCAGCTCCCGCTCACGCTCCTCGGCCAGCGCGTCGGCGACCGCCGCGCGTATCTCGGAGAGCTCCGCGGCGGGGGCGGAGCGGGCGGGGGGCACCGCGGCGCGGCCGCGCTGGCGCTCCGCGGTGGCGGCGGCGAGCTCGGCGCGCAGGGCGGTGATCTGCCGGCGCAGACCGCGAGTGCTGTACAGGGCGGCGACGCCCGCGGCCGCGGCGGCACCCGCGGCCAGCAGCAGGGCAAGGGACATGGCGCTCACTGACGTACTCCCGGTTGCTATGGATCCCCCGAATTCCTACCTCAGCTTCGCGCATGCCTCCGGCGGCCCACAGTGCAAAACGTAGGGAACCGGTCGGGACCAAGGGCCGGGACGTTGTTCCTTCAACCACTCTGACCTGGGGAAACGAATCTCCCCCGGGAGATTGGTCACATCCTGGGGGAGATTCGGTCACGTTTCGGCAAGGTGAACGGACATTGCCGCTGGCAGATGTGCATGCCAGACAAGGCGGTCAGTTGATCGCGCAGGTCTCAGTTGATCAGGCGGAAGAACACCGAGGACGGGCCCCTGGCCGCGCTGCGCTTCGCCTGCGCTGCGGGCGGGTGCCGCCTTCGTCCCTCAGGCGACCCCCACCCTCCGCTACGGCTCAGCTCAGCCGCTCGGGCCTGGTGGTCGCGCTGCGCTTCGCCTGCGCTGCGGGCGGGTGCCGCCTTCGTCCCTCAGGCGACCCCCACCCTCCGCTACGGCTCAGCTCAGCCGCTCGATGACCATGGCCATCCCCTGGCCCCCACCCACGCACATGGTCTCCAGACCGAACTGCTTGTCGTGGAACTGCAGGGAATTGATGAGGGTGCCGGTGATGCGGGCACCGGTCATGCCGAAGGGGTGGCCGACGGCGATGGCGCCGCCGTTGACGTTGAGCTTGTCGAGGTCGATCCCCAGGTCCCGGTAGGAGGGGATGACCTGCGCGGCGAAGGCCTCGTTGATCTCGACCAGGTCGATGTCGCCGACGGTCAGACCGGCCCGCTTGAGGGCCTGCCGGCTGGCCTCGACCGGCCCGTAGCCCATGATCTCGGGCGACAGGGCCGAGACGCCCGTGGACACGATGCGGGCCAGCGGGGTCAGGCCCAGCTCGCGCGCCTTGGTGTCGGACATGATCACCACTGCGGCGGCGCCGTCGTTGAGGGGGCAGCAGTTGGCGGCGGTGATCAGGCCGTCCGGGCGGAACGCGGGCTTCAGCCCCTGGACGCCCTCCAGCGTGACGCCCGCGCGCGGCCCGTCGTCCTTGCTGACGACCGTGCCGTCCGGCAACGTCACCGGCGTGATCTCGCGCTCCCAGAAGCCCTTCTCGATGGCCTCCTCCGCGAGGTTCTGCGACCGCACGCCGAACTCGTCCATCTCCTGGCGGGTCACGCCCTTGAGGCGGGCCAGGTTCTCGGCGGTCTGGCCCATGGCCATGTACGCGTCCGGGACCAGACCGTCCTCGCGCGGGTCGTGCCAGCCCTCGCCGCCCTTCTCGGCGCGGGCGGCGGTACGGGCCTCCGCATCGGCGAAGAGCGGGTTGTGGGTGCCCGGGATGCCGTCCGAGGAGCCGTTGACCGAACGCGACACCATCTCCACGCCCGCCGAGATGAAGACGTCGCCCTCGCCCGCCTTGATGGCGTGCAGCGCCATCCGCGAGGTCTGGAGCGACGAGGCGCAGTAGCGGGTGATCGTGGTGGCGGGCAGGTGGTCCATGCCCATCTGCACGGCCACGATGCGGGCCAGGTTGTGGCCCTGCTCGCCGCCGGGCATGCCGCAGCCGAGCATCAGGTCGTCGATCTCACGCGGGTCGAGCTCCGGCACCTTGGCGAGCGCGGCCTGAATGATCGTGGCGGTGAGGTCGTCGGGCCGCAGCTCCTTCAGGGAGCCCTTGAAGGCCCGGCCGATGGGGGAGCGGGCGGTTGAGACGATCACGGCTTCGGGCATCACGGCTCCAATGGCGCGAGTGGGCAGGACTCTCCGGGAAGTTACCCGCAAGTACGCCGGTGGTCACGGCTTCCCACCTGTGAAACGGGCCTCTTTCCACTATGGGCGGGCGGCCGCGGTCACGGAACAGGCGGGACGGGCGGGGTGGGACGGTGCCTGGCAGGGGGCGTGAAGGAGTTGTCTGCGGCGACTGTCCGGGCGGGCCCCGCGGGGCGGGGGCCGTGAACAATCCAGCCCCCAGAAGGGCCCGTCGGCCCCCTCACGGCCCGGCGTCGGTATGCGCGGCGTCCCACGCCTGCCCGGTCGCGGATCCCGACGCGGCCCCGGTCCCGGGCGCCGATCCGGCCCCGGATCCCGGCCCGCCCCCGGTCTCCGCCCCCTCCGCCACCGGCAGCCGCTGCCGCCGCCGGCGCTTGAGCAGCGCCCAGCGCCGCCCCCGCCCCGCGGGCGTGACCTCCGTGCCGCCCTCGGACGCCGCCTCCGCCGCCGCCCGGGCCACCGGCAGGATGCCCTCCCGCCGCGTCGCGTCGGGCCGCTCCTCGTCCTCCGGCCACAGCCCCAGCGCCGCGCACAGCGTCGGCAGCACGGCCATCGCCGCGGTCGCGTAGCCCTCGGCCGACGGGTGGTAGTTGTCCGGCCCGAACAGCTCCCGCGGGTTCTCCGCGAACTCCGGGCCCAGCAGGTCGCCCAGCGAGACCGTCCGCCCGCCCGCCTCCAGCACCCCTATCGTCTGCGCGGCGGCCAGCTGCCGGCTCAGCCGCCGCGCCAGCCAGCGCAGCGGCTGGTACACCGGCTCGATCGTGCCCAGGTCCGGGCACGTGCCCACCACGACCTCGCACCCGGCGTCCCGCAGTCTGCGCACGGCCTCGGACAGCAGCCGCACCGAGCGCGCGTACGGCACCCGGTGCGTGACGTCGTTCGCGCCGATCATGATCACGCACACGTCGGGCGCCCGCTCGGGATCGGACAGGACCTGGGTGACCTGCCGCTCCAGGTCGTACGACTGCGCGCCGGACAGCGCCACGTTGTGCAGCACCACCGGCCGCTCGGCGACCGCGGCGAGCCCCGTCGCGAGCAGGGCCCCGGGCGTCTGCCGCGGCCGGTGCACGCCCTGCCCGGCGGCCGTGGAGTCGCCGAGCACGCCCAGCACCAGCGGCTCGGCGCCCAGGCTGTGCACGAACGCCGAGCCGTAGCGCCCGTCGGCGTGCGGCGGGGTGCCGCCGGCCCCGCCGACGACCCGCCTGGCCAGCGCCACCTCGGTGAGCAGCACCCCGAGCGCCGCTCCGCCCAGCAGGCCGGCCCCGCCGCCGCCGTACGCCGCCGCTGCGGCGATCCGCCGTGCGACCCTCGCCCTCGACATCGACATCGGACGGCCTCCTCCGCGCCGGGAACCCGTTTTACAAACGCTTCATGAAAGCTTCACGAAGCCCGCGCGCCCTTGCCACGGCGCGCTATGAGCAGGTTGCCCCGAGCGCCCGCCTTCGCAACGCGCCATTGGTGCGGTCGGACGCGTTCTAGGCTGGCGGTATGGGCACGCGACGACCGCTAGTGCCCCCGACCGCGGAGATCACCGTGCAGTATCACGATTCGATGATTGAGCTCGTTGGCAACACCCCGCTGGTGAAGCTCAACAGTGTGACCGAAGGCGTTCAGGCCACCGTCCTCGCCAAGGTCGAGTACTTCAACCCCGGCGGGTCCGTGAAGGACCGCATCGCCCTGCGCATGGTGGAGGCGGCGGAGAAGTCGGGGGAGCTCAAGCCCGGCGGCACGATCGTGGAGCCGACGTCCGGCAACACGGGCGTGGGTCTGGCGATCGTGGCCCAACAGAAGGGCTACAAGTGCATCTTCGTCTGCCCGGACAAGGTCTCCCAGGACAAGATCAACGTACTGCGGGCGTACGGTGCCGAGGTCGTCGTCTGCCCGACCGCGGTGGACCCGGAGCACCCGGACTCCTACTACAACGTCTCCGACCGGCTGGTGCGCGAGACGCCGAACGCCTGGAAGCCGGACCAGTACAGCAACCCCAACAACCCGCTGTCGCACTACCACTCGACCGGCCCCGAGCTGTGGGAGCAGACCGAGGGGAAGATCACGCACTTCGTGGCGGGCGTGGGCACGGGCGGCACGATCAGCGGTACGGGCCGCTACCTCAAGGAGGTCAGCGAGGGCCGCGTCCAGGTCATCGGCTCGGACCCCGAGGGTTCGGTCTACAGCGGCGGCTCCGGCCGCCCGTACCTGATCGAGGGCGTCGGTGAGGACTTCTGGCCGACCGCCTACGACGGCTCGGTGCCGGACGAGATCGTGGCGGTCTCGGACAAGGACGCCTTCCAGATGACCCGCCGCCTCGCCAAGGAGGAGGGCCTGCTCGTGGGCGGCTCCTGCGGCATGGCGGTCGTCAGTGCCCTGCGCGTGGCGGAGCGGCTCGGTCCGGACGACGTGGTCGTCGTGCTGCTGCCGGACAGCGGCCGCGGCTACCTGAGCAAGATCTTCAACGACGAGTGGATGGCGGACTACGGCTTCCTGGAGGAGGCCGGCGACGCCGCGCGCGTGGGCGACGTGCTGCGGCGCAAGGACGGCGACCTGCCCTCGCTGGTGCACATGCACCCCGAGGAGACGGTCGGTCAGGCCATCGAGGTGCTCCGTGAGTACGGCGTCTCGCAGATGCCCATCGTCAAGCCGGGCGCGGGGCACCCCGATGTGATGGCCGCCGAGGTCATCGGCTCGGTCGTCGAACGGGACCTGCTGGACGCGCTGTTCGCGCAGCGCGCCTCGCTGGACGACCCGCTGGAGAAGCACATGAGCCTGCCGCTGCCGCAGGTCGGCTCGGGCGAGCCGGTGGCCGACCTGATGGCGGTGCTGGGCGACGCGGACGCGGCGATCGTGCTGGTCGACGGCAAGCCGACCGGTGTGGTGAGCCGTCAGGACCTGCTGGCGTTCCTCGCGGCGGACACGAGCGCCGCGAAGTAGGGCGTGACGGGGCGGGCACCGCGTGCCGGCGCCCGCCGTCGGGCCCGTGGAACGGGCGTCCACCGCCCGGCCCGCGGAACGTACGCGGGTGTCACATGCGCGCAGCGTGCGCTTAACACGGGCTCGTCATAGTGGGGGTGTGCCGGTGCGGGGGTTCGCTCCCGGCCGGTGCGGCCTGCGCGGCGGTGCGGAATTTCCGGAGCGGCTCCCGGAACCCGGCCGTCCGGGCGCGGTGCCGGCTTCCGCTCCGTGCGGATGCCGGTGCGCCCGGCGTGGGGGCCGCCGCCGTCCCGGCCCCGGCTTCGTGCCGGGGTGCGGCGGTCCCCGCGGAGCGCCGGCCCGAGGAGCCGGCCCACGGCGCGCGGATCCTGCCGGAAGGGCTCGGTGGAGCGCCCGCCCTGGGGGAAGCCGGCCGGCCTCGGCCCGGCACCCACCAGTCCCCGGCCGGCACCCCCCCAGCCCGTCACTTCCCGGCCGTCCCGGTCAGGGTCCAGCGGTCCCCGTCAGCTCTCCTCCGCGTCGCGCTCCCCCTTGCGGCTCCGGCGCGCCCAGGGGACGCCGCCGGCCGCCTGGGCGACGTTGACGCCCACGATGCCGGTCCAGGTGACCAGCAGCCCCGCCAGGCCCGCGTTGACGGCGCCGATGGCGGAGAGCGGGATCGCCAGCACCAGGGAGACCGCGGCGAAGCCGAAGCGCTCGGCGAAGGGCCCGGAGCCCGACGGGGCGCCGGCGGGGGACCGCCCGCCCCGCGCCACGCTCATCTGACGCTCGGCGAGATGCCGGCGCACCTGGCGGTCCGCCGTGGCGGCCACCTTCTCGTCCAGGCGGTACTCGACCTTCTCCAGGAAGGAGTCGAGCAGCTCCGACTCGTACTCGGGCCCCAGCTCCTTGCGCGTCTGCAAGGTCGCGTCGAGGTCCTTCTTCAGCTCGGGATCGCGGGCCATCATGGCAGCGACGATACGGTCACAGGGGCCCCACGTCGCTGGGGCCAGCACCCGTATCCGCAGAGGGGGTGCCCCCCTTGGGGGCGGCCCCGTGGAAAGGAGCAGACCTGTGAGCGACGCACACGCGGCTGCCGGGCCGCAGACGACGACGAAGGCCGCGCCCGTGCGCCGCGCCGACGCAGAAGCGAACCGAGGAACGAGCGAAGGAACGAGCGTGACCGTGCCCCTGCTGTCAGCCCTGACCGCCCCGGACGCCGGCGACCGGCCGGACGCGCTGACCGTCGCCGGACGGGCCCTCAGCCGCGAGGAACTCCTCGGCGCCGCCGCCGCGGTGGCGACCCGGGTGGCCGGGGCCTCCTCGGTGGCGGTGCGGGCCGAGGCGACGCCGGAGACGGTCGTCGCCGTCGTCGGCGGGCTGCTCGCCGGTGTGCCCGTGGTGCCCCTGCCGCCGGACGCCGGGCCCGCCGAACGCGAGCACATCCTGCGCGACTCCGGCGCCGAGCTGCTGCTCGGCGAGGAGGTGCCCGTGGACATACGGGAGCGGGCTTCCTGGTCCGGTCCCGAGCCGGACCCGGGGACGACCGCGTTCGTGCTCTACACCTCCGGCACCACGGGGGCGCCCAAGGGTGCGCTGATCCCGCGCGGCGCCGTCGCGGCGGGCCTCGACGGGCTCGCCGAGGCCTGGCGGTGGACCGCCGAGGACACCCTGGTGCACGGGCTGCCGCTCTTCCACGTCCACGGGCTCGTCCTGGGCGTGCTGGGCGCGCTGCGCACCGGCTGCCGCCTGGTGCACACCGGCCGCCCGACCCCCGAGGCGTACGCGGCCGCGGGCGGCAGCCTCTACTTCGGGGTGCCGACCGTGTGGTCGCGGGTGGTGCGCGACGCGTCCGCCGCGCGGGCGCTCGCCGGGGCCCGGCTGCTGGTGTCCGGCAGCGCGGCGCTGCCCGCGCCGGTCTTCCGGGACCTGGAGGCGCTCACGGGCCAGCGGCCCGTCGAGCGGTACGGCATGACCGAGACCCTGATCACCCTCTCCACCCGGGCCGACGGCGAACGCCGGCAGGGCTCGGTGGGCCTGCCGCTGCCGGGCGTGCGCACCCGGGTGGTCGAGACCGGCGAGGAGGGCGGCATCGGGGAGCTGGAGGTGTCCGGGCCCACGCTGTTCAGCGGCTACCTGGGCCGCCCGGAGGCGACGGCCGGCGCGTACACCGCCGACGGCTGGTTCCGCACGGGCGACATCGCGGCCGTGGAGGCGGACGGCACCCACCGCATCGTCGGCCGCGCCTCCACCGACCTCATCAAGTCCGGCGGCTACCGCATCGGCGCGGGCGAGGTCGAGAACGCCCTGCTCGACCACCCGGCGGTCAGCGAGGCGGCCGTCGTCGGGGTGCCCCACGAGGACCTCGGGCAGGAGATCGTCGCCTACGTGGTGGCCGACGGGGTCGGCGAGCAGGCGCTGATCGACTTCGTGGCCGGCCATCTGTCGGTGCACAAGCGGCCGCGGCGCATCCGCTTCATGGACGCCCTGCCGCGCAACGCCATGGGCAAGCCGCAGAAGAAGCTCCTGCCGCCGCTGTGACCCGCCTGGGTCCCGCACCCTGCATAATTTCATGCAGGGTACGGGCCGGGTGAATGACTTATAGGAGGGCCGATGAGCGAGACCGGGGGCGAGCCGGAGGCCACCGCGCGACTGCAGAAGCTCTTCGAGGGGCACAGGCTGACGCCCACTCAGCGGCGCATCGCCCACTGCGTGGTGCGGCGCGCCGCCGACGCCCCGTTCCTGTCCAGTGTGGAACTCGCCGAGCTGGCCGGCGTCAGCCAGCCCTCGGTGACCCGCTTCGCGGTGGCCCTCGGCTTCGACGGCTACCCCGCGCTGCGCCGCCACCTGCGTGACGTCGTCCCCGCCGCCGAGGCGCCGGGCGAGGGCGCGGCCAACGAGTACCAGCAGGCCGTGCAGGCGGAGATCGACAATCTCCGGCACCTGGCCTCCCTGCTGGCCGACCCCGAGCCCGTCGCCCGCGCGGGCCGGCTGCTCGCCGGGTCCCGGCCGCTGCCCGTCCTCGGACTGCGCGCGGCGGCCGCCCAGGCGGCGGGTTTCAGCTACTTCGCCCGCAAGGTCCACCCCGACGTGCGGCTGCTCGACGAGGGCGGGACGCTGCTCGTCGACCGCGTCGACGCCGCCGTACGGGCCGGCGCGAGCGCACTGCTGTGCTTCGCGCTGCCGCGCCACCCGCGGGAGGTGGTCGAGGCCCTGGAGTACGCGCGCAGCGCCGGCCTGACCGTCGTTACGGTCGCCGACTCCACCTTCGCCCCCGTCGCCCGCCACAGCGACCTGCTGCTGCCCGCCGCCGTCGGCACGGGCCTCGCCTTCGACACGGCGTGCGCGCCGATGCTGCTGGGGCGGGTGCTGCTGGAGGCGATGTGCGACGCGCTGCCGGACGCTCAGGCGCGGCTTGAGGAGTTCGACGCGAAGGCGATGGCGCGGGGGCTGTTCGTGGAGTGAACGGAGCGCGGGCCGGTGAGGCCGTCGCCGCCGGCCGCGCCTCCGCTCGCGTGCGTGCCGGACCGGGTGGTCTCCCGCGGGTCCGGGTGGGAGTGCCCGGAGGCGTAGGCGCTCAGCAGCCCGGTCAGGGCCAGCGCCACGCCCGCGACCCACGCCCGCCGTCTGAGCCCCCGCTCGTGCACCGCCATGTCGGCCACCTCCTCCGGTCCCGCCGTGATCGATGTGATGACCATAGGAATCCGGGGTGGCTGAACTCGTCATACAGCGGAGCCAACTCCTCCGTGATACCCGGGTATGACTTCAGTGGCGGCCCGGTGCCGTGGACGCGCCGGGCGCTTCTCAGCTCGCACTCAGATTCGTTGGTTAACGTGCCGCGTGCGAGTTGCGGGAACGAGGAGGTCTGACGTGGGGCGCGGGGCGTATGCGCTGGCTCGGGTCGCTGTGATCGTACGGGCGCCGGCGCGCTGGCTGTGGTGGCTGGGCCTGCTGAGTGCGGGCATCGGGGTTCTGATGCCGGGGCTCACCGGACGCCGGATCGGAGTGTCGGCGGGTGCCGCGCTGTTCATCGTCGGAGGGGCCTTGGCGTTCCGGGTCCACCAGCGGCGCTACGCGGAGCTGGCACGCGGGGCGTCACGGGCCGGGCGGGCCGTCTTCCTCCAGGACCGCGCCGTGACCCTGCGGAGCTGGCGGCGCGGCCGCCGCTGGTGGCTCCTGGCCGCCTTCCCCGTCGCGCTCGCCTCCTCCCTCCTGGTGCCGGCGGCCGCCGGGCTCGCCCTGGCCGGGCTGGGCGCGGGGCTGTGGGCCAAGGCCCTGTGGCTGGGCGGACTGGAGCGCCGCGAAGGGGCGCTGCTGTGGGTGCGCCCGGAGTGGGTGAAGGGCAGCCCCGCGGGCCCGTCCGTCCGCGGCTACCTGACGACCGGGCTGGCCGCCGGTGACGCCCTGCCCGGTGGCGCCAGGCGCCGCGGCGGTGCCGCGAAGGCCGGCGGAACGGCGGTCAGCGGAGCGCGCTGAGGTCCGCGGCGTGCGCGGCGCCGCTCTCGGCGACCAGCTCGGCAAGCGACTGCGGCGGCCGTACGGTCGCAAAGCGCACGGCCTGCCCTTCCACGTCCTGTTCGTCGACGGCATAGCCGTAAACCCCGGGGCGGGGGAGTGTGTTGTACGCGAAGTGGTTCGAGAAGTAGTACGCGCCGGTGTCCAGCAACGCGACGTGGTCCCCGGCGTCGAGGCGGGGCAGCAGCCGGTCCACCGCGACCAGGTCGCCCGCGAAGCAGCACGGCCCGGCGACGTCCTGCGCGACGGCGGGCGACGTCTTGGGCCGCCCCCGGGCGTCGTACGCCGCCACGCGCAGGGGCCACGCGTGGGGGGTGAAGACCGTGCGCACCGCCACCTGGGCACCGGCGTGCGTCACCGCGATGCGGCGGCCCCCGGCGCTCTTGGCGTACTCCACCCTGGCCAGGATCATCCCGCTCTTGGCGAGCAGGGAACGGCCGAACTCGGTCACCAGCCCGTAAGCCCCGTCGAACAGCCCCGGCACCGCGGCGGCGAGCACGCGCGCGTACGCGTCGTGCGTGGGCGTGACCTCGTCCGAGGCGAAGTTGACCGGCAGGCCACCGCCGATGTCGAGGGTCCGGACCCGCCGCCCGCCGGCCGCGGCGTCGATCTCCCGGGCCAGCTCGTGGACCCGGCGCACGCCCTCGGCCATCAGCTCCAGGGGGCAGCCCTGCGACCCCACGTGGGCGTGCACCGCGGTCAGCCACGGCCGCTCGGCGTACGCGCGCACGAGCCAGTCACGCGCCCCCGGATCGCGCAGGGCCACCCCGAACTTGGACGTCTCGGTGGCGGTGCTGAACGCGCCGATGCTGCCGCCGCCCACCTGCGGGTTGACGCGCAGCCCGAGGGGAAGGTCCGGCGGCGCGGGCACGGCGGCGACGAGGGCGTCCAGGCGGGCCAGCTCCTCCCGGCTGTCGGCGTTGACCGCGATGCCGAGCGCGAGGGCCTCGCGCAGCTCGGCGGTGGTCTTGGCGGGCGAGTCCAGCACGATGCGGCCGGGCGCCACGCCGGCGGCCCGGGCCAGGGCCAGCTCCCCGGGGCTGGCGACCTCGCAACCGAGCCCCTCCCCGGCGAGCAGCCGCAGCACCGGCACGAGGGGCGCGGCCTTCACCGCGAAGGCGTGCAGCGCGCGGGCGCCGCCCGGGCCGGCCCGCGCGAACGCCTCCCGCAGCCCCCGGGCCGCCTCCCGCACGCCGCGCACGTCCAGCAGCCCCACGACGGGCCGCCCCGCCCCCACGACCCCCTGCCGCACGGCTTGGAGCACGGCGGCGTCCCGCCGCCGCGCCGCGTCCCCGCGGTCCTCGACGCCCATGCCCCTACTCCACCACCGGGCGGCGGTCCGCGCCACGGGGCCGGACCGCCCCGGCCGCCGGTGTTGACCGCCGCGCGCGCGGGGGCTAGCTTCGCGGCGGTCTCTGAGAACGGCGGTGCGGCGCATGCGCGTTCTACGGGAAGGCGTCGACGTCGTGGTGGTCGGCGGCGGGATCATCGGTGCCGCGTGCGCCGAGGCCCTGAGCCGGCGCGGAGTGCGCGTGCTCGTGCTCGACCGGGGGCCCCTGGCCGGGGCCACCACCGCGCGCGGCGAGGGCCGGCTGCTCGTCTCCGACAAGGCGCCCGGCGCCGGGCTCGCCCTGGCCCGCGCCGCGCTGCGCCGCTGGCCGGTCCTGCTCGCCGCCCTGCGCGAGGAGATCGGGTCCCGCGCCGCGTGCGAGTTCGCGCCCCAGGGCGGTCTCGTCGTCGCCACCCGCGAGGCGGAGGCCACGGCGTTGCGGGACCTCGCCGCCGCCCAGCGTGCGGCAGGGGTGACCGCCGTGGATCTCACGCCCGAAGAGGCCGCCGGGTACGAGCCCCGCCTCACCCCCGCCGTCCGGGCGGCCGTGCGCTACCCCGAGGACGCCCGCCTGCAGCCGGTGCTCGCCGCGACCGCTCTGCTCGCCGCCGTCCGGGCGCGCGGCGGCGAGGTCCGCTCCGGCGTGGGCGTGCTCGGCGTGGAGACCGGCGCCGACGGCTGGGTCGTGGGCGTGCGGACCGCCCAGGGCCAGGTGCCCTGCGTGGCCGTCGTCAACGCCTGCGGCACCGGCGCCGCCGCCCTCGCCCGGCAGGCCCGCGTCCCGTTGCCCGTGCCGTCCCGGCCGGCCACCACGCTGGTCACCGCGCCGCTGCCGCTGGGCACCGTCCGGCACCAGGTGTCCGGCGCGGGGCCCGCCCCGGTCTCCGTCGGTCCGTCCCCCGCCGGGCCCGTCCTGATCGGGCGGACGGGGCCGGTGCCGCGCGGCGGGGTGCCGCGCGCCGAGGTGCTCGCCGGGCTGGCGCGCGGGGCGACGGCGTTGTTCCCCGCCCTGGCGGACGTGCCCGTCCTGCGCGTCCACGACGGCCTGTGCGCCTGCACCCGCGACCGGCTCCCCGTCATCGGCGAGGACCCGCGCCGGCCCGGCCTGTGGCACGCGACCGGTCACGCCGGCGCCGGGGCCGGCCTCGCCGCCGCCACCGGCGAACTGCTCGCGCAGCTCTTCACCGGCGAACCCCCGCTGCTGGACCCGAGGCCGTACCGGGTGGACCGCCCCGGCCTCGGAGAGGAGGACGGATGCCCCTGACCGTGTACGTCGACGGCGTGCCCCACCAGGCCCGGCAGGGCCAGACCGTGGCGGCTCTCCTGCTGACCGCGGACCGCCCCTCCTGGCGCACCACACGCCGCGGCGGCCGGCCGCGTGGCCTCTTCTGCGGCACCGGCGTCTGCCACGACTGCCTGGTCGTCGTCAACGGCCTCCCGGACGTGCGGGCCTGTCTGCGGGAACTGCGCGAAGGGGACAGGATCGAGACGCAGGACGGCGCGCGGCTGCCCGCGCGCCCACCCGGAGCGGACGACGGGAGAACGGACGACGGGAGAACGGGCGCCGGGGGAGCGGGCGACGGCGGCCCGGGGCCCCGGTGAGCGCCGCCCCGCGCCTGGTGGTCGTGGGCGCCGGCCCCGCGGGAGTCGCCGCGGCGCTCGCGGCGGCGCGCGGCGGCGTCCGCGTCGTGCTCGTCGACAGCGCGGCGCGGGCGGGCGGCCAGTACCACCTCCAGCCACCGCCGGCGGGACGGCACTACCGCGCGAACCCGCTCCAGCGCGCCGTCACCGCGCACCCGCGCGTCGAGCACCTGCCCCACGCCACCGTCTGGTCCCTGGAACCGGGCCCGCCGCCCGCCGGTCACCTGGTGCTCCTCCAGCAGGGGCCGGCGGACGCGGCCGGCCGTGGGGTGCGCGCGCTCGCCGCCGACGGTCTGGTCCTGTGCACCGGCACCCACGACCGGGTGCTCCCCTTCCCCGGCTGGGACCTGCCGGGGGTCGTCTCGGCCGGCGCGGCGCGGGCCCTGGCCAAGGGGCAGCGGACGGCGGTGGGGCGCCGGGTCGTGGTCGCGGGCACGGGCCCGTTCCTGCCGCCGGTGGCCGCGTCGCTGCTGGGCGTCGGGGCCCGGGTCGTGGGCGTCTACGAGGCCGGGCGGCCCGCCTCCTGGCTGCGGTCCCCCGTCGTGGCGCTGCGCGACGGGGGCCCGGACAAGCTCGCCGAACTCGCCGCCCACACCACCGGACTGACCCGGCACGGCATCGCGTACCGCACCCGCCGCGCGGTCGTCGCCGCGCACGGCGGCGACCGCCTCGAAGCGGTCACCGTGGCCCGGGTGGACGCCCGCTGGCGGATCGTCGACGGCACCGAGCGGGTCGTGGAGCCGGTGGACGCCCTGTGCGTGGGCCACGGCTTCCTGCCCCAGCTGGAACTGGCCCTCGCGGCCGGCTGCGCGGTCCGTGACGGCCGGGTCCTGGTGGGGCCGCGCCAGCAGACCTCCGTGCGCCGCGTCTACGCGGCCGGCGACCTGACGGGAAGCGGGGGCGCGGCGGCGGCCGCCGCGGAGGGGGAGCTCGCGGGACTCACGGCCGCCGCGGACCTGACCGGCAGGCCCGCCGATCCGGCGCGCACGATGGCCGCCGAGGCGCGCGCCCGCGCCGGGCGCCGTTTCGCGGCGGCGCTCGCCGCGACGTATCCCGTGGGCGACGGCTGGCGGACCTGGCTCCGCGAGGACACGGTCGTGTGCCGCTGCGAGGAGGTGACGTACGGGCAGCTGCGCGAGGCCGTCGTCGGGCGCGGTGCGGACGGGGCGCGGGCCCTGGGCCTGGCGTGCGGCGCCGGGCTCGGCGCGTGCCAGGGGCGGATGTGCGGGCGCGCCGTGGCGGACCTGGCGGCGGGGCTGCTCGGGCACCCGCTCGCCGAGGCGGACGCCCTCGACCGGCGTCCGCTGGGCCACCCGGTCCGGCTCGCGGACCTCGCGGGCCTGGCGGACGACTCTTCCCGACGACCGCCTGTTGACTAGCCCTATTCACCGCCTCAAACTGTGCAGTGTTCTATTCAGAGCCAGGGAGGCAGGGCCCATGTCAGGAGCGCGACCCGTCCGAGCGCCGCGAGGCACCGAGCTGAGCACCCGGGGATGGCAGCAGGAAGCCGCGCTGCGGATGCTGCAGAACAACCTCGACCCCGAGGTCGCCGAACACCCCGACAAGCTCGTCGTCTACGGCGGCACGGGCAAGGCCGCCCGCGACTGGCGCTCCTTCGACGCCATGGTCCGCACGCTCCAGACGCTCAAGCAGGACGAGACCATGCTCGTCCAGTCCGGCCGCCCCGTCGGCGTGATGCAGACCCACGAGTGGGCACCCCGCGTCCTCATCGCCAACTCCAACCTCGTGGGCGACTGGGCCAACTGGGAGGAGTTCCGCCGCCTGGAGGCCCTCGGCCTCACCATGTACGGCCAGATGACGGCAGGCTCCTGGATCTACATCGGCACCCAGGGCATCCTCCAGGGCACCTACGAGACCTTCGCGGCCGTGGCGGCGAAGAAGTTCGGCGGCACCCTCGCCGGGACGATCACCCTGACCGCCGGCCTCGGCGGCATGGGCGGCGCCCAGCCGCTCGCCGTCACCATGAACGACGGCGTCGCCCTCTGCATCGACTGCGACCCCCGCGCCATCGAGCGCCGCATCGAGCACCGCTACCTGGACGTGAAGGCCGACTCGCTCGACCACGCGCTCCAGCTGGCCGTCGAGGCCCGCGACGCCCGCCGCCCGCTGTCCATCGGCGTCCTCGGCAACGCCGCCGAGCTCGTCCCGCAGCTCCTCGCCATGAACGCCCCCATCGACATCGTGACGGACCAGACCTCCGCCCACGACCCGCTGGCCTACCTGCCGCTCGGCGTCTCCTTCGACGACATGGCCACCTACGCGGCCGAGAACCCCGCCGACTTCACGACGCGGGCGCGCGAGTCGATGGCCAAGCACGTCGAGGCCATGGTCGGCTTCCAGGACGCCGGCGCCGAGGTCTTCGACTACGGCAACTCCATCCGCGGCGAGGCGCAGCTGGCCGGCTACGACCGGGCGTTCGCCTTCCCCGGCTTCGTACCCGCCTACATCCGGCCCCTCTTCTGCGAGGGCAAGGGCCCCTTCCGCTGGGCCGCCCTGTCCGGCGACCCCAAGGACATCGCGGCCACCGACCGCGCGATCCTCGACCTCTTCCCGGAGAACGAGTCCCTCGCCCGCTGGATCAAGATGGCCGGCGAGCGGGTGCACTTCCAGGGCCTGCCGGCGCGCATCTGCTGGCTGGGCTACGGCGAGCGCGACCGCGCGGGCGAGCGCTTCAACGACATGGTGGCGAGCGGGGAACTGTCCGCCCCCGTGGTCATCGGCCGCGACCACCTCGACTGCGGCTCCGTCGCCTCCCCCTACCGCGAGACGGAGGCCATGCTCGACGGCTCCGACGCGATCGCGGACTGGCCGCTGCTCAACGCGATGGTCAACGTCGCCTCGGGCGCCTCGTGGGTCTCCCTCCACCACGGCGGCGGCGTCGGCATGGGCCGCTCGATCCACGCCGGACAGGTCACGGTGGCCGACGGCACGGCGCTGGCCGGGGAGAAGATCCGCCGCGTCCTGACGAACGACCCGGGCATGGGCGTCATCCGCCACGTCGACGCGGGCTACGACATCGCCGAGTCGGTCGCCGCCGAGCGCGACGTCCGCATCCCGATGCGGGAGCAGGCGTGAGCGACGTCGTGGGCGAGCGTCCCGCGGGGCGGGACGGGTCGGTGCGGTCCGGCCACCGGGCCACACCCGAAGCGGGTGCCCACGGTGAGGGCGGCCGGCCGGCGCCGGACGCGGCCCCGAACAGCAGGGGAGGCGCCCCCGTCGCCCCGGCGGGACGACCGCCCGCGACCCGGTCCTTCCACGAGATGTGGGCCGACCTCCGGCCCGTCGGCCGCAACGCGGCCACCGGCGGATACCGCCGCTTCGCCTGGACCGGCGCCGACGCCGACTGCCGCGAGTGGTTCAAGGCGCAGGCCGTCGACCGCGGCCTGACCTACGAACTCGACCGCAACGGCAACCAGTGGGCCTGGCTCGGCGACCCGGAGGCCGGGGACGCCGTCGTCACCGGCTCGCACCTCGACTCCGTGCCCGACGGCGGGGCCTTCGACGGCCCCCTGGGCGTCGTGTCGTCCTTCGCCGCGCTGGACGAGCTGCGGGCGCGCGGCGCCCGGCCCGGCCGCCCCCTCGCCATCGTCAACTTCGGCGACGAGGAGGGCGCACGCTTCGGCCTCGCCTGCGTCGGCTCCCGGCTGGCCGCCGGGCAGCTCACGCGGGAGAAGGCCCACGCCCTGCGGGACGCCGAGGGGATCTCCCTCGCCCAGGCCATGGAACGGGCCGGTCACGACCCGGAGACCATCGGCCCCGACCCCGAACGCCTCGCCCGCGTCGGCGCCTTCGTCGAGCTCCACGTCGAGCAGGGCCGCGCCCTCGCCGACACCACGCACGCCGTGGGCGTCGCCTCCGCGATCTGGCCGCACGGCCGCTGGCGGTTCGACTTCCACGGCGAGGCCAACCACGCCGGCACCACCCGCATCGAGGACCGCCGCGACCCGATGCTGACCTACGCCAACACCGTGCTGGCGGCCCGCAAGAAGGCCCGCCTCGCCGGCGCCCTGGCCACCTTCGGGAAGGTCGGCGTCGAGCCGAACGGCGTCAACGCCATCGCCTCCCTCGTCCGCGGCTGGCTGGACTCGCGCGCCGCCGACGAGGAGACCCTGGCGGCCGTCGTCGCCGCCGTCGAGGAGGCCGCCGTCGAGCGCGGCACCCGCGACGGCGTGCGGGTCGAGGTCACCCGGGAGTCCTTCACGCCCGTCGTGGAGTTCGCCCACGACCTGCGCGACGAACTGGCGAAACTGCTCGGCGACGTCCCCGTCCTGCCCACGGGCGCCGGACACGACGCGGGGATTTTGTCGGGCGTGATCCCCACCGCCATGCTGTTCGTACGGAACCCCACCGGCGTCTCCCACTCGCCCGCCGAGACGGCGACCGAGGACGACTGCCTGGCCGGGGTGACCGCACTCGCCGACGTACTGGAGGGCCTGTCGTGCAGGTGACGACCTACTGGGCCGAGCACGCCTGGCTCGACCCCGTCGTCGAGTCGGGCGTGGCCGTCGACGTGGCGGACGGCCGGATCACCGCGGTGCGCACCGCGGTGACGGCCCCGCCGCCCGGCGCGGTGAGCCTGCGCGGGCTCACCCTGCCGGGCCTGGCCAACGCCCACAGCCACGCCTTCCACCGCGCCCTGCGGGCCCGCACCCAGGAAGGCAGCGGCACCTTCTGGACCTGGCGCGACGTGATGTACGGCGTCGCCGGGGCGCTCACACCGGACAGCTACTTCGCCCTCGCCCGCGCCACCTACGCCGAGATGGCCCTCGCCGGCATCACCTGCGTGGGGGAGTTCCACTACCTCCACCACGCCCCCGGCGGCACGCCCTACGCCAACCCCAACGCCATGGGCGAGGCCCTGATCGCGGCCGCCGCGGAAGCCGGCATCCGCATCACCCTCCTCGACACCGCCTACCTCTCCGCCGGCTTCGGCGAGCCCCCCAACCGCCACCAGCAGCGCTTCTCCGACGGCACCGCCGACGCCTGGGCCGAGCGCGCCGCCGCGCTGACCCCGGCGGACCACGCCCGGATCGGAGCCGCCGTGCACTCCGTGCGCGCCGTGCCCGCCGACCAGCTGGCGACCGTCGCCGACTGGGCGAAGGACCGCGAAGCGCCCCTGCACGTCCACCTCTCCGAGCAGACCGCCGAGAACGACGCCTGCCTGGCCGCGCACGGCTGCACCCCCACCCGGCTCCTCGCCGACCACGGCGTGCTCGGCCCCCGCACCTCCGCCGTGCACGCCACGCACCTGACCGACGACGACATCCGCCTGCTCGGCGACGCCGGCTCGACGATCTGCATGTGCCCCACCACGGAACGGGACCTCGCCGACGGCATCGGGCCCGCCGCCCGCCTCCAGCGGGCCGGCAGCCCCCTCTCGCTCGGCAGCGACAGCCACGCCGTGATCGACCTGCTCGAAGAGGCACGCGCGCTGGAGCTCGACGAGCGCCTGCGCACCCGCACCCGGGGCCACTGGACGGCGGCCGCCCTGCTGCGCGCCGCCACCGCCGACGGCCACGCCTCGCTCGGCTGGGCGGAGGCGGGCCGCATCGAGGCGGGCGCGCTCGCCGACTTCACGACGGTCGCGCTGGACTCCGTCCGAACCGCGGGACCGCCGGCCCGGCTGGGCGCCGAGACGGCCGTATTCGCCGCGACGGGCCAGGACGTCCGCCACACGGTGGTGGCGGGCCGGCACGTCGTGCGCGACGGGGCGCACCAGCTGGTGCCCGACGTGCCCGGGGCCCTGGCCGACTCCATCGCCGCCCTGCGCGGCTGACGCCGAGGACCGGAGAGAGCATGAGCACGGCGATCACCAACATCAGCAGTCTCGTCACCAACGACCCCTCCCTCGGCGATGGCCCCCTCGGCCTGGTCCAGGACGCGGCCGTCGTCATCGACGGCGACCGCGTCGCCTGGATCGGTGCGTCAAGCAAAGCACCCGCCACTGACAACGCCGTCGACGCGGCGGGCCGGGCGGCGCTGCCCGGCTTCGTCGACTCCCACTCCCACCTCGTCTTCGCCGGCGACCGCACCGCCGAGTTCAACGCCCGCATGTCCGGGCAGAGCTACAGCGCGGGCGGCATCCGCACCACCGTGGCGGCGACCCGCGCGGCGACGGACGAGCAGCTGGAGGCCAACCTCCTGCGCTACCTCGGCGAGGCCCTGCGCCAGGGCACCACCACCTTGGAGACCAAGTCCGGCTACGGCCTGACCACCCGTGACGAGTCCCGGGCCCTGCGCATCGCGGCCGCCCACACCGACGAGGTCACCTACCTCGGCGCGCACGTGGTCGCCCCCGAGTTCGCCGACGACCCCGCCGGCTACGTCGGCCTCGTCACCGGCGAGATGCTCGACGCGTGTGCCCCGCACGCCCGTTGGGTCGACGTGTTCTGCGAGAAGGGCGCCTTCGACGGCGACCAGGCCCGGGCCGTCCTGAAAGCGGGCGAGCGGCGCGGTCTGATCCCGCGCGTCCACGCCAACCAGCTGGGCCACGGCCCCGGCGTCCAGCTGGCGGTCGAGGTGGGCGCGGCCTCCGCGGACCACTGCACCCACCTCACCGACGCCGACGTGGACGCCCTCGCCCAGGGCACCACCGTGGCCACGCTCCTGCCCGGCGCCGAGTTCTCCACCCGCGCCCGGTGGCCGGACGCCCGCAGGCTGCTCGACGCGGGCGTGACGGTCGCCCTCTCCACGGACTGCAACCCGGGCTCGTCCTTCACCAGTTCCATGCCGTTCTGCGTGGCGCTGGCGGTGCGGGACATGGGCATGACCCCCGACGAGGCCGTCTGGTCCGCCACGGCGGGCGGCGCCGCGGCCCTGCGCCGCACCGACATCGGCCGCCTCGCCCCCGGCGCCCGCGCGGACCTCGTCCTGCTGGACGCCCCGAGCCACGTCCACCTCGCCTACCGGCCGGGCGTGCCGCTGGTCTCCGCGGTCTGGCGCGCGGGCGTACGCCACCAGGGCTGAGACGGCGGCGGGCCGCTCAAGGCCGGGCCGGGGCTCACGAGGCCGCGTCGCCCGCCGCCCTGACCGGCACGTCGCCGAACTCCAGGAGAGGCGGGGGTGATGGCGGCGCTGCCCGCGGCCGTCGGCCGCCGCGGGCGGTCACGCCGTGCCGCGCCCGCGCATGCCACTGTGCCGCACGGGACGTCCCGTGCGGCACACAGTGTGGCCGGCCCGCCTGGGCCGTCCGGTGTCACTCCTCGGTCAGCAGACCTCTGCGCAGGCGCACCAGCGTGCGGGACAGCAGACGGGAGACGTGCATCTGGGAGATGCCCAGCTCCTCACCGATCTCCGACTGGGTCATGTTCGCCACGAACCGCAGGGAGAGTATCCGGCGGTCCCGCGAGGGGAGTTCGGCGATCAGCGGCTTGAGGGACTCCACGTACTCGATGCCCTCAAGACCGTGGTCCTCGTAGCCGATGCGGTCGGAGAGCGAGCCCTCGGTGTCGTCCTCCTCGGCCTGGGCGTCCAGCGAGCTGGCCGTGTAGGCGTTGCTCGCGGCCATGCCCTCGACGACCTCTTCCTCCGTGATGCCGAGGCGCTGGGCCAGTTCGGCGACGGTGGGGGAGCGGTCGAGCCGCTGGGCCAGCTCGTCACCGGCCTTGGCCAGGTCGAGGCGGAGCTCCTGGAGGCGGCGGGGGACCCGCACCGACCAGCTGGTGTCGCGGAAGAAGCGCTTGATCTCGCCGATGATCGTCGGCATCGCGAAGGTGGGGAACTCGACGCCGCGGCTGAGCTCGAAGCGGTCGATGGCCTTGATCAGGCCGATGGTGCCCACCTGGATGATGTCTTCCATCGGCTCGCTGCGGGTGCGGAACCGGGAGGCGGCGAACTTGACCAGGGCGAGGTTCAGTTCGACGAGGGTGTTGCGGACGTACGCGTATTCATGGGTGCCCTCCTCAAGCGAGGAGAGGCGGGCGAAGAGTGTCTTGGACAGCGCACGCGCGTCGACCGGTCCCACCTCGTCGTACGGGGGGATCTCCGGGAGCCCGGCGAGGCCGGGTGCGTCGTGCTCGGGCGGGATCGCCGACGAGGCCGTTTCCCGGGCCTCCGATTCGTGCGGAGAGATCGGGGAATGCTTTTCGTCGAGCCGGGGTGACATGGTCTCCTCCATCATTCTCGGCGTATGGCTGCCGATGCCGTGACCCTTTTGCTGCGGTTTGCGGCGCCTCCAAAGCCGTCGGTGGTGGATGTGTCCCTCTAGCCCTACCGGTCTTTACCATCCGCTGGCAAGTGATGTATGCCCCACTCTGTCCGTATATGGCGGAAGTTTGGCTTCCGGAGAAGCGTGAAGAAGGCGTAGGGTTTTGCCTGCCGCGCGGGCACACCACGAAGGCACGAAGGGGAGCGGATGGATCGCGAGATGGTCGGCAACGCCAGCAGGGGCCGGCTGCAAGTGGAGGTCCGACGCCATGGAGTGAGCTCGGTCGTGTCACCGACGGGTGAGCTGGATCACCATACGGCGGAGTTGCTGCGCGAGCCCCTCGAGGGCTGCGTCCGCGAAGGGGACGCCCGGGTGGTCGTGGACTGCTCCGGGCTCGACTTCTGCGACTCCACGGGGCTGAACGTGCTGCTCGGTGCCCGGCTCAAGGCCGAGGCGGCGGGCGGTGCGATCCACCTCGCCGCCATGACGCCCGTCGTCGCCCGGGTCTTCGAGATCACGGGGGCCGGAGCCGTCTTCACCGTGCACGACACGCTCGATTCGGCCCTCGCCGACTGAGCCGCCGTAGGGTCTCCGTTGCCTGTGTCACAGGCACCCTGTCGAGTTCGTGGGTGTTCTCACGGTTTCGCCGGGCAGGAGTCAGCTGAATCCGTTGAAATTGTTCGTGTTCGAACCGGTGAATCGGTGAGGTGAAGCGCTGATGAGCACCACCCGGGCGTGCCCCCCGCCGGACGGCCCCGGTCCGGAGGTGGAGGGCGGCGCCTCGGCCGGCCTGCCGCCGGCCGGGGGCGGGCAGGCCCGTCGGCTGCGTCTCGTCGGGGTCAGCGGCGCCGTGCCGCTCTCCCGCGACTTCACCCGGCAGGCCCTGCGGGACTGGGGCTGGCTGCCGGCCGCCACCGCCGACCACAGGGCGGCCGCCGAGGACGTCCTGCTGGTCGTCTCCGAGCTGGTCACCAACGCCTGCCTGCACGCCGACGGCCCCGAGGAACTGCGGGTGAGCCAGGCGGGCAAGACGCTGCGGCTGGAGGTCTCCGACCTCGGCGCCGGCACACCCGCCCCGCGCACCCCGCACCGCGCCGGGCGGCCGGGCGGTCACGGCATGTTCATCGTCCAGCGGCTGTGCCTCGACTGGGGGGTCCAGCGCCGCGAGGGCGAGACCGGCAAGACGGTCTGGGCGGAGCTGGCCGCCCCGTCCTAGCGGCCCTCACGCGTTCGTGGTCCGCCGGCGTGGCCCGTGCCACGGCGGCGTGTTCTTTGTCTTCCCTCGTGGCGGTCCCGGGCGTACCTTCGGCGTCCGATCTGATGTGCCGTCAGTTGTCTGCGGCTGTCGGCACCGGACGAGAGGGGAACCCCAGGTGTCCCACACACCACGTCACCCCGTGCGCCGCGGCGGCGCCCTCGCGGTCACGGCGGCGCTCGCCGGTGGTGCGATCGCACTGGCCGCCCCCGTGGCGCACGCCGAGACCGTCGACGTCAACTACCAGTGCAAGACCCCGATCGGGGACAAGAGCGCCGTGTCGCCCATCGACATCAAGGCCGTCGCCGACGGGAACGCCTACAAGCTCACCATGTCCTTCCAGAAGGGCGTCTCCTCCAGCCCGGTCGAGCTGGGCAAGGGCGCGATGAAGCCGAGTGCCGTGATCAAGCTCGGCGGCGCGGACTCCGGCAACGTCGCCGTCGCCGGACCGGCCAACGACCAGCCGATCCCCGCCAACACCCCCATCAAGATCAGCGACTTGTCGGGCACGTACACGCCGAAGAAGAGCGGGCAGGTGACCTTCACCGCCTCCACGCTCACCATCATGGCGCTGGGCACGACGACCACCTGCGAGCCGTCCAACAACCCCAAGCCGTCCCTCACCCTCGACGTCAAGGCACCGGGCGGCACGACGGGCGGTACGACGGGCGGCAGCACGAGCGGCACCACCGGCGGCTCGACGGCCGGTTCCACGGGGGGCTCCACGGCCGGCACGAGCGGCGGCTCCACCGGCGGGGCGTCCGCGGGGACGGCCGGCACCGCCGCCACGGGCGGCTCCACTGGCGGCGGCCAGCTGCCCCAGACCGGCCCCAGCGACTCCGCTCTGGCCCTCGGCACCCTCGGCGGCACCGTCTTCCTCACCGGAGTCGCCGGCACCCTCTGGCTCACCCGGCGCCGCCGCACCGCCGGCTGACCCGCAGCCCCTACGCCCCGGGAGCCGCCGATGACGCTTCGTCCGCCCCCCGTCGCCCGCGCCCGTACCCCCGCGCTCGCCGCCGTCTCCGTCGCCCTCGCGCTGCTCGGCCCGCCCGCCCCGGCGCGCGCGGCCGGCACCGGGCCCTGGACGGCCGCGCCCGCCGCCGGCACCGCGGACGCCCGGCGGGCGGGCGACGGCGGGGCCCCGGCGGCAGGAGGCCGCGCGTCCTTCTACGTGGAGGGCGCGCCGGGCACGGTGTCCGAGGACAGGCTCTCCGTCGTCAACCCCGGCGAACGGCCGCAGACGGTCGAGCTGCGCGCCACCGGCCCGTGGATCTCGCTGGCGGCGCCCCGGGTGAGCGTGCCGCCCCGCACGCGTGCGGACGTGCCGCTGACCGTGGCCGTCCCGGCCGGCCAGCCCCCCGGCGCCCACCTCGCCGCCGTCGTGGCCACCGCGCCGGGCCGCGAGGTCCGGGTGCCGGTGGCGGTCCGGGTCAGCGGGCCGGCTCTTTCCGCGCTCTCGGTGGAACACCTGCGGGTCACCGGCGCGGGGCGCGGCACCGAGATCCACTACGCGCTGGTCAACCGGGGCAACACGACGCTGGCGCCGCGGCTGGCCATCCGCGGCGAGGGCCTCTTCGGCGAGGTCCTGCGCACAGCGCCCCGCACGGCACCGGCCGAGCTGCCGCCCGGCGCGCGCGTACGGCTCACGGAGCGGTGGCCGGACGCGCCGCGGCTGGACCGCGTCAGGATCGGCGTCACGGCCACGGCCCCCGACGGCACCCGCGCCGCGGCGTCCGCCACCTACGCCCCGCTGCCCTGGCTGCCGCCGGTCCTCGCCGGGGCGGGCGGCCTCGCCGTCGCGGCGCTGGCGGTCCGGCTCCTGCGACGCCGCCGGGCACGGTCGTGAGGGCCGCCGGGCGGAGGTGGCCGGCGGCCCTCACGGCCGCGGCCCTGCTCACCCTGACCGCGCCCGCGAGCCCGGCCGCGGCGGCCCCCGCGGCCCGGGCGGCGCCCGTCGCCACCGTCGCCCCCGCCGCGGCGCCCAAGGGCGGCACCGCCAGGGTCACGGGCGAGGGCTGGCGGCCCCGGGCCCTGCTGACGCTCCTCGTCTGCGGTCAGAACATGATCGGCGGCACCAACGCGTGCGCCAACGCCGACGGCCGCACCGTCACCACCACCGCGGACGGCACCTTCGCCACCACGGTCCCGGTCGCCGCGCCGCCCAAGCCCTGCCCGTGCGTCGTGCACGTGGCGACCGTCACGGGCGAGCCGGCGGCCGCCGACGCCCCTCTCGGCGTCCAGGGCCATCCGGAGGCTCCCCTTCCGCCCCAGCGGGACGGTGAGCGGCTCAGCGCCCTGGAGGCCCGCCTGGAGGGCTCCAGTGGGCTGCTGACGTGGTTCGGGGCGCCGCCCCGGCGCCGGCTCGTGGTCACCGTCGCCAATCTCGGCCCGGTCCCGGCGAGGGACCCGGTCTTCCGGCTGGGCACCTCACGCGGCGTCCTGGCGCCCTCCTGGGAGGAGCACCGGTGGCGCGGCACGGTCGCCGCCGGGGGCAAGGAGCGCGTCTCGCTGGACGTCGAGCTGGCGGCCGGGGCGTACGGGGACTACCTGGTCTCGCTCGGATACGGCGACGAGGTGCTCGTCGAGCAGCCGTGGGACGTGAGCCGCCCCTGGGGCGTGACCGTCTTCTGGGTGCTGCTGTGCGTGGTGGTGCCGCTCGCGGTCTTCCGCGCCGGGATGGCCGTGGTGGACCGGGTCCGTCCGCGGCCGGCCGCTCCGGCCGGGACGGCCACGACGGAGGAGGCCGGCCCGGGCCTGCCGTGGTTCCGGCCCGGCACGGTGCCCCCGGAGAACGACGGTGCCCCCGGCGCGGGAGCACCGGGGGCACCGTCGTGAGGTGGGGAGCGACGTCAGTGGACGTCGCCCATCAGGCCCTCGACCTTCTTGCGGGACACCCAGATCGCGGTGCCCGCGGCCACCGCGATGGCCGCCTCGCCGAGGATCACGCCCACGCCGTTGAGGTCCACGCCGGCCGTCGAGAGCAGACCGGTGACGCAGTCACCGGCGGTCACGGCCAGGAACCAGACGCCGAGCATCTGGCTGGCGTACTTCTGCGGCGCCATCTTCGTGGTCAGCGACAGGCCCACCGGGGAGAGGCACAGCTCACCCATCGTCTGGACCATGTAGATGCCCAGCAGCCAGGCCGGGCTGACCTTCGCGCCGTCCGAGGCCAGGCCCATGGCGGAGGCGAAGACGACGAAGGAGACACCGATGGCGATCATGGCCAGCGAGAACTTGACCGTGGTGGTCGGCTCCTTCCGGCGGCGGGCCAGCGCCAGCCACACGGAGGCGAAGACCGGGGCCAGGGCCATGACCCACAGGGGGTTGACCGACTGGAACCACGAGGACGGGAAGTGCAGGCCGAAGACGTTGTCCGTGGTCTTCTTCTCGGCGAAGGTCGACATGGTCGAGCCCGCCTGGTCGAAGATCATCCAGAACACGGCGGCGGCGACGAAGAACCAGATGTAGCCGCTGACCTTGGTCTGCTCGGTGTCCGAGAGCTCCTTGTCCCGCTTGATGCGGAACAGGACGGTGATCGGGATGATCAGGCCCAGGATGGTGATCGGGATGACCGCCCAGTTCAGGGTGAAGTGCCCGGTGCCGCCCACGACGCCGTAGAAGACCGCCGCGACGCCGAGCCAGATCGCCGCCTTGCGCAGCAACACGTTGCGCTCGTCCTTCGGCAGCGGCGAGGGGACGGTGCTGCTGACCGGCGACAGGTGACGGCTGCCGAACAGGAAGCACGCCAGGCCGATGCCCATGCCCATCGCGGCAAGCGCGAAGCCCAGGTGCCAGTTGACCTCCTGGCCGACCGTACCGATGACCAGCGGGGCGGCGAAGGCGCCGGTGTTGACGCCCATGTAGAAGATCGTGAAGCCACCGTCGCGGCGCGGGTCCTTCGGGCCGTCGTAGAGGTGGCCGACCATCGTGGAGATGTTGGACTTCAGCAGGCCGGAGCCGATCGCGACGAGCGCGAGGCCGGCGAAGAACGCGGCCTGGCCCGGCAGGGCGAGGCAGAGGTGGCCGGCCATGATGACGCCGCCCGCGATGGCGACCGTCTTACGCGGCCCCCAGACGCGGTCGCCGAACCAGCCGCCGGGCATGGCGAGCAGGTAGACCATCGCCACGTAGACGGAGTAGATGGCCACCGCGTTGGCCTCGGACATACCGAGACCGCCGCCCTGGCTGCCCGGCTTCGCGTCGGGGCCACCGGCGATCAGGTAGATGACAAGGAGGGCGCGCATGCCGTAGTAGCTGAAGCGCTCCCACATCTCCGTCATGAAGAGGGGGGCCAGGCCGCGGGGGTGGCCGAAGAAGGTCTTGCCGCCGACGGCCGGAGAGGTCTTCTCCCGCTCGGCCGCGTCCTTCGTCAGGCTGGACGCCATGGTCATTCCTAGGGGGTGTTCGGGACGCGCGGTGGAGCGGGTGCGCGCCCGGTGGGGGGTTGGCCGGCACCGGCTACCGCGCCGCCCGCCCCCACGCCCGGAGGGGTTCGGCTCCCCGGAAGGGGAACCGGCAGGACGGCCGTAACCGGGATCCACGCCCCCGCGCATCTTCGCGCGGCGGACCCGGCCGACAGGTCGATCACTGTGAGTCGGGGCTGGGGTACCAGCCCCGCGCACAACAGAGACCCTCGGCGTCTTCAGATGCCGAAGGCCCCTCGGTAGTGCTACAGACGTCCCGTCACCATACGTCACACCCCGCCCGGGTATGGAAGGTGTTGAGAGATGGATCACAGGCCGGACGGGAACCGTCCACACATATTCGTAGGTGATAGCACTTTCGGTGAAGTGTTGCCGTAGGTAGCCCTCACTACACCTCTGACGTGCGCCCGAGCGGACTACCATCTCTCCATGACCCGAGTACTGCTCGCCGAGGATGACGCTTCCATCTCGGAGCCGCTCGCACGCGCGCTGCGCCGCGAAGGGTACGAGGTGGAAGTGCGCGAAGACGGTCCCACGGCGTTGGACGCCGGCCTGCAGGGAGGGGTGGACCTGCTCGTCCTCGACCTCGGGCTGCCCGGCATGGACGGTCTGGAGGTCTGCCGCCGGCTGCGCACCGAGGGCCACGGCTTCCCCGTGCTGGTGCTCACGGCTCGCGCCGACGAGGTGGACACGGTCGTCGGCCTGGACGCCGGCGCCGACGACTACGTCACCAAGCCCTTCCGGCTGGCCGAACTGCTCGCCCGGGTACGGGCCCTGCTGCGGCGCGGCGCCGCCGAGACCCACCACCAGCCGCCCGCCACCCACGGCGTCCGCATCGACGTCGAGTCGCACCGCGCCTGGATGGGCGAGGAGGAACTCCAGCTCACCGCGAAGGAGTTCGACCTGCTGCGCGTGCTGGTGCGCGACGCGGGCCGGGTCGTCACCCGCGACCAGCTGATGCGCGAGGTCTGGGACACCACCTGGTGGTCCTCCACCAAGACCCTCGACATGCACATCTCCTGGCTGCGCAAGAAGCTCGGCGACGACGCCGCCAACCCCCGGTACATCGCCACCGTGCGCGGCGTGGGCTTCCGCTTCGAGAAGAGCTGACCTCCCCGCCCCGGGGCATCACGGGCCGGACCTGCCGGGCCGCACCTCACGTACCGCTCCCGCCCGGAGGACACCGTGCGCCGCCGACTGATCAACTCCACGCTCGCCGTCGTGCTCGTCGTGATCGCCGTCTTCGGCATCTCGCTCGTCATCGTCGAGACGCGGACCATCGAGAGCAGCGCTCAGGAGAGCGTGCAGTCCGAGGCCGTGCGCCTGGTCAGCATCGTCGACAGCCGGCTGGTCGGCGGCGAGCGGGTGGAGTCCGGGGTGCTGCGCGAGCAGATCACCCCCGAGCGGTACGCCCGCATCGACATCCCCGGCCGGCAGCCCATCGAGATCGGCGACCGCCCGACGGGCGGCGTCATCACCGCGACGCAGAAGGGCGAGCAGGGCGAGACCGTCATGGTCGAGGAGTCCCGCTCCACGGTCAGCCGTGAGGTCGGCCGCACCCTCCTGGTGATCCTCGCGGTGGCCCTGCTGGCCGTGATCGCCGCCGTGTTCCTCGCCGTGCGGCAGGCCAACCGGCTCACCGCGCCCCTCACCGACCTCGCCGAGACCGCCGAGCGGCTGGGCTCCGGCGACCCGCGCCCGCGCCACCGCCGCTACGGCGTGCCCGAGCTGGACCGGGTCGCCGACGTGCTGGACGGCAGCGCCGAGCGGATCGCCCGGATGCTGACGGCGGAGCGGCGGCTGGCCGCCGACGCCTCGCACCAGCTGCGCACGCCGCTGACCGCGCTGTCGATGCGGCTGGAGGAGATCACGCTCACCGACGACCCGGAGACGGTCAAGGAGGAGGCGACGATCGCTCTCACGCAGGTGGAGCGGCTCACCGACGTCGTCCAGCGGCTGCTGACCAACTCCCGTGACCCGCAGACCGGCTCCGCGGTCACGTTCGACCTCGACGAGGTCATCAAGCAGCAGATCGAGGAGTGGCGGCCGGCCACCCGCAGCGGTGGCCGCGCCCTGGTCCGCTCCGGCAAGCAGGGGCTGCGGGCGGTGGGGACGCCGGGAGCGGTGTCCCAGGTGCTGGCGACGCTGATCGAGAACTCGCTGATGCACGGCGACGGCACGGTCGCGCTGCGGACGAGGGTGACCGGCAACCAGGCCGTCGTCGAGGTCTCGGACGAAGGACCCGGCGTGCCCGTCGACCTCGGTTCGCGGGTCTTCGAGCGCACGGTCAGCGGCCGCAACTCGACGGGCCTGGGGCTGGCGGTCGCGCGGGACCTGGCGGAGGCGGACGGCGGGCGGCTGGAGCTGCTGCAACAGCACCCGCCGGTCTTCGCGCTCTTCCTGAGCCGGGGAGCCGACGGCTGCGAGTAGACGCCGGAGGGACGGCTGCGGGGAGACGACGGTGAGGAGACGACGGGTGGGCGGGGCGTGCGCGCGGGCGTCCTACTTCCCGGCGTCGACGCGCTGGTGCGGGGCCTCGGCCGGGGCCTCGGACTCCGTCCCGGCGTCGGCGTCGGCCAGGAACGATTCGGCAGTCTCCACGGCGTCGCGGACCGGCATCGCCCGGAACACCCAGGTTCTGTAGGACCAGAACCGGAAGACCGTGCCGAGCCCGAGGCCGACGACGTTCTTCGCGATGTTGCTCGCCAGCGGCGACGTGAAGCCGAGGCCGTAGTACGAGAGCGCCAGGATGCCGTTCTCGATCACGAGCCCGACGCCGCTGAACAGGAGGAAGAGGGGCAGCTCACGGCTGCGCTTGCTCTTGTCGGTGTCGCGGTAGGTCCAGTAGCGGTTGCCGACGTAGTTGGTGGCGATCGCGACGGCCGTCGCGATGACGCCCGAGCGGACGACGGCGAGGTGGAACTCGTGCCGGCAGAGGTTGAAGACGATGAAGTTGACCACGAATCCGATGGCGCCGACGGCGCCGAATTTCGCGATTTCGCGGGCCAGCCGCTCCAGCCGGGAACGCACTGTGCGCCGTTGAGTCATGGTGTTCATGCTAACCAGCGCTCTCCGGCTGTGACCGGGAGAGTCCGTTAACCGCCGGTTGACGCGCGCTTTTCGGTCATCGTCCGGCAGCCCACCGGCGCCTTCCGGCCAGGGCCCGAATCCTTGGAGGATCATCCAGGCCGGTACGAGTGGTTCGCATGTGCGGATACCCTGGGGGCGTGACGTTCCCGGTAGTCGGCATGGTCGGCGGCGGCCAGCTCGCCCGTATGACCCACGAGGCGGGCATCCCCCTCGGCATCAGGTTCAAACTGCTCAGCGATACCCCGCAGGACTCGGCGGCCCAGGTGGTGAGCGACGTCGTCATCGGCGACTACCGCGACCTGGACACCCTTCGTGCTTTCGCACAAGGCTGCGATGTGATCACCTTCGATCACGAGCACGTACCCACCGAGCACCTCCGGGCCCTGGAGGCGGACGGCGTTCCCGTCCGGCCTGGGCCCGACGCGTTGGTGCACGCCCAGGACAAGGGCGTCATGCGGGCGAAACTCCAGGAGATCGGGGTGCCCTGCCCCCGGCACCGGATCGTCGCGGACCCCGCCGACGTGGTGCGGTTCGCGGAAGAAGGGGACGGCTTTCCGGTTGTCCTGAAGACGGTGCGCGGTGGCTACGACGGCAAGGGGGTGTGGGTCGTACGCGACGCGACGGAGGCGGCCGAGCCCTTCCGGGCGGGTGTGCCCGTCCTCGCGGAGGAGAAGGTCGACTTCGTCCGCGAGCTCGCCGCCAACGTCGTCCGCTCCCCGCACGGCCAGGCCGTCTCGTACCCCGTCGTGGAGTCGATCCAGGTCGACGGCGTCTGCGACACGGTCATCGCCCCGGCGCCGGACCTCTCCGAGGAACTGTCCGCGCACGCCCAGCAGCTCGCGCTCAAGGTGGCCAAGGAGCTGGGCGTGGTCGGCCACCTCGCCGTGGAGCTGTTCGAGACCCGCGACGGCCGGGTGCTCGTCAACGAGCTGGCGATGCGTCCCCACAACTCCGGCCACTGGACCCAGGACGGCGCGATCACCTCGCAGTTCGCCAACCACGTCCGGGCCGTGCTCGACCTGCCGCTGGGCGACCCCCGGCCGCGCGCCAAGTGGACCGTGATGGCCAACGTGCTCGGCGGTGACTACCCCGACATGTATTCCGCGTATCTGCATTGCATGGCGCGCGACCCGGGCCTGAAGATCCATATGTACGGCAAGGACGTCAAGCCCGGCCGCAAGGTCGGACACGTCAACACCTACGGCGACGACCTGGCGGACGTGCGCGAGCGCGCCGCCCACGCCGCCGGATACCTGCGAGGAACGATCACGGAATGACTGGTTCCCCCGTCGTCGGCATCGTCATGGGCTCCGATTCGGACTGGCCCGTCATGGAAGCCGCCGCGAAAGCCCTCGACGAGTTCGAGATCCCCTACGAGGTCGACGTCGTCTCCGCGCACCGGATGCCGCGCGAGATGGTCGCGTACGGGGAGCAGGCCGCCGGCCGGGGCCTCAAGGCGATCATCGCGGGCGCGGGCGGCGCCGCCCACCTGCCCGGCATGCTGGCCTCCGTGACCCCGCTGCCGGTCATCGGGGTGCCCGTACCGCTGAAGTACCTGGACGGCATGGACTCCCTGCTGTCCATCGTGCAGATGCCCGCCGGGGTGCCGGTCGCCACCGTCTCCGTCGCCGGCGCCCGCAACGCCGGGCTCCTGGCCGTCCGGATGCTCGCCGCCCACGACGGTGACCTCCTGGAGCGGATGCGCGGCTTCCAGGACGAGCTGAACCAGCAGGCCACCGAGAAGGGCAAGCGGCTGCGCGCCCGCACCGAGGGCGCCACCGGCTTCGGGTTCGGGAAGTGAGCGCGGTGAGGGCGGACCACCTGGTCCGCGCCCGCGAGCTGCTCGCCGCCCACCCCGTCGTCGACGGGCACAACGACCTCCCCTGGGCCCTGCGCGAGCAGGTCCGCTACGACCTCGGCAAGCGCGACATCGCCACCGACCAGAGCGCCGACCTGCACACCGACCTGCCCCGGCTGCGCGAAGGCGGGGTGGGCGCCCAGTTCTGGTCCGTCTACGTCCGCAGCGACCTGGCGGGCGACGACGCGGTCAGCGCCACGCTGGAGCAGATCGACGTCGTGCGGCGGCTGGCCGAGCGCTACCCCGCGGACCTGCGGCTCGCCTTCACCGCCGACGACATGGAGGCCGCGCGCGCCGAGGGCCGCATCGCCTCCCTCATGGGCGCCGAGGGCGGCCACAGCATCAACTGCTCCCTGGCCACGCTGCGGGCCCTGCACCGGCTGGGCGTCCGCTACATGACGCTCACCCACAACGACAACATCCCGTGGGCGGACTCGGCGACCGACGAGCCGGCCGCGGGCGGCCTGACGCGCTTCGGCGAAGAGGTCGTCCGCGAGATGAACCGCGTCGGCATGCTGGTCGACCTCTCGCACGTCTCCGCCGACACGATGCGGGACGCGCTGCGGGTCAGCGAGGCGCCGGTGATCTTCTCGCACTCCTCCGCGCGCGCGGTCTGCGACCACCCGCGCAACATCCCCGACGACGTGCTCGCACGGCTCGCCGCGGGCGGGGGCGTGGCCATGGCCACGTTCGTACCGAAGTTCATCCTGCCCGAGGCCATCGCGTGGACGCGGGCCGCGGACGAGAACATGCGGGCCAACGGGCTGCACCCGCTGGACACCACCGCCGTCGGCATGGCCGTCCACCGCGCCTTCGAGGCGGCGAACCCCCGCCCCCGGGCCACCGTCGCGACGGTCGCCGACCACCTCGACCACATGCGCGAGGTCGCCGGCGTCGACCACGTCGGCCTCGGCGGCGACTACGACGGCACGGCCTTCACCCCGGAGGGCCTCTCCGACGTCTCCGGCTACCCGAACCTCATCGCGGAGCTGCTCCGCCGGGGCTGGTCCGACTCCGACCTCGCCAAGCTGACCTGGCAGAACGCGGTCCGGGTGCTGAGGGCCGCGGAGGACGTGGCCGGCGAGCTGTCCGCACGGCGGGGGCCGTCGATCGCCACGATCGACGAGCTCGACGGCTGAGCGCCGGGACGGCCGGGACGCCCCCGGCCGCCACGGGCCTCAGTCCTCCAGGCCCTCGGGCGTCCGCTTCTCGCGCAGCTCCATGATCGCGCGACGGCGGGCGAGCCGGTGGGTGCGCCGGATCATCGCCTCCTGGTAGCGCTGGCGGTCCTTCTCGGTCTCCGGGAGCACCTGCGGTACGCGCCGGGGCTTGCCGTGCTCGTCGACGGCGGCGAAGACGAGGTAGGCGCTGCCGACCTGGACGGCGGGCGTCGACTCGTTCCACCGCTCGGCGAGCACCCGCACGCCGACCTCCATGGAGGACCGCCCGGTCCAGTTGACCTGGGCCTTCACATGAACGAGGTCGCCCACCCGGACGGGCTCCAGAAAGGCCATCTCGTCCATGGAGGCCGTGACCGCCGGGCCGCCGGAGTGCCGGCCGGCCACGGCGCCGGCGACGTCGTCCACCAGCTTCATGATCACGCCGCCGTGGACGGTGCCCAGCAGGTTGGTGTCGCTGCCGGTCATGATGTGGGAGAGGGTCGTACGGGAAGCCGACGTCGGCTTGCCGGCTATCGCCTCCGGGCTCCGGTCCTGAGTGGTCATGCCCCCCACTGTATGCGGGCGGGCGTGTGGGGGCCGATTTGCATCAGCTCTGCAACAGCACTGCCCCGATCCCGCCCGAGCCCTGTGAGCCGGCTGGCCCACGGGGCACACTCGGTCCCATGAACGATTGGCCCGATGGGCGGACCGAAGACCGCCGCGAGCGGTACGGGCGCGGCAGCACCGGCGCCCGGCCGGAGGGCGTCCGTGCGATGCCCCACGTCCAGCGCCCCGCCCCGCCCCAGCAGTACCGGCCGCCCCAGGGCTACGACTCCCCGGACCGGCACCCCGGCCCCCCGCCCCAGGCGGCGGCCCCCGACGACGGCTACAACACCGGCCAGGTCTACGGCCGCGGCAGCGGGCACCCCCAGGGTCCCGGCGGCCCCGGCGGCCCGGACGGTCCCGGCGGCGGGCTGCGCGGCGGCGGCCGGTCCCCCCGCACCGGCACCCCGGACTGGGGCAAGCGGATCAAGATCGGGGCGATCGCCTTCGTCGTCACCGTGCTGGCCGTCTCCGTCGGCACGTACTTCTGGGCCGACGGCAAGATGCGCCGCGAGGTCGACCTGGGACAGCTCCAGGAGCGCCCGCCGGCGGGGGAGGGCACCAACTACCTGATCGTCGGTTCCGACAGCCGTGAGGGCCTGTCCGACCAGGACAAGAAGGACCTGCACACCGGCTCGGCGGACGGCAAGCGCACCGACTCGATGATGATCGTGCACACGGGTGACAACGGCACCACGATGCTGAGCCTGCCGCGTGACTCCTACGTCACCATCCCCGCCTTCACGGGCAAGAAGTCCGGCAAGAAGTTCCCCGCCGCCACGCACAAGCTGAACCAGGCGTACGCGGACGGCGGCCCCGAGCTGCTCGCGCAGACCATCGAGTTCAACACCGGCCTGCGTATCGACCACTACGCGGAGATCGGGTTCGGCGGCTTCCGCAACCTGGTCGACGCGCTCGGCGGTGTGGAGATGTGCCTGGACAAGCCGCTGCAGGACCGCGACTCGGGCGCGGACTTCAAGGCCGGCTGCCAGGAGCTGAACGGCGCCCAGTCGCTGGCCTTCGTGCGCCAGCGCCACCAGGAGGCCGACCAGGACCTCGGCCGGATGCGCAACCAGCAGAAGTTCCTGAACACCCTCGCCAAGCAGGCGGCCTCGCCCGCCACGATCCTCAACCCCTTCCGCCTCTACCCCGTCATCGGCTCCGGCCTGGACACGCTCATCGTCGACAAGGACATGGAGCTGTGGGACCTGGCGTCGATGTTCTGGGCGATGAAGGGCGTCACGGGAGGCGACGGGCAGCAGCTGACCGTCCCCATCTCCAACCCCAACCTCCCCACGCGCGGCGACGGCGTGGCCGTGAAGTGGGACACCGCGAAGGCCAAGCAGCTCTTCGAGCAGCTGAAGAAGGACGAGAAGGTCACCGCCGGCGAGTGAGACCGTCGCGGGCGACGCGCCGCCGGGGCCGTTCCCCGGGCCGGATCAGCCGGCCTCGGGGGACGGCCCGGTCGCGTCGATGAGGGCGAAGACCGCGCCCTGGGGGTCCTGCACCACGGCCATCCGGCCCGCGACCATGTCGAAGGGCGGCTTGAGGACCGACCCGCCGGCCTTCGTCAGCGCGTCGACCGTGCCGTCGGTGTCGTCGACGCAGAAGTACGTCAGCCAGTGCGAGGGCGAGCCGGGCGGGGACTTCTCCAGGCTCTGCATGCCGCCGACCACCCGGCCGTTCGCCTTGAGGGCGGAGTAGCCGGGCAGCTCCTCCATGGGACTGTGCGTCAGGCCCAGGGCCGCCGAGTAGAAGGAACCGGCCGTCCCGGGATCGGCGGTGTTGAGCTCGTTCCACACCACCGAGCCGGGCTCGTTGACGACCTGCGCGCCGAAGAAGTCGCCGGCCTGCCACAGCCCGAACACCGCGCCCGTGGAGTCGGCCACGACGGCCATCCGGCCGAGCGTGAGGACGTCCATCACGTCGGTCAGCGGCGTGCCGCCGTTGGCGTTGACCGCGGCCACCGCCGCGTCCGCGTCGGCGACGGCCAGATACGTCGTCCACGCCGGCGGGGGCTTGGAGCCGCCCTCCTGGGCCATCGAGGTCATGATCCCGGCCACGGCCTTGCCGTTCAGTGCGCAGACCGCGTACCCGCCGGTCTCCGGGGGCCCGGGCTCGCCCTGCCAGCCGAAGAGGTCCCGGTAGAAGTCGAGGGCCTCGCGCTGGTCGGGGACCACGAGGTCCACCCAGCAGGGCGTACCGGGGACGTACGGTTTGGTTACCTCGGGCATGACACGAGCCTCCCTGGCGGTACGGACGCCCCCGCGACCACCTTGCACCCGCCCGGCGGCGGCCCGCCACCGGAAGACGGCGAACGGCCCCCGGGCGAGCGCCGGGGGCCGTTCCCTGAGGGGTGCGGGGTTACGGCAGGTTGCGCGCCATGACGATGCGCTGGACCTGGTTCGTGCCCTCGTAGATCTGCGTGCTTCACGCACAACAAGCGCTTGACCTGCGCAGATGCCCCCTTCAGAGGGAGCCTCCCCAGGATTTCCCCAGTATGACGCCGACCGCCCATGCCGTCGTCAGTGCTCCAAGGCAGCTTCATCCGTGGGCCGGGCCTGCGGGGAGCCCTCCAGCGCCACGCACGCACCCTTGACGTACCGCCACCGCCGGGCTGATGGTCATGCAATCGAGCGCAAGCCGGTGGACACAGGAGATCGCCATGCCACTAGATTTCATGGGGATGGACCCTGAGACGAAGGAGGAGGGGTCCGCCACGGTCTGGGTGCACCACGAGCAGCAGAGGATCATCATCCAAGGCGTGACCGCTGACGACGCCCTCACGGAGGAGGTCGACAGCACCGAGTGGGTACCCGGACATGCTGTGGGGATTCCGGCGCACGAGTCGGTGATCTCCCTGCCGCTACGGATGGTGCCGATCTTGAGGAAGGCGTGCGATGCCGCAGAACGTGCCGGACTTTCCGACGCTGCTCCGGAGCGCGCGGAGGACAGCAGTCCATCTGGAGATGCGTGACAGCTACGGCGTCGCTGGCGAAGCCGAGGAGTTCGACCAGTGGAAGCGGACCGGTGAAGTAGACCTCGACCCGGAGTCCGAGGGCTGGTCCCGCTGGGTGTCGCTGGTACGTGAGACCGTCGTCCGGGGCGTGGTCATGCGACGTGCGCGCATCGTCTCCGAGCCGGTGAGCGAGTACATCCGGTACGAGCACGCCACCACCGCCGTCAACGTCGCCGTGGGCGAGCAGGTCCGCTGGCTGCCCCGGCGGAAGGCGCTCGGCATCGCGGTGCCCGCAGCCGACTTCTGGCTCTTTGACGATCGCCTTGTTCGGTTCAACCTCTTCACCGGTGATGGGGACTGGGCCGACCCCCGGTTCGAGATGACCGAGGACCCGGCCGTGGTCCAGCTCTGTTCATCGGCATTCGAAGCGGTGTGGGAGCGTGGCATCCCGCACGAGGAGTTCAAGGTCTGACACCCGCCACCAACGGACTGCCAGCCCATGTCATCGCCCTCCCCCTCGTCCAGCGTCGCGGCAGCAAGGAAGGCTCTTGCTGACCGGTTGGTGGAGATCCGTAAGGACGCTGGCATTACCGGCCAAGAGCTGTCCGTCCGATGTGGGTGGAACGCTGCCAAGACGAGCCGCATCCAGAGCGGCAAGGCCACGCCCACCGACGCCGATATCCGCGCGTGGTGCGCAGCCTGCGGGACAGAGAATCAAGCAGCCGACCTGATCGCCACCGCCAGAGCAGCCGACTCCATGTATGTCGAGTGGCGCAGGCGCCACCGCACGGGGTTGCGGCAAGCACAAGAGCGACTGATCAGCGGCTATGAAGAGACCTCACTGTTCCGGATCTATGTCTCCAACGTCATCCCGGGCTTTTTCCAGACCCCCGCTTACGCCACGGCCCTCATGCGGTCGATGACCGACTTCCATGAGACCCCCGACGATGTCGCCGCAGCCGTACCGGCCCGGATGGCTCGGAGTCGTCTCATATACGAAGGCGGACACCGGTTCGCCGTCCTGATCGAAGAATGGGTTCTCCGGAGCCAGATCGGCGACACGGAGACGATGGCCGGGCAGCTCAGGCACCTTCTCTCACTGATGCCGCTGGCGTCCGTCTCGCTGGGGGTGATCCCCTCCGCAGGTCAGCGGAAGGTGTGGCCGCTGGAAGCGTTTTATTTGTTCGATGACCGGCGGGTCGCGGTCGAGAACCTGACCGCCAAGATCAACGTGGTGCAACCACGTGAGATCGCCGACTACGCCAAGGCGTTCCACGAGCTGTCCGGTATGGCTGTGTACGGCCCACGTGCCCAAGCACTGATCACTGCGGCCATCGAAGCCCTCGGGTGAAACTGCGCAAGAAATCGCAAGATCGTGGCTATCGCAGTCTGTTGGTCCCTAGCGTCTCCTCATGACCACGGATATCGGAGCAGCTGCACAGCAAGCCGACGCCTTCTTGGAAGGGAAGAAGAAGGCCGACGACGTCGCCTTCATGCTCGGGCAAGTGCTCAAGACGATGGGCATCAAGGTGGGTGACCCGGACTCGTGGCCTCAGCTGACCGGACGTGCCTCGCTCAGTGGCGAGCCGTCCGTCTTCCTGGGGAGTGTCCCGCTGCCCACCGCCAAGAAGATCGCGAACACCTTGGTCTACGCCGAGTCGGTACGACGGTCGCAGGAGCCGTAAAGACCCTCTGGCGACATGGCCGCTCCGGTGTCCTCCCAAGCCTCCCGCTCGGCCGTCGGCATGACGAGCCGGCGGCCCGGCGGGATCCAGCGCACCACCCCGCTCCGTCGAGAGAAAGGGAACATGGTGGCAACAGCACTCCAGACGCGGACCCGTGATCCGCGCATCGTCCTCAACACAGTGCAGGAACGGGTACCGCACCTGGTCGCCGATGTGGGGGTGGATGACCTGTGGGAGCGGGAAGTTCGCCTGTTGCTACGTGACAGCGTGGCCGTCCGAAGTCTCGCCGAACGCATCCTCGGACAGGGCATCGCCTATCTGATCACAGCCATGGAGAACCCCGGCGTGGACATGGGCGTCGGGTACACGGTGGACATCGGGGTTCACCAGCTCATACTCGACACGCCCCTGTACTTCGCTCTGTGCGACGAGTACAACGCCGGGAAGTACAAGCACCACGCGCCGCTGATCGAACGCCGCCGGGACGGCACAGTGATGCGCACGGCGGAGATCATCCGGCGGAACGGTTTCGACGTCGATGACGAGCTGTGGTCGGTGGATGCCTCCGACTGCTCGCCGTGTGACAACAAGGTCCCCGACAGCCACTGAGCCAGCACTAGAGTGCCTGCCCCTGCCCTCCGCTCCGAGGGTGGGGGCAGTGCCGCGTCCCCTTCACAGAGACAGAGGAAACCCCTTGCCTGCACAGCACAACATCGATGTTGAGCGCGAGCTGTGGGACACGTACGCCGAGAGCACCAAGGGCGACGTGTTCGACGCCGAGCCTGTGTTCCGCTGGACGCAGTACGCCGACCACGGGCCCGGCACGGAACTGCTCGGCACCCCGGCGAGTGTTCTGGAGATCGGCTGCGGGACCGGGAGGGCGCTGGCTCACCTCGCGCGGCAGGGGGTGAAGGCGACCGGCCTCGATCTCTCGCCAGTCATGACCGCGAACACCACGGAGCGCTGGGGCCCGCTGGGAGCGCGGTTCGTCTGCGGTGAGGTGCTGGAGCACCTGCGCAGCAGCACGGAGACGTACGACGCCGTCTATTCGATCTTCGGGGCCGTCTGGTTCACGGACCCGGTCAAGCTGTTCCCGTTGGTCGCCGAGCGGCTGAACCCCGGAGGCGTCCTCGTCTTCTCACAGCCTCCTGCCATCCCAGGCGCGTACGGCCCCCAGGGCATGTACAAGGGCGGGTTCGCGGGCAAAGCCATGTACACGTACCGGTACAGCTACACGCCCCGGAAGTGGGAAAACCTCCTTCTACAGGCCGGATTCGAGAAGGCAGAAGCGCAGGTTCTCGACGCCCCTGAGCCTGACCACATCGGGACCTTGATCGCTCGCGCTGTGGTGAGCTGAGCCGAAGCAAACCAAGAACGCCCCGGCCATGATGGCCGGGGCGTTTCTTTAGTTGGTTAGAGGAGTGCTCGGAAGGGGTTGTCCGCGAGCGGTTCCAAGCACTTCGGTTCGGGCGCAGGCTTCGGGGCCTGCACGAGTGCCGGGCGGTAGGCGTCCAGGTGGACGACCGTGGCGCGGTTCACGTGGCGCTCCGGAGTCGCCGGCTGAGGGCCCACGTAATCGGCTCTGTCACTGCGGAGTGTGAAGACGGTGGCCGGGCGGCCCGTCTTCCCGGACCGGTCGACGGTGACGACGATTCCTGGCAGTGCCTTCACCTCAGCGGCCGTCGCTCCGACGTACGGGAGGATCTGAGAGGACGTTGCCCGCCCGCCGTGTGTCTCGATCCGTGCCCGGACCTTGTCGGCGAGGCTGAGCGACTGGCGCTTCGCCTTCGGCATGGTGGCGCCCTTGGTGATCCGGACAGCGTCCTGGACGGAACGGCGTACGAGGGTGAAAGCGGCGAACAGTATGTCGTCCGTGATGCTCTCGGAGCACTCGGAGGCTGCGAGACAGGCCGCGACCCGAAGGGTTTGTTCGGCGGTTCGCTCGATGAACACGACCTGAGCCTCGGGCAGGGTCTCGCCCAGGATGCGGGCGTAGCGGCGCACGATCCGCCACAGTGGCCGGGCGTCCTCGGAAAGGGTGATCACGCGGGGGCGGGCGGTGGCCCAGGCGTAGGCGTCGGACAGTTCGAAGCCGTCCACTGTCGGCAGGGTCATGCGGTCGTCGTCGAGCATCGGCACTGAGCCGAGCAAGAAGGGGAGGATGCGGTTGTACGAGCCGCCCGCCGCTTCGGATTCGCCCACGTACTTCGCCCAGTCGGACGGCGTGATGTGGGAGTGCAGGACCATGGCGGGGTCGCGTACTTCCTGGGCTTCTTCCTTGGTGGTGTTGCGGAGCGTCGCCCCGTCCCACGCGGCCCGGAGCTTCGTGGTGAACGACGGGTCACGCTTGACCCGCTTCAACACCTCCGTCCACTCCTCCTCGACCACCAGAGTCCGGACGTCCCTGCCGTGCTCCGTCTCGGCCGTGGCCTCCTGCTGCTCCCACAGGTGATGCACCATGCTCGCGCCAGAGGTGATCCCGGACGTGGTGTGTGTCGCCACGAAGCGGCCCAACGGCTTGTCGAGGACGTGAAGAGCGGCCCGGAGAGCAGTTCCCTTGCCCCTGCCTGTTCCGGCTACCAGGGCGGACCACACCAGCACGGGACGGGCGTGGCCCCGGGATGACACCTTGACCGTGCCGCCGATCGCGGCCGACCACATCGACAGGGCGGCGACGTACACCCCGAGGGCGTCCGTTTCGAGGTACGGGGCGATCTTGCGGACGGCGCGGCCGATCGGGCCGTAGAGAACCGGGGTGCTCATGCTTCCTCAAAGTCCAAGAGTGAGAGTTGAAGGTGGGACGGCCGGGGAGGGCGGGCGCACGGAGCGCCCGCCACTGTGGGGCGCGGCGTTCAGGCTGCTACCGCTTCCCCGTCGGGCGTGGTCTTGTGGCTCAGTTCGTAGCCGTGCCGTACGTGCATGGGGATGCGGCCCTTGTCGGGCACCTTGTAGCCGTTCTCCCGGGCCCACGAACGAACCAACCGGTTCCGCTCCCGCTCGCTCAGCCCCGACCGGCCGACCTTCACCGGCTCAGGGAGCGGGTCACCTCCCGTGAACTCACCCGCCCGAACGGCGGACTTGAACCGGCCCGGTACGGTCGCGTCCATGCAGGGCAGATCGCGTTCCCTGGCGTCGGCAAGCTTCGTGGCGTTCCGCTCCGCACCCTCACCACAGATGATCAACACAGTGGAGTCATCAGCACGCCCCACCACGTCGTAGCCACAGTTACGCACCGCTTCCCGTGCCTCATCGATCAAGTACCCGGGCACGTCACCACTGACCATCACAGACGGACGCTCCGGCTCGTCATGCTCAACCTCGCCCGGATCGTCGTCGTTCTCCGGCTCGTCCTGTGCACTCACACTCATAGTGGGGGTCAGACCCCCACTATCCGGGACGTGACCCTCAACAGCATGGGTCAGGCCCCTGCTATCGGCGTCGCCCTGCCCCGTGACCACCGATGTGGCCGGAGCTTCAGCAGGCACCCCCAGAGCGTCCGTCAGATACCGGCCGAACACGACGTCGTGTTCCAGGCACAGATCCCACGTGTGAGACCCGAGAGACAGCGATGCCGTCGCCTCTACCTCGGTCCCGTCCTTCGCTATGTGAGCGTCGCAGTAGCTCTTGCGCACGGGAACGAGAACGGTCTTACGCATGGCGCGGGAATCCTTTGATTCGGGCTGGCAGGTGAAGTCTCAGTGAGTGGCCGGAGCGATGCTCTGACGGCCGCCGCATTCACTGTTGCAGCACTGATCAACATCCTGCCCGCCCACTATCACGGAACGGTAACGTAGAGATTTCTAGACCATTACTTCAATTACCAAGAGAGTGGGAGTAATGCCCATTAGGAAAAGAATAGGGCCCGCCGCGGGCACCATCCTTCCACCGTGTACGGGTATGAAAAATTCGACATTTGATCGAACGGCCCCCGACGGCCCGAACTATCCGATCGACATGCGCTACGATGCGATGCAAAAACGGCCAATCGAGCCAGTAAGGAGGGAAATCGAGTGCGCCGGAACGCCCGCTGGTGACTTCACTAACTTTTTCGAAGTTCGCGTCCGAAAAACGCACACAGGACACCGATACGCCACTCATTACGGGCATCAGATATCACTTCAGCTGGGCCGGATCCTTGAGCGCCTCGTCAACAGTCTTTGCACGTTCTCGCCGATTGGCTCGGCTCCAATCCCCCCCAAGCCCGCTGTATACGGCGTCTCGCCCTTCACTGCCTACCTTGAATACATCCTTGAAAGCGACTTCGAAGGATTTCTTGATCTCATCTCCCACCCACGACTTGTCGAATGTCTTAACTTTCTCGATGAGAGCAGCTGCGAGGAAAGTGGCCACTGCGGCACTAAGGGCGCCAATCAGTGCCTTCGTCTCGTCACTCATGCTTTCTTTCGTCGCCACCAAGGCGCCAAATATAATGATGCCGGCAGATCCAGCGACGGCTACCGCTGCTTTCGGAAGGAAAATCCACTCCATCAGCCTCCTACCCAGGACTGGATTTCCTCGCAGTATGCGGCGCCCTTTCCAGAAAAGAAAAAACCCCAGGCCGGCAATTACAAGAACGATTGCCCAGGGACTCCACCAAGGGCCATAGAAATGAAGCCATGCAAGTCCGACTCCAGCGAGCGCGACGAGAGCTGCGACGACGGCGTTCACTTGCTCAAATACTCGGAACAGTGGCGGGGTTTGTGAGTGCAGCAATAACGCAACCCGACATCATCAAGTACCGGGTACAGCGGCTTGTACGGCTCTGCCCGCTGACACTCGCCAGCACTGTCAAGGATTTTCACCATCACCCGAGTCAGCAGTTCGCGATCAAACCGCCCCGCTTGAATACTCTCACCAAGTACATTGCGAACCTCGACATGTCGCACCCCTTGTTTGCCCCGCTGTTTCTTGGACAAACCCGCTCGGGCTCTGGCATTGCGTTGGGCCTCCACCATCCCTCCCGGTGATCTCGTCGGGGGCGCTCTGCTCTGCAAGGGAGCCTGGCATGTGATGAGCGCTCATGCATCGTTGAACTAGCCCGAAGGGGCGAGGCACACTCCCGGGAAATGGCGAACGCATGCCTCGCCCTGCCTATAGCTAGACAGACTTAAGGGCCAGTCCCACAGAGCGCCGTTCGTCCAAGACAGTCGAGCCGACATAGCAGTCCATGACGGACCTCTGCTTAAGAGTGTCGCCATTGAAGTCCAGGAGCCAACGCATCGCATAGCCCCGGTCAGAGCCGCCCGAGGAGAACGTCCCGCGGACTGCGACCGGCTGGCAGACGGCCATGGCGAAGGCCGATTCGACGTAGGCCACGGCGCCCTTCATGTACGGGGAGAAGACGACCACGAAGCCGTACGCGGAGCCGATGACGCCGCCGCGCAGGGACTCGGCTGTGCCGGCCTGGCTGACCTGGCTGAAGTTGTCGTCCTTCATCAGAGCGTTCTTCACGTCCGGGTCAACGGCCAGATACCGGGTACCAGAGACCCGGGCCTTGTCCAGGTAGGTCATGGCGTCGATGATCGCCATGCGCGGGTTCTTCGGGTCCATGGTGATCAGGCCGAGCGCGTTGGCGGCGCTCCTGGCGCTGATCGTGTTGGCTATGTGCTGTTCGAGGTAGTCGGCGACACCGGCGGCCTGCGGGCCGGTCACCTGGGTCTCGAAGTCGGCGATACTGAACCGCATCTCGCGGTCGGTGAGGTCCGTGGCTACGAGCGGCTGGTCCGTGATCTCCAGCTCGACCGTGTTTTCCTTGATCGGCTTGGCCATCGCGTTGACGGACCCGGCGAAGTTCTTCGCCTCAAGGATCTCCGGGCGGCGGATGCGGACCTTATCGCCCACGCCACCCCGGAATTCCTCCTGTGCGTCGCGGTGGACGGTGTTGGCTAGGCCAGTAGCGCCCCGGAGGAGGCTGAGGGCACCAGAAGCCACGATGTGGCTGATGGCGAAATCGTTGTCCTGAACGGCATCGTGCAGAGTAACTATGGATGACTCCTAATCGAGGAAACGGATGTATTCGGGGCGCTGAACCTGTGCCGGGCGCCCGCAGTGGAAGGCTCGATGGGCCACGCTGTACGAGTCCACGCCCTTGGTGAGTCCGCAGACGTCGCAGCGGATGGCGTACTCGTATCGCCACTCACCATGTCGAGTGGCTTTCCAGCTCATCAGAGGCCCTGTGCGGCCCCGGAGCAGATGCCGGCGCGGTCGGCCTCGGCTGCGGCTCGGGCGTCAGCCTTCGTCATCAGGATTCGCCCTGTGCCCTGCTCCCGGTGCCGCAGTGCCTCGGCGGCGTAGATGGCCTTGACGAGCACGTTCCAGCCGTCAGCGTCCTTCGCCTGGCACAGCGGCCCGGCCTGCTCCACGAGCGAGGCAACGCTGATGCGCAGATGGTGAGCCAGCTTGATGAAGGTCAGAAAACTGGGTCGCAGCTCACCGCTCTCGTACTTGTAGACCGCCATGGACGAAACCCCGCACAGAGCAGCCAACTGCGGGACCGACAGGCCAAGATCCTTTCGACGAGACTTACCGCGAACCGGGTCGTAGAGATTCAAGAGCACTCCGGGAGTATGTAGAGCGGGAGATCAAATAAGAAGTCCCCTTGAGGGGGGGAGGGGATAGCTCTATATAGAGAAACCCCCTCGATATAAATGTCGGTGTCCGGAGGGCGGGAAACGGACACCGGCTGGGGCAGAAGTGGCCGACGTCACTCTCGTTGCCCTCGTGGCCCTCCGGCTGACCTGGGCCCACGAGGTGATGCTCTCCAATCAACTGGCCTGACAGTCGATCCACTTCTCCAAGTCGGCGGGACGGCACCGGAGTGCCTGCCCCACCTTCTTGAACGGCAGCGCCTCGCGTCGCCAGTTGTCGTACACCCACGAGCGGGGCTTCCTCAGATATTCGGCCACGTCGTCAACGGTCATCAGCTTGGTCAATGGTCCTCCGAAACAGAACAGCCCCCGAGGGGCCTCGGGGGCTGCGAAAGGAAATGTGAAGTTGGGCGGGCGGCAGGCCGACTAGCTCGCTGCGCTGGCCATCGAATCCAGCACCGCCTTGGCCTTCTCCGTCAGATCGCCTCCGGCTTTGCCTGCCAGCGTGCTCAGGTAGCCGTCCCGGCGGGCCTTCTTGAGGTGGTCCTTGATCGTCTCCGGGCGTCGGTCGATCAACCGAGCCAGCCAGGGAACGGGCGCAGGAGCCCCGGTGTCGGCCATGCCCTTGTACGTCGCCGCGAGCATGGCCAAGTAACGCTCCGAGACACCCTCGTCGGCCAGCAGCGCTCCTGCGGCCTCCCCGGACTCGTCGAGCTTCCGAGTTACGTCCTCCAGGGTGCGCTGAGCCTCGGGAGCCATCTTGGCCGCGTTCATGGCCGCTGCGATGTCCAGCCGGCGAAGCACCGTCGTGGAGATTCCGCGCACCACGTCACGAGCAGATGCGTCGTCGGCCGCCTCCACGGTGATGCGCTGTGGGCCGCCCGTCACCGGACCCGTCGGCCACCACATCCGAACCACCCAACCGCCCTGCTGCTGGCTGACCTCGAAGCCGCTTTCGTCCTCTCGCATGCCCCCAGATTACATCACACGGGGTGGACCACCCCAGGTTGACAAGCGAGGGTGGATTGAGGGCAGACTGAGGCGCGGGCCGACCACGAGAAGACGACGCGGAGGCGGCCCACTCACCAACCAGAGAGGCCAGCACGGCAGTGGCAAGGGCATGGGTAGCGCGGTCCACGGACGACCCGAAGAAGTGGACCGCCTACTGGTACGACCCCGACGGCAAGCAGCGGCAGAAGACGTTCGAGACCAAGAAGCGCGCTGACGACCACCGCAAGCGCAAGGAACAGGAACTCGACGCCGGGACCTACCTCGACGACAAGCTGGCCAAGCAGCCCGTGACGGCCGTGTGGCAGCAGTGGACGAACCAACGAAAGCTGGAGAACAGCACCAAGAAGCAGTACCGCTCGATCCAGACGACGACCCTTGAGCCGTTCTTCAAGGCCCGTTCCATCGGCTCGCTGAAGGTCGCGGACGTCGAGCAGTGGCTGTTGTGGATGGAGACCGACCGCAAGCTGTCGGCCAGGACCCGCCGTCAGCGCTTCTCGTTCTTCTCCGGAATGATGGACTGGGCCGTGGTCAACGAGATCATCGGCCGTAACCCGTGCAAGAAGATCAAGCACGCTGGCAGCCGCGCCAAGGAGATACGGGAACACAAGACCAAGGCCCGGCGGCTCACGACGCGGGAAGTCCTGGCCATCCTGGACGGCTGCCCTCCCCGGTACCGCGCGATGGTCTGGCTGATGGCCGGCTGCGGTCTGCGGCTCGGCGAGGCCATGGCTGTGGCCCGCGACCAGATCGATTTCAAGGGCGAGACACTGCGGGTCGACTTCCAGATCACCGAGGACGGCGAGACGGAGTCGGGCAAGAACAGCGCTCTTCAGCGTCGGCACATCAAGGCTCGCGATGAGGAGGAACCCGGCAGGATCGTGCCTCTTCCGCCGAACGTAGCGTTCGAGCTGCGGCGGCACATCAAGAACCACGGGACGTGGGGGCCGGAAGGCTTGCTGTTCCCCAACGTCACCCGGTCGGGCTACCTGTACGCCTCGTACTTCTACCCGAAGATCTGGCTGACCGCGCTCACCAAGGGCGGGGTGTCCTACTGCAAGCCCCACGCCCTCCGGCACTACTACGGCTCCCGCATGCTCTATGCGGGCGTCCCTGAGAACGACGTGGCGGACTGGATGGGTCACAGCAGCACGGACGTGCTCCGGCAGCACTACCACTACATCTTCGAAGGCGCCGAGCAGCGCGGCAGAGCGGCCATCGCCACGATGCTCACGCCCGGCGCGGACGATCCCACCGAGCAGTCGGAGGTGGCCTGACCCCACCCAGACGAACAGCCCCCGGCTCGACGCCGGGGGCTGTGTCATTTGTGCAGGTCAGCGGCTGATTTCACCCCAGCGTCCGCCCAGGATTTCCCCAGCATGACGCCCACGATCGGCCCGAAACGGGCCCGAACGGGCTGGAAGCCGCTCAGGGCTCACGAGCCGCCCAAGACAGCCACTGACCTGCGAAAACGTTGCTACGGCAGGTTCCTCGCCATGACGATGCGCTGCACCTGGTTCGTGCCTTCATAAATCTGCGTGATCTTGGCGTCGCGCATCATGCGCTCGACCGGGTAGTCACGGGTGTAGCCGTAGCCGCCGAGGAGCTGGACGGCGTCCGTGGTGATCTCCATGGCGGCGTCCGAGGCGTAGCACTTGGCCGCGGCGCCGAAGAAGGTCAGGTCGCCGTCCAGGCGCTCGGACTTCGCGGCGGCGGCGTAGGTCAGCTGGCGGGCGGCCTCCAGCTTCATGGCCATGTCGGCCAGCATGAACTGGATGCCCTGGAAGTCGGCGATCGGCTTGCCGAACTGCTTGCGCTCCTGGACGTAGCCCTTGGCGTAGTCCAGCGCGCCCTGGGCGATGCCGAGGGCCTGGGCCGCGATGGTGACGCGGGTGTGGTCCAGGGTCTTCATCGCGGTCGCGAAGCCGGTGCCCTCCTCGCCGATCATGCGGTCGGCGGGGATGCGGACGTTGTCCAGGTAGACCTCGCGGGTCGGCGAGCCCTTGATGCCGAGCTTCTTCTCCGGGGCGCCGAAGGAGACGCCCTCGTCGGACTTCTCCACGACGAAGGCGGAGATGCCCTTCGAGCGCTTCGAGGGGTCGGTGACGGCCATGACCGTGTAGTACTCGCTGACGCCGGCGTTGGTGATCCAGCGCTTGACGCCGTTGAGGACGTAGTGGTCGCCGTCGCGGACGGCCTTGGTCTTCATGCCCGCGGCGTCGGAGCCGGCGTCCGGCTCGCTCAGGCAGTACGAGAACATCGCGTCGCCCTTGGCGAGCGGGCCCAGGTACTTCCTCTTCAGCTCCTCGGAGCCGGAGAGGACGACCGGCAGCGAGCCGAGCTTGTTGACCGCGGGGATCAGGGAGGACGAGGCGCACACGCGCGCCACCTCCTCGATGACGATCACGGTGGCGAGCGCGTCGGCACCGGCGCCGCCGAACTCCTCCGGCACGTGCACCGCGTGCAGGTCGGCCGCGACGAGGGCGTCGAGCGCCTCCTGCGGGAAGCGGCCCTCCTCGTCCACCTCGGCGGCGTACGGCGCGATCTTCGCCTCGGCGAGCGAGCGCACGACCTTGCGGAGCTCGTCGTGCTCCTCGGACGGCCGGTACAGGTCGAAGTCCTTGTTTCCCGCCAAGGCGTGCTCCCCAGAGAGTTAACTACCGTTTAGTAACCATGATTCTAGGGGCGGGCCGGGAACGGGTATACGTGAGCTTGCCGACAGCGCGCCCCGCGGCAGGAGATCTCCCGGGATCATTTCCCCGGCCGGCCCCGACTATGCTCGGGCAACGCAATCCGGCCCCCAGGCCCGCCCGCAGGCCAGACCGTCAGTACATGGAGCACCGCATGGCCCTCAAGATCACTGTGATCGGTACCGGTTACCTCGGCGCCACCCACGCCGCGGCCATGGCGGAGCTCGGATTCGAGGTGCTCGGGCTGGACGTCGTGCCCGAGAAGATCGAGACCCTCTCGCGCGGCGAGGTCCCGATGTACGAGCCGGGCCTTGAGGACCTGCTGCGCAAGCACGTCGCCGGGATCGAGGGCTCGACCGGGCGGCTGCGCTTCACGACCTCCTGGGAGGAGGTCGGCGAGTTCGGCGACGTCCACTTCATCTGTGTGAACACGCCGCAGAAGCAGGGCGAGTACGCGTGCGACATGTCGTACGTCGAGAGCGCCGTGACCCAGCTCGCCCCCTGGCTGCGGCGGCCGGCCCTGGTCGTCGGCAAGTCCACCGTGCCCGTCGGCAGCGCCGCCCGGCTCGCGCCGCTGCTCACCAAGCTGGCCCCGGCCGGCACGGACGTCGAGCTCGCCTGGAACCCGGAGTTCCTGCGCGAGGGCTTCGCCGTGCGGGACACCCTCCACCCCGACCGCATCGTCGTGGGCGTCGCCGGCGAGCGCGCCGAGAAGGTGCTGCGCGAGGTGTACGCCGTCCCCATCGGCGAGGGCTCGCCCTTCGTGGTCGCCGACTACCCGACCGCCGAGCTGGTCAAGACCGCGGCCAACTCCTTCCTCGCCACGAAGATCTCCTTCATCAACGCCATGGCCGAGGTCTGCGAGGCCGCCGACGGCGACGTGGCCAAGCTGGCGGAGGCGATCGGCCACGACGAGCGGATCGGCCGGAAGTTCCTGCGGGCCGGCATCGGCTTCGGCGGCGGCTGCCTGCCGAAGGACATCCGCGCCTTCATGGCCCGCGCCGGCGAGCTCGGCGCCGACCAGGCGCTGACCTTCCTGCGCGAGGTCGACTCCATCAACATGCGCCGCCGCGGCCACATGGTCGAGCTGGCCCGCGAGACCGTCGGCGGCAGCTTCCTCGGCCGCCGTGTGGCCGTGCTGGGCGCGACGTTCAAGCCCGACTCGGACGACGTCCGCGACTCGCCCGCGCTGAACGTCGCCGGCCAGATCCACCTCCAGGGCGGCCAGGTCACCATCTACGACCCCAAGGGCATGGAGAACGCCCGCCAGGTCTTCCCGACCCTCTCCTACGCGCCCAGCGCGCTGGAGGCCTGCCGGGGCGCCCACGTGGTGCTGCACCTCACGGAGTGGTCCGAGTTCCGGGAGCTGGACCCGGCGGCCCTCGCCGAGGTCGTCGCCACCCCCCGCGTCCTCGACGGCCGCAACGCCCTCGACGCCGCCACCTGGCGCGCCGCGGGCTGGACCTTCCGCGCGATGGGCCGCCCGCGGGCCTAGCGTCCTCGGCTGCTGCGACAACGCAGCGAGGTGCCGTGCCGGGCTCCGCAGGGCCCGTGCTGACCCCTCGGACCCCCCTAGGCCGGGTCCGGGCAGATCACCTGGTCCCCGGTGACCACCGGGACGCCCCCGCCGTGCTGCGGCGGCGGGTCCTGAGCCCGCACCGGGCGCACCCGGGGGTCGTCGGTGCCCAGGACCACCTTCATCAGCGGGCCCTGCCCCGGCACCGGGCGCAGCTCGGCCCCGGGCAGCGCGGCCGCCAGCGAGTGGGCCGAGCGGTCCCAGCGCGGGTCGTAGCCGATCACCGTGTGCCCGTCGGCGGGCGGCGGGGCCCCGGCGGGGAGCCCGGTGGTCGCGAAGCCGGTGGCCCGCAGCGCCTCGTCGGTCGTACGGCCCAGACCGTCGACGCCGCTGCCGTTGAGCACCTGGACGCGGATCCGCTCGGGGGCCACCTCGACGGCCGTGGGCGCCGGCCCGTCCCGGCGGGACGGCGGCTTGGCGTCCTGGGTGCGGTGCGGGGCGCGCGGGACGGCGTTGACCGGGCGGTCCTCGCGCAGCGCCTGGAAGAGCTTGCCGGCCGCCGCCTCGTCCCAGCGGACCGTCGAGCCGATCTGCGCCACGGGGTAGTTCGCCACGGCGACCGGCACCGAGGTGAACTCCGCGGAGGCGGGTCTGAGCTTGCGCATCGCCCTGCCGAGCTCGAGGAGCTGGTCGGCGCCGAAGCCCCGGTCGGCGCGGACGGAGTCCAGGACCGCCGAGGTGACCTCCTGGAACTTCACGGGGTTCAGCAGCAGCCTGCCGTCGGAGACCTTGTGGATCAGCGAGGCGAGGAACCGCTGCTGCCGTTGCATCCGGCCCAGGTCGGCGGCCCCGTCGAGGTGGCGGGAGCGGACGTACTGCAGGGCCTGGCCCCCGTCGAGGGTGCTGGTGCCCGCAGGCAGGTCGAGCCCGGTGTAGTCGTCCTTCAGGGGGCGCACGGTGCACACCTGCACGCCGCCCACCACGTCGACGGTCTTCATGAAGCTGGTGAAGTCGATCTCCATGTAGTGGTCGACGTGCACCCCGGTGAGCTGCTCGACCGCCCGTACGGTCAGCCCCGGGCCGCCCTCGGCGTAGGCGGCGTTGAGCTTCTGGGGGTGGGCCGGGCGGACGCCGCCGGTCTCGTCCGCGTGTTCGGGGATCTCGGTGTAGGTGTCGCGCGGCAAGCTGATCACCGTGGCCCGCTCCCGGTCGGCGGACAGGTGCATCAGCATCATCGTGTCCGTGCAGTGGCAGGGCACGCCGCCCAGGTGGTAGCGCCTGCGCTCGTCCTCCGTGATCTTCTCCCGGCCGTCGGTGCCCACCAGCAGCACGTTCATCCCGCGGCCGCCGCCGGGCCGGTTCGACAGCCCCCCGAAGGGGTCGACCCGGCCGATGCCGCCGTCGATGCCGTAGACGACCGCGTGCCCGATCCCGCCGGTCCCGAGGACGGCCACCGCGGCGCCCGTCGCCAGCCGCATCCCCCAGCGGGGCCGGCGGGGGGAGCGGGGAGCGGTCCGATACGGGCGGGGGCGGCGGGAGGAGCGGGCCTGTGCGGTCACTTCGGGACCTCCGCGACGATCGGACGGGAGAGTGGGGAGAAACGGTAGGCCCATACGATGAACTGTCTGCGGCCCCACGCCGTCCACGACGACCCCGCCACCCGGCCGGGGCGGGACCGATTCCCCCATTGGCGGTAACGTGGCCGGGGATATCGGCGAAACAGCCGTCCGCCGGGGGGCGCTCCCGACCCCCGTACCACCGAGGAACCATGCCTGATCAGCAGCCGCCAGCCGTTTCCGTGATCATGCCGGTGCTCAATGAAGAGCGGCATCTGCGCACCTCCGTGCGGCACATCCTGGAGCAGGAGTATGCCGGTGAACTGGAGGTCGTCATCGCCCTCGGTCCGTCCACGGACCGCACGGACGAGATCGCCGCGGAGCTCGTCCGGGAGGACTCCCGGGTGCATACCGTGCCGAATCCCACCGGACGCACCCCTGCCGCACTGAATGCCGCGATCAAGGCATCACGTCACCCGATCGTGGTACGGGTCGACGGTCACGGCATGCTCTCGCCGGACTACATCGCGACCGCCGTGCGGCTGCTGGAGGAGACCGGCGCCCAGAACGTCGGCGGCATCATGCACGCCGAGGGCGAGAACGACTGGGAGCGGGCCGTGGCGGCCGCCATGACCTCGAAGATCGGCGTCGGCAACGCCGCCTTCCACACCGGCGGCTCCGCCGCCCCGGCCGACACCGTCTACCTGGGCGTCTTCCGCCGGGAGGCCCTGGAGCAGCAAGGCGGCTACAACGAGGAGTTCATCCGCGCCCAGGACTGGGAGCTGAACTTCCGCATCCGTGAGGCCGGCGGGCTGATCTGGTTCTCGCCGGAGCTGAAGGTCTCCTACCGGCCGCGCCCCACCGTCAAGGCCCTGGCCAAGCAGTACAAGGACTACGGCCGCTGGCGTCACGTGGTGGCCCGCTACCACCAGGGCTCGATCAACCTGCGCTACCTGGCCGCGCCGACCGCCGTGATCGCCATCGCGGCGGGCGTGGTCGCCGGTGCCGTGATCACGCCCTGGGGCTTCGTCGTCCCGGCCGGCTACCTGGCCGCGATCACCGCCGGCTCGGTGCCGGCCGGCAAGGGGCTGCCCGTGGGCGCCCGGCTGCGGATCCCGGTGGCGCTGGCGACGATGCACATGTCGTGGGGCTACGGCTTCCTGACCAGCCCGCGCTCGCTGGCGAAGAAGGTCATCGCGAGCCGCCGGCCCGCGGTCGTGCGCTGACCCCCGGCCCCCGGCACACCGACGCCGGGCGGACCGCGTTCGCGGCCCGCCCGGCGTTCGCGCGTCCGCCTGCTAGAAGCGGTTGAGCGGGTTGACCTTCATACAGGCCGACTTGTCGTCGCCGTTGAGCGGGTCCGCGCTCTCGGGGGCCTTGTTGTCGTCGGCCTTGGGCTTGCCGTCCGCGGGCTTGCCGTTCTCGGCGCCGGGCTTGCCCGAGGCGCTCGCGGCCGGGGCCGGCGCCGCGCCGCCCTCGCCCGCCCTGCCGCCTTCCCCGGCCTTCGCGTACGTCGTGCCCGTACGCCAGTCCCCGCCCACGACCAGCGTGATCTGCTGGACCTCGGGGGAGTGGCGCACCGCGCTCTCCGGCAGCCCCAGGGCCGTGGCCACGGCCAGGGCGTCCGCGCGCTGCACGGCCCTCGGGTAGCTGAGCGTGGTGTCCGCCTGCACGCGCGGCGTGGAGTCCGCGGTGGCCTTGGCGAAGCCCTGCTTGACCAGGAACGCGGCGATGTCGGAGCCCCGGCCCGTGACCGGCGGCTCGACGAGGGTGCCCGTGCCGTTGAAGACGGTGACCGGGACGTTCTGCTTGGGGGACGCGGGGGCCGTGGTCTTCTGGTCCTTGCCGTCCTTCTTCTTGTCCTTGCCGTCCAGCGCGACGTCGTTGCGGACGAGCGAGAACAGCTTGTCCGAGTCGCCCGGCTTGGGGATCACGTGCGCGTCCGGGTCCTGAGGGTCGGAGACCCAGGGCATCGTCGTCATCGTGATCCGGCCCGACGGCACGCGCTTGACGTCGTTGGCGAGGTCGTAGAGCTTCTTGACCGAGCCGAGGTCCTTGTCGACGGTGAGCGCCCGGGTGGCGGCCTCGGCGAGGTCGGTGAGCTGGCCCGGGTCGCTGAGCTTGGTGCCGCCCTTGAGCTGACGGACCATCGCGTTCATGTACATGTGCTGGGCATGGGTGCGGCCGATGTCGCTGCCGTCCTCGAAGCCGTGCCGGGTGCGCAGCCACTGCAGGGCCTGCTCGCCCTTGACCGTCTGGGAGCCCTTGGACAGCCGCAGGCCGGACTTGGAGTCGTAGACGTTGCTGTCGACGCAGACGGGAACGCCGCCGACCGCGTCGGCCATGCTCACCACGCCGGCGAAGTCGATCATCATGAAGTGGTCGATGGGGATGCCGGTCAGCTCTTCCCACGTGGCGACCGTGCAGCCCGGGCCGCCGTTGCCGAGGCTGGTGTTGATGATCTGGCGGTTGGTCTCCTTGTAGACCTTCCCGTTGTCCGGGTCGGTGCACTTGGGGATCGTCACCCGGGTGTCGCGCGGAACGCTGATGACCGACATGTTGCTGCGGTCGGCCGAGACGTGCACCAGCATCTGCACGTCGGCGAGCGGCGGCCGGTCGGCGTCGTCGCGGGCGCCGCCGAGGTCCTGGTTCTCCTTGCTGTTCCGGCTGTCGGAGCCCAGGAGGAGGATGTTCAGGGGGCGCTGGCCGTCCGCGTTGGCGGCGCTGCGGTCCAGCTGCTTGTCACCGAGGTTGAGCTTGTTCTTCTTGATGTTGCCGTTGAGGTGCTCGTAGTAGAGGTAGCCGGCGGCGGAGACACCGAGGACGAGCAGCGCCAGACCGAGCGCCGACCAGCGGGCTATTCGCTTCAGGCGCCGGCGGCGGGGGCTGCCGCCGCCGGATATGGAGCCGGAGCCGTCGGCCTCCCGGCCGGCGGCGCGCTTCGGCTTCCCCGTTCCTCCCGGGCCCTCGGCGTCGTCGGGGTCCTTGGAGTCCGTGGAACCCTTCGCCTCCTCGGTGTTATCGCCCGACTTGTCGGCCTTGTCGGCCTGGTCCCCCCGCACGCCGCTGCTGTGCCGCATCGGGCCTCCCCTGGATGGTGCGTCCGGCCCGATGGGCAGGCGAGTGTCGTGAATGAGTCCTACTGCGTACTGAGATGCGAAAGCCCCGGGTCAGGGTTCACTTGGCGCAGATGTTCTCATCGTCGGCTTCGACCCGCTGGATGTCCTTCGGCGCTTCCTTGGGCGCGGAGACCGGAATTCCGGCGCCCTTGAAGTCCTCGCCGAGCGTCAGCGTCATCTCCGCCGTCGGCGCCGCGGCCGCGTCGGACTGCTGGAGGGCGTCGACGGGCAGGCCCATGTCGTCCGCGAGGCGGCGCGCCTGGTCGGCCTGGTTGGGGGCGAACTGAAGGACGGTCTTGTCCTTCTTGCCGCCGGCGGCGTTGCCGCCGTTGCCGGTGCGGAGTATCCCCTTGGAGTTCTGCATCCAGGCGACGGTCTCCTGCGCGGCGCCGATCCGGCCGCTGCCGTTGAACACCTTGACCCGCACGTGCGAGGGCTCGGCGCGGGGCCCCTGGAGCAGGGCCGCCTGCTTGGCGTCCGCCTCCTCCTGGGCCTTCTTCTCCTTCTCCTTCACCTCGGTGAGGGAGACGTCCTGGCGGACCATGGCGAAGAGCGGCTCGGCTTTGGCCTTGTTCAGGACGACCGTCTTGTGGTTCTTGCCCTCGGCCGGGTTGTCGTCGACGGGCACGGTCACGAAGGTGATGTTCTTCAGGTTCACCTTGCTGAGTTCCTTGGCCAGGCTGGTCAGCTTGGACACGGATCCTATGCCGGTGTCGACGGTGAGCGAGTTGGTCGCGGCGTCACCGAGGTCGTAGAGCTTCTTGGGGTTGGTCAGGGTGTCGCCCGACTTCATCTTGCGGATCATCGAGCTGAGGAACTGCTGCTGGAGCTTGATGCGGTCCAGGTCGCTCTCGAAGCCGACGCTGTGCCGGGTGCGGACGAACGCCAGCGCGTCCTCACCCTCGATCTCGTGCCGGCCCTTGCTCAGCTTCAGGTGCGACTTGGGGTCGTCGATGTCCTTGGCCAGGCACACCTCGACGCCGCCGACCGCGGAGGACAGCTTCTTGACCGCGTTGAAGTCGGCCATCATGAAGTGGGTGACCTTCAGGCCCGTCAGCTTCTCGACGGTCCGCCAGGTGCAGCCGGGGTCGCGGTCCTCCTGCCCCAGGCTCTCGTTGAAGCGGACGCCCTTGGAGCCGGGGATGTTCTTGGTGCCCCCCTTCTGCTTGGTGGGGCAGTCCGGGATGTCGGTGATCATGTCGCGCGGGATGGACAGCGCGGTGGCGTTCGACCGGTCCTCGGAGACGTGGAACAGCAGCGTGGTGTCGGCGTGGCCGACGCTGCCGTCGTCGCCGTACCCGGTGTTGCCGCTGCCCGAGCGCTTGTCCGTGCCGATGACCAGGATGTTGACCGGGCCCTTGGTGACGGCGTCGTTGTTGATGCCGACGTCGACCTTGTCGATGTTGTTGTTGAAGTGCTGGTAGAGCAGGTAGGCGCCCACCGAGCCGCCGACCAGCACGAACGCCAGCGTGCCGCCCGTCCAGAGCAGCACCTTCTTCTTCACCGACTTCTTCGGCTTCGGCCGCCGCCGGCCCGTGGCCGCCTTGGCCCCGGCCCGGCGCCCTCCGGCTCCCGAGCGCTGCCCGGGCACCGGACGGCCGTCGCCCGGCTTGGCTCCCGGCTTGGCTCCCGGCTTGCCTCCCGGCCTGGGCCTCGCCCCGGGGGCTGCGCCCTGCTGCCCGACCCGGGCGGGGGAGGGGGTGGCGGAGGGCTCGTCGGCCGTCGCCCCGGGTTCCCCGGCATGGTCAAGACGCAGCTCGTAGCTGCCGGTTTTGGGGTCGAAAACCCACTGGTCGGCGGGGTCGATGCCACCCGCTCGCCCACGGCCTTGCGCGTCCACGGTCGCTTGAATCCTCCGTCGGTGCCACGCGGCGCCTACCCCCCGAGGCGCTCGATCACGTCATCTGTGCGCGCGGTCAACCCGGCCGTGCGCACCGGATCGCTCACACTATCCGCCCAGTTCAGCGTCAAGCGACGCTGGTGACAAATTGCACTCGCCTACAACTGGGCAATCTGCCCAATCCCTTCGCGGAGAGGGGGCACCGGAGTGAAGATCGGGGAGAAGAGCCGATCGTACCTTTTACGGGCTAAGTTCTCGGTTCAGCCGCAGATGCCGTGTGCGGCGGTGGTGCCCTGGTACGTCGGCGGTGTGGTGGGGCGCGGGGAGGGTGCGGGGGACGGCGCGGACGACGAGGCCGGGGGCGGGGGCGCCGACGGCTGGGCGAACGGGTCCGACGGGAGCTCGGTGCTCTCCGGCTCCTCCGGGTCGGGATCGCGCCGCGGCCCGCCGCCCGGCTTGCCGTCCGCGGGGCGGACGTGCGCGCTCACCGACACGGGACGGTCCCTGCGCAGCTGCTCGAAGAGCTGGTCCGCGTCCGGCTGCACCAGCTCGTCGCGGTTGGCGTTGTACGCGTACGGCTTGCGCGGTGCCGTGAGGAACTGCACGCGGTCGGTCGGGATGTTGCGCACCGTGCGCACCAGGTCGTACATCTTCCTCAGCGAGTCCAGGCCGGAGTCGGTGGTCAGCGAGCGGGTGGCCGCGTCGAGCACCGGGTACAGCCGCGTGGGGTTGAGCAGGATGCCGTCGCTGCGCATCTCGCGGAACAGGGCGCCCAGGAACTCCTGCTGACGGCCCATCCGTTCGGTGTCGCTCCCGCCGCCGAGGCTGTACCGGGCCCGTACGTACCCCAGCGCCGCCTCCCCGTGCAGCACCTGGCGGCCGGCCGGCAGCCGCAGATGGGCCTCGCGGTCGTCCATCGGCTTCCGCAGGCAGACCTCGACGCCGTCGACCGCGTCCACGAGCCGCTTGAACCCGATGAAGTCCAGGACGATGTGATGGTCGATCCGGATGTTGGTGATGCCCTCGACGGTCCGGATGGTGCAGGCGGTGCCCGCCAGCTCGTACGCCCAGTTGAACTGGGCGAAACGCTCGTTGGTGTACGTACCGTCGGGCTTGCGGCAACTGGGGATCTTCGCCATCAGGTCCCTGGGCAGGCTGACGGCGGTCGCGCTGTTCCGGTCGGCCGCCACGTGCAGCAGGATTGTGGTGTCGGAGCGCTGGGTGCCGCTGTCCCCGCCGTACTTGCCGTTCCCGGATCCGCTGCGGGTGTCGGAGCCGATGATGAGGATGTTCTGGGCGCCCGCCACGAGCGCGCTGGGGCGCTGCTTCTCCCAGCGGGCCAGCTCCTCGGCGGTCTCCGTGTCGGTGGTGATGTTGTTGTTGAGCTGCTCGTAGAGCACCCAGCCGATCCCGGCCACCAGCAGCAGCGCCAGCGCCAGCGCCAGCGCGAGCCGGCGCAGCCAGCGCCGCCTGCGGCGGCGGGGCGTGGCCGGCTCGCCGGGCGGCCCCCCGGCGAGGGGGTCGTCGCCCGGCGGGCCGTGCGGGCCTGGGCTGCGGTTCACGGCTGCGCTGCATCCCTCCGCGGAGTCGGCGGCGTGCGTGCCCGGCGGGGGCCGGGTCCCGGCGTGCACCGTCCCGGCCGCGGGCCGGGCGGCGGTGCACGTACACCGATCATCGCCCGGAGCCGGCCGTCCGGCAGCGTCAGAGGGCCGTCACGGTGACGCGCTCGCTCTCACGGCGCTGTTCCAGGGCGCCGTCGGACAGCCGGTCGAGGTGGCGGCACAGCACGACGGACCCGCCGGCCGCGAGCGGTGCGAGCAGCCCGGCGGAGAGCCCCTCCCAGTGGTCGTAGGGCAGGCCGGACAGCATCCGGGAGCCGGGGCGGAGGCCGTGCTGCCGGGCGTCCGTGCGGGCCCGCTCGACCACCTCGGTGCCCGTCAGCCCGGTCCCGCCGACGACGAGCGCGGGGGCGTCCGGGTCCACGGGCGCGTACGGGGCGAAGCGGTCGCCCTGGCCGGGGACCTCCAGGGCGTAGTCGGTGAAGCCGGCCGGGGGCTCGGGGAAGCGGCCGCCCAGGGGACGCAGGGCCAGTGCCACCCGCTCCCCGGAGCAGGCCCGCGCTTCCTCCAGCGTGTCCGGCCCGCTGACGACCAGGTCGGCGGTGGCGGGGTCGCCGCCGATCTCGGCGGTCACCCCGACGGAGGAACAGGCGAGCAGCCAGACGGCGGTCTGCCAGTGCGCGGGCAGCAGCAGCGCGAGGCGGTCGCCGGGCTCCGCGGCGAGGTCGCCCTGGAGCAGGTTGGCGGTCTTCGCCACCCAATTGGCGAAGGTGGCGACGGACAGTTCCACGCGCTCGCCGGTGGCGTCGTCGTAGAAGGTCACGAGCGGTCGGGAGGGGTCCGCGGCGAGCGCGGAACGCAGCAGGTCGGCGGGGGTGCGATCAGTGGCGTTCATCGTCGTCAGCGTACGCGCGGCAGCCCCTGACGAGCAGTCGGGTGGCGGCCGTCCGGCCCGACTCGCCGTCAGCTCATGAATGGACAGATATGTAATGATATGACCAATATTTCGCCATGCGTGGAAACTTTGTCTTCCCGGCCGTCACCGTCTGCGCCGCCGCTCTGACCCTGCCCTTCCTCGCCACGCCCTCCGGAGCCACCGCGCCGAACGCCCCGTCAGGCGCCGCCCGGGAGGTCCCCTCCCGGGCCGTGCCGGGCACGACGCGCTCCCTGCCGCTCGGGGTCGGCGGTCACCGCCTCGGGCCGGACGGGGCCGGGGCGGGACTTGAGGCCCGGCGGGTGAGCCCCTTCTCGCTGGTCGGCATCGTCTGGGACGACGCCGCCGCCGAACTGCGCGGGCGCGCCCAGGTCCGCACCCGTGCGATCGGCACCGGTGCCTGGTCCGCGTGGCAGGACGTCCAGACGCACGACGACGACCGGCCCGACCCCGGCTCGCCCGAGACGCGCCAGCGCGGCCTGCGGGGTTCCACCGCCCCCCTGTGGGTCGGCCCCTCCGACGGCGTCGAGGTCCGGGTGGCGCCCGACAAGGCGGCCGGCAAGGCCGCCGGGAAGCCGGCGCTGCCCTCCGGCCTCCACCTCGAACTCGTCGACCCCGGCGCCGAGCCGGCCGCGGGCCGCCCCCTGGGCCGGCACGCCCCCGCGACGCCCGGCCCGGAGGACGACGAGATGGCCGCCTCGGCCGCCAACGCCCCGCTCGCCCCGCTGGGCGCGACGGAGATCCCCGCCCTGGGCAGACCCGACTCGGCCCGCGACGTGGCGGCCACCCGCCCGGACGTCGTCGCCCAGGCCGGCCGGCCCCCCGGGGACGAACCCGGCGGCCAGGGCGACCCGGAGGTCCACGACCCGGAGACCTCGGCCCTGACCGACCCCGAGGAGTCCGACGTCTACGAGCCGGCCCTCGGTGGCCGTTACGTCGGCCCGCGGCCCCGCATCGTCACCCGGGCCGGCTGGGGAGCCGACGAATCGCTGCGCGAACGGGGCTTCGTGTACACAGGTTCCGTGCGGGCGGCCTTCGTCCACCACACCGCCTCCGGAAACGAGTACAGCTGTTCGCAGTCCGGCTCGGTCATCCGCGGTATCTACCGCTACCACGTGGTGAGCAGCGGCTGGCGGGACATCGGCTACAACTTCCTCGTCGACAAGTGCGGCACGATCTACGAGGGCCGGGCAGGCGGTGTGGCCAAACCCGTCAAGGGCGCCCATACTCTCGGTTTCAACACCAACAGCATGGGGATCGCCGTACTCGGCACCTTCGCGAAGAACAACCCGTCCTACGCCGCCGTCGACGCGGTGGCCACCCTCACCGCTTGGAAGCTCGGCCTCTACGACGTCAACCCCCTCGGCACCGCCCAGCTGGTCTCCGGCGGCGGCAACCTCTACAAAAAGGGCACCAAGGTCAGGCTCAAGGTCATCTCGGGGCACCGGGACGGCTACGCCACCGAATGCCCGGGCGACAGGCTCTACAGCCGGCTCGGCTCCGCCCGCTCCTCGGCCGCCCGGCTCCAGGGCCGCTGACCGGGCGTGGGCCGGGCCGTATACGTTCTGCATACACTGGCCGCCGATCACGGCCCGGCCCCAGCAGGAAGCAGAGACGACAGGTGACAGAAGCGATTCTCCTGGTCGGCGGCAAGGGAACCAGGCTGCGCCCGCTCACGGTGCACACGCCCAAGCCCATGGTCCCGGCGGCCGGCGTCCCGTTCCTCACCCACCAGCTGGCGCGCGCCCGCGCCGCGGGCGTCGAGCACATCGTGCTCGCCACCTCCTATCTGGCGGAGGTGTTCGAGCCGTACTTCGGTGACGGCTCCGCCCTCGGCCTCCACCTGGAGTACGTGACCGAGGAGGAGCCGCTGGGCACGGGCGGCGCCATCCGCAACGTCGCCTCCCGCCTGCGCTCCGCCCCCGGCGACCCGGTGCTGATCTTCAACGGGGACATCCTCACGGGCCTGGACATCGAGGCCCTGGTCGAGACGCACCGCACCAGCGGCGCGGACGTCTCCCTGCACCTGTCCCGGGTCGAGGACCCGAGGGCCTTCGGCCTGGTCCCCACGGACGCCACCGGCCGGGTCACGGCGTTCCTGGAGAAGCCCCAGACGCCCGAGGAGATCGTCACCGACCAGATCAACGCGGGCGCGTACGTGTTCAACCGCTCGGTGATCGACACGATCCCCACCGGCCGCCCCGTCTCCGTCGAGCGGGAGACCTTCCCCGGCCTCCTGGCCGACGGCGCCCACCTCCAGGGCATGGTCGACTCCACGTACTGGCTCGACCTCGGCACCCCGCAGGCCTTCGTCCGCGGCTCCGCCGACCTGGTCCTGGGCCGCGCCCCCTCCCCGGCGGTGCCGGGCCGCTGCGGCGACAGCCTGGTCCTCGACGGCGCAGAGGTCGCCCCGGACGCCAAGCTCATGGGCGGCACCGCCGTCGGCGCGGGCGCCCGCGTGGAGCCGGGGGCGCGCGTCGACGGCAGCACGGTGCTCGACGGCGCGGTGATCGAGGCGGGCGCGCAGGTGCGCGACTCCCTCATCGGCGCCGGCGCCCGCATCGGGGCCCGTACGGTCCTGGACGGCGCGGTCATCGGTGACAACGCCCACATCGGCCCCGACAACGAACTGCGCGGGGGCGCCCGCGTCTGGTGCGACGCGCGGATCCCGGCCGGCTCGATCCGTTTCTCCTCCGACCAGTAGGGCCGCATACCCTGGTCGGATGGCCATCCGAACGTGGGCCCCGCCGGGCCCCTACGACCTGGGACGCACTCTGGGCGTCCTGGCGCGCGGCCCCGGCGACCCCGCGTACCGGGTGACCCCGGACGGCGCGGTATGGCGGGCCAGCCGCACGCCGCAGGGCCCGGGGACGCTCCGCGTCTCAGCGGCCGACGGCGAGGTCCACGCGGAGGCATGGGGACCGGGAGCCGACTGGCTCCTGGAAACCCTCCCGGCCCTCCTGGGAGCGACCGACGACCCGGCGGCCTTCACCCCCCGCCACCGCCTCCTCCACGAGACGCACCGCCGCAACCCCGGCCTCAGACTGGCCCGCACGGGCCTGGTCCTGGAGTCGCTGATCCCGTCGATCCTCGAACAGAAGGTGACCAGCGACGAGGCGTACCGCGCCTGGCGGCTGCTCCTGCAACGCCACGGCGAACCGGCGCCGGGCCCCGGGCCGCGCATGCGCGTGATGCCGGACCCGCGCGCCTGGGCCCTGATCCCCTCCTGGGACTGGCACACGGCGGGCGTCGACAGCAAGCGCTCGGCGACGATCCTCAGGGCGGCACGGGTGGCGTCCCGTCTGGAGGAGGCCGCGGGCATGGCCGACACCGAGGCTTCGGCCCGCCTCCAGCTGATCCCGGGGATCGGCCCCTGGACGGCGGCGGAGACGCTCCAGCGCAGCAACGGCGCACCGGACGCGGTGACGGTGGGGGACCTCCACCTGCCCAAGATCGTGGGCTACGCCCTCACCGGCGCGCGCGGCACGGACGACGAGGCGATGCTCGACCTGCTGACCCCGTACGAAGGCCAACGCCACCGGGCGTGCCGCCTGATCCTCCTGAGCGGAGTGGTACCACCCCGCCGTGCGCCCCGCTTCTCCGTGAGGGACTTCAGCCGCATCTGAAAGGACGGCCGGGGCCTGGCAGAGGGCGTAGAGCGCTCTTTGCGGGAGTGCGGGGCACGAGCACACGGGAACCAGTAGCCGCAAAGAGCGCAGCCCCCGGAAGGCCCCGCCCCGCGAGGCATTGCACCCGCCCCGCGAGGGACCGCGCCCCGCCCCAAGGGCTACCGCACCACGACGAACGCGTCAGCGGACCGAGGGGCCCGGGCCGCCGGCGCGGCGGCCGGCCGCCCCACCGCGACCGCACCCATCGGGTCCCATCCCTCCGGCAGGTCCAGCACGCGCCGCACCACGTTCCGGCAGAACATCGTCGACGACACCCACGCCGACCCCAGCCGCTCGCCCGCCAGCGCCACGAGGAAGTTCTGCACGGCCGCGCCGGCCGACACCACGAACATCTCCCGCTCCGCCGCCGACCGCCGCGCGTCCGGATAGTCGTGCGAACCATCCGTCACCAGGCACGGCACCACCAGGTACGGCGCCTTGCGCAGCAGGTCCCCGCGCCGTACGCGCTTGGCGACGCTCTCCTCCGAGCGTCCGTCCGCCCGCAGGTCCGCGACCCACGCGTCGCGCATGGCGTCGAGCAGCTCCGTCCGGGCGGCCTCGGACTCCAGCAGCACGAACCGCCACGGCGTCGTGTGGTGCGGTGCCGGCGCCGTCACCGCGGCGGCCACGGCCCGCCGCACCGCGCCCGGGTCGACCGGGTCGTCCGTGAACTCCCGCACCGTCCGCCGGATGGCGACCGCTTCCCGCACGGCCTCCGACGTGCCCAGCCGGAACATGTCGTCCTCGGCGGGGCGCACCAGCCACCGCGCCCCCTCGTCCGTGGAGCCCACGACGTGCGGCAGGCCGCGCACCACGGCCACCGGCAGCGCGCCGGCCTTGCCCTTGACCAGGTCGCCGGCGGCGGCCAGCTCGTCGACGGTGGCCACCACGGTGGCGACCAGCGGGTTGCCGTGGGCGTCCACGTCCCCGCGCAGGTCGTTGGCCACCTGCACGCCGGCCGCGCCGATGGCGAAGTCGGTCACGCCCTTGCGCCACGGCCGCCCGGCCGTGTCGGTGACGACGACGCCCACGTCCACGCCGAGGGCCTCGCGCAGCCCGTCCCGGATCCGCCGGGCCGAGGCGTCCGGGTCCTCGGGCAGCAGCAGCACCGTGCCCGCGGCCGTGTTCGACGCGTCGACCCCGGCCGCGGCCATGACGAGTCCCAGCCGGTTCTCGACGACGCGCAGGGCGCCGCGGCGGGCCACCAGCCGCACGGTCTCGTCGTCGATGGCGGCCTCGCGGTCGGTGGCGGCGACGACGCGCCCCTCCGCCTTGCTGACGATCTTCGAGGTGACGACGAGGACGTCCCCGTCGGTCAGCCCGGGCAGGCCGTCGGCCGTGGCGGCGACGGCGATCAGCTTGACCAGGTCGTCCCCGGGCCGCACCTCGGGGATGCCGGGCACCGCCCAGACGCGGTAGGAGGGCAGGGCGCTCACCCGCGCACCTCCTCGGCGAGGGCCAGCGCCTGGCGGGCCATCTCCGCCGTCGCCTCGACGTCGGTCATCATCAGCGGCACCGCCCGGCATCGGATCCCGGCCGTCTCGACCTCGGCCACCGCCTCGGAGTCCACGGAGTCGACGAGCCAGCCGTCCAGCAACCCGGCCCCGTAGTGCCGCGCGACGGCGGCCGCCGTCGACTCGACGCCGACTGCGGCGAGCACCTTGTCGGCCATGCCCCGCACGGGGGCGCCCCCGACGATGGGGGAGAGCCCGACGACCGGGGCGGCCGCGTTCGCGACGGCCTCGCGGACGCCGGGCACCCCGAGGATCGTGCCGACGCTCACCACGGGGTTGGACGGCGGGAAGAGCACGACGTCCGCCGCTGCGACGGCCTCCAGCACTCCGGGAGCGGGCTTCGCCTGCTCGGCCCCGACGGGCACGATCGCGTGCGCGGGCACCGCGGCGCGCATCCGGACCCAGTACTCCTGGAAGTGCACGGCCTTGCGCGCGCCGCCGCCCTCGGGGTCGTCGATCAGGACGTGCGTCTCGACGCGGTCGTCGCTCATGGGCAGCAACCGCACGCCCGGCCGCCACCGCGCGCACAGCGCCTCGGTGACGGCGCTGAGCGGATAGCCCGCGCCGAGCATCTGCGTACGGACGATGTGCGTCGCGAAGTCGCGGTCGCCGAGCCCGAACCACTCGGGCCCCACCCCGTACGCGGCCAGCTCCTCCTTCACGGCGAAGCTCTCGCCGGCCCGGCCCCAGCCCTGCTCCTCGTGGATGCCACCGCCGAGGGTGTACATCACGGTGTCCAGGTCGGGACAGACCTTGAGGCCGAAGAGATGGATGTCGTCGCCGGTGTTCCCGATGACGGTGATCTCCGCCTCGGGAGCCGCTGCCTTGAGCCCGCGGAGGAAGCGGGCGCCGCCGATACCGCCGGCCAGAACCACAATGCGCTGCATGATTGCAGTCTGTCAGCAGCCCGTCGCCCGTCTGAAGAGCGGTTCGCCTAGCGCAGAGTCGCCGCGCCGTCCGGGTGCACCGCGCGGCGGAGGTGCTGGACCCGGTGCATGGGCATCTCGGTGAGCCCGGGGAAGTAGACGTGCAGGCTGACGGCGGGTTCGAGCGAGTCGTTCACGACGTCGTGCGCGTATCCCGGCGCGAAGATCCGCTGGGCCCCGGCATGCAGCGTCCGGCGCGAGCCCGCCGAGTGCTCCGTGAGTTCCCCGCGCAGCACGGTGAGCACGCCGGAGGACGGGCCGTGGTCGTGCGTCCCGCTGCTCTGGCCGGGCACCCAGCTGAGCAGCCAGACCTCGTAGCCGGGGCCGGTGCGCAGCCGGTGGTACCAGCGGCTGACGGCGTCGTACCGCACGAGCGGGGCCCAGCCGGCGGTGTCGGCGGCGAGGGTGCGGGCGAGGCCCGCGAACTCGGCGACCGTGGCGGGGTGGGCGGCGGGCGGCGGCATCAGGTGGGGGAGGGCGAGCGGGTCGCCGGCGATCTGGACGTCGCTGTTCATGGGTGTGGGGTTCCTCGGCAGGGGTATGCGGGGACGCACGACGGGCGGAAGACGAAGAGGGGGAGCGAAGGCGCGGTGCGAGAACCACGGGGCGGCCGGGCGCACACGAGCCGGCCAGAGGGCCGGGCCGTCCGCGGAGCGGGGTCACCCAGGGAGATCAGCTGGAGCGGATACGCGTCAACAGCTGGAACAGCGACAGCGCGCCTGAACAGCACAGCGGGACCCGAAAGCGCGGGTCAGGCTGAGGTTCCCCAGAGGGCGGGAGGTCGCTGGCATGCGCACTAGGAGACCGGCTGCACCGCGGTCGTGTCAACCGGATGTCCGTTTTGGTGGCAATCTTTCACTCGTCCGGTTACTGACCGGAGCGAAAGGTTTGCGCAACGGGGTGTGCGGACATCGCCGCACCGTCCGAAGTCGTCATGATTCGGTGCAACGTGATCGTCACCGGCGGCGTCTTTCTCTTCCGAGAGGCCCGCGAGGGCGCCCGCTGGACGTCCTTCCGTGTGGGAAGGATGGGGCGCTTGTGGCGAGTGAGAGATGTGTCCACTCTTGTAGTGGTTTGGCAACTTTCCGCTCGATCTTGGTTCCGCAGAGTGAATAAGGGGCCCGATAGCAGATCCCGGCTTGACTGGCCCGGATCGGCGCACTTGTAATTTCACTCGTGTCGTTCTGCCGCACCTGATGCGGCAGCACACGGGGACGCGATGACAGACGAGGGGCGCACATGACCGAGCTGTTCCAGCAACTGCTGGTCGAGGAGGCGGACGAGGAGCTCGGCTGGCAGGAGCGTGCGTTGTGCGCTCAGACCGACCCCGAGTCCTTCTTCCCCGAAAAGGGTGGATCCACACGTGAGGCGAAGAAAGTCTGCCTCGCCTGTGAAGTCCGATCTGAGTGCCTGGAATATGCCCTTGCCAACGACGAACGCTTTGGGATCTGGGGCGGTTTGTCCGAACGCGAGCGCCGCCGCCTCAAGAAGGCCGCGGTCTGACGGCAGCGGTCCGGCACCGACGTCACGACCTGACGACATGTCTGGTCCAGGGCCATCCAAGGGGACTGAGGGACTGCCCGCTCCCCCCACCCCCGCAGCACGCTTCATACCGCACGGTCCGCCTCTCGCGCCCCGCAAGCGAGCGGCGGACCGTCGTGTTCACAGCCACTAGTGTGGGTGCCCGTCCGGGACGTACCGGCGCCCTCCCGGGGCCCGCTGCCCACCCGGGGCGGTCACACGTCCACCTGCGTCTCCACTGAACCGGGGCCCGCACCTGCCATGTTCGACCCCACCATCCCCGCGTTGCTCGACCCCGCCCTCCCGCCCGCGTTCCCCCGGCACGTCGTCACCGCCGTGGTCGTCGCCCACGACGGCGCCCGCTGGCTGCCCGACGCCCTGACCGGACTGCTCGGCCAGGAGCGACCCGTGCAGTACGCCGTCGCCGCCGACACCGGCAGCGCCGACGACTCCCGGCGGCTCCTCGCCGACGCCCTCGGCGCCGACCGCGTCCTCCACCTCGCCCGCCGCGCCGGCTTCGGCACGGCCGTGGACGAGGCCGTCCGCGGCGCCCCCGTGCTGGGCGCCGAGGAGCTGCCCTACCTCAACCGCTCCAGCGGCTGGGACCCGGTCAGCCGCGGCTGGAACGAGGACGACTCCTACGGCCCGGACCGCGGCGACCTCGAACCCGTGCAGTGGCTGTGGCTCCTGCACGACGACTGCGCCCCCGAGCCCGGCGCCTTGCACGAGCTCCTGCGCGTGGCCGAGGCGGAGATCGCCGCGGGCCAGGAGGCCGCCGTCATCGGGCCCAAGCTCCGCAGCTGGTACGACCGCAGACAGCTGCTCGAAGTCGGCGTGTCCATCGCCCGCAGCGGCCGCCGCTGGACCGGCCTGGAGCGCCGCGAGCAGGACCAGGGCCAGCACGACCAGGTGCGTCCCGTGCTCTCCGTGTCCACCGCGGGCATGCTCGTCCGCCGCGACGTGTGGGAACGGCTCGGCGGCTTCGACCCCCGTCTGCCGCTCATGCGCGACGACGTCGACTTCTGCTGGCGCGCCCACGCCGCCGGCCACCGCGTGCTCGTCGCCCCGGACGCCGTCGTGCGGCACGCCGAGGCCGCCGCCCGCGAGCGCCGTCCCGTCGACTGCGCCGGCCGTCACACGGTCAATCCGCACCGCGTCGACAAGGCCGGCGCCGTCTACGCCCTGCTGGCCAACACCCGCGGCCCCCTCCTGCCCTACGTCATGCTGCGGCTCGTCCTCGGCACCCTGCTGCGCACCCTCGGCTACCTCGTCGGCAAGGCCCCCGGGCAGGCCCTCGACGAACTCGCGGGTTTCGCCGGCGTGCTGCTGCGCCCCGGGCGCATCCGCGCGGCGCGCAAACGGCGAGGCGAGCCCTCCGTCACCCCCGCCGAACTGAGACCGCTCTTCCCGCCCCCCGGCGCGACCCTGCGCGCCACCGTCGAACAGCTCGCGGGCAACTTCGGCGGCCGCGGAGACGACGCGCTCTCCTCCGCCGGGCGCCACGGCGCGGTGGAGTCCGGCCCCGGCGGGGACGACGCCGACTACCTGCACGTCGAACAGTTCGCCCGGCTCAGGCGCGTCGCACGCAAGCCCGCGCCCGTGCTCTTCGCGCTGCTCCTGCTCGTCTCCGCCGTCGCCTGCCGCGGCCTCATCGGCGGCGGCGCCCTCGCCGGCGGCGCCCTGCTGCCCGCGCCCGACCACGTCTCCGCCCTGTGGGCCGCCTATACGGACGGCTGGCACCCGGTGGGCGTGGGCACCACTGCGGGGGCGCCCCCGTACCTGGCGGTGCTCGCGGGCCTGGCCACGCTCCTCCTGGGCTCCACCGGCCTCGCGCTCACCGTGCTGCTGGTCTGCTCGGTGCCCCTGGCGGGCCTCACCGCCTACTTCGCGTCCCGCCCGCTGGTGTCCTCCCGGCTGCTGAGGGCCTGGGCGAGCGTCGCGTACGCCTTCCTCCCGGCCGTCACCGGAGCCCTGGCCACCGGCAGGCTGGGCACCGCGGTGCTCGCCGTCCTGCTGCCGCTCATGGCGCGTGCCGCCGTCGCGGCCGGGGGCCTCCGCGCCCCCGACGGGCGCCCCTCGTGGCGCGCCTGCTGGACGTACGCCCTGCTGCTGACCGTCGCCACCGCCTTCACGCCCGTCGTGTGGCCGCTCGCCGTGCTGCTGGGCGTCGGGGCGCTCGTCCTGCACTGCGTGCGCGGCGGCGCCGGCCGGCTCGCGGTGCACGGCCCGCGGCTGCTCGCCGTGGCCGGCACGCCCCTGCTCGTCCTGGCCCCCTGGTCGCTCGCGCTGTTCACCGAGCCGCGCCGCTTCCTCACCGAGGCCGGGCTGGACACCGGACACGGGACCGCTTCCCCGCTGCAACTACTGACGGGCGACCCGGCCGGCCCCAAGACCTTCGGCGCCCTGCTGCTGACCGGCGTCGTCCTGGCCGCGCTGGCCGCCCTGCTGCGCGAGGACCGGCGCTTCCCGGTCCGCGTCGCGTGGGCCGTGGCCCTCGCGGGCCTGCTCTGCGCGGTGCTCACCAACGGCCCGGCCTGGGCCGGGCCCGCCACCCTCGTCTACGCCCTGGCCCTCGTCGCGGCGGCCGCGGTGGGCGCCGAGGGTGCGCGCGAGCGGGTCGCGGCACGCAGCTTCGGCTGGCGGCAGCCCGTCGCGGGCCTGATCGCCCTCGCCGCCGGTGCCGCCCCGCTGGCCGCGGCCGCCATCTGGATGGTGGCCGGCGCGGACGGGCCGCTGGAGCGGCGCGACCCCGTCCAGGTGCCTGCGTTCGTCGCCGAGGAGGCCGGCACCCGCGACCAGGCCCGCACCCTCGTCCTCGGCGGGGACGCCGACCGGGTCACCTACACGCTGGTCCGCGGTTCGGGCGCCCGCCTGGGCGACGCCGAGCCCACCGTGGCCGCCGGGCGGGACGAGCGGCTCGACTCCGTGGTGGCCAACCTGGTGGCCGGCTCGGGCGCCGACCAGGCGGGCCGCCTCGGCGACTACGCCGTCGGCTACGTCCTCGTGCGCGACAGCGCCCCCCGGCGGACTGCCCACGTGCTGGACACCACCCCGGGCCTGACCCGGCTCAGCCAGGAGGACCGCAGCGCCCTGTGGCGGGTCGACCGTCAGGTCGCCCGCGTCACGATCGTCCCCGGCGCGCAGCGGCAGGGCACGCCGGTGCCCGTCGCCGCCGGCCCGGTCGAGGCGCACACCGCCCTGCCGGCCGGCCCCGCGGGCCGGGTGCTGCGGCTCGCCGACAAGGCCGCCCCCGGCTGGCGGGCCACGCTCGACGGCCGGGCGCTCAAGCGCGTGACGGTCGACGGCTGGGCGCAGGGCTTCGAGCTGCCCGCAGGTGGCGGCCGGCTGGCGCTGACCTACGAGACGCCGACCGGCCGCGCGGTGTGGCTGTGGACGCAGGGGCTGCTGGCCGTCGTCCTGGTGGTGCTCGCCCTGCCGGGCCGCCGCCGTCAGGTCGACGACGACCTCCCGGAGGCCGAGGGCGCGTCCCCGGCGGCCGTGCCGGCGCAGCCCGGCCCGGCGGGGGAGGGCCGCCGGGCCCGCAGGCTCCGCGCGGCCGCCGAGGCCGGCGCCCCGGAGCGGGCCGCGGTGCCCGAGCAGGCCGCCCCCGTCGCGGTGCCCCTCGTCGACCCGTACGAGGAACCGTACGAAGCCCCGTACGAGCAGCCCGCCGTCCCCGACGCGGATCCCTACGCCGCCGTGCCGCACCAGCAGCAGTACGCCGAGTGGGAGCAGACCCACCAGGGCTACGGGCAGCAGCAGCCGTACCAGGACGACGCCCACGGCACGGGCTACGCCGACCCGTACCAGCAGCAGTACCAGGGCGGCCAGTACCCCGCCGACCCCTACGCCAGCGGCGCGTACGACCCGTACGGCTACGGGGGGCAGCAGCACCCGGGGCAGGACCGGCAGCCCCACGACCCGGGCTACGGCGGCCACGGCGCCGGTGGCCCGCAGTCCCCCCGTGACGGGAGCGAGCAGCAGTGAAGCGCACCACCTTGTCCCTGTTCGCCGCCACGGCCGCGCTGGCCGTCGTCACGGGCGTGGCCGCGCTCAACCCGCCCTCGGACGGTTCGCCGGAGGGCACCCGGACGGCCGAGCGGCTGCCCGTGCAGCGCTCCACGCTGGTGTGCCCGGCGCCGACCTCCTCGGACGTGGGGGAGACGACGTACGCGGCCTTCACGCCGGCCGCCAAGGGCGCCGCGCAGCGCTCCGCCGCGGCGGACCTGCTGCCGGCGGGCGGTACAGCGAGGACCGACGCCAAGAAGGACGCCAAGGACGAGAAGAAGGCCGCGGACAAGAAGGGCGAGGCGCAGGACCCGGGCAAGCCCGTGCTGTCCCTCAAGGACCCCGGCAAGCCCGTCGCCGCCACCACGGACCGCTCCGACGCCCCGGCCCTCCTCGGCACCGCCGACGGGCCGCTGGCGCCCGGCTGGGCCGTTCAGCAGTCGACGGTGGTGAGCGCGGGCAGCGGGCGCGGTCTGCACGGCACCGCGTGCACGGCGCCCGACACGTCGTTCTGGTTCCCCGGCGCGAGCACCGTGAAGGGGCGTCAGGACTACGTCCACCTGACGAACCCCGACAGCGGCGCGGCCGTGGCCGACCTGGAGCTCTACGGCAAGGACGGCCGCGTGAAGCCGGCCGGGGGCGAGAGCGTCAACGTCCCGCCCCGCTCGACCGTCGCGGTGCTGCTGTCGACCCTGACGGACGCTCCGGCCGAGGACCTCACCCTCCATGTGGCGGTCCGTTCGGGCCGGGTGGGGGCGGCGGTGCAGACGTCCGACGACAAGCTCGGCGGCGACTGGCTGCCGCCGTCCGCCGACGTGGCGCCGGACCTGGTCCTGCCCGGCATCCCCGCCGACGCCACCTCCGTGCGGCTCGTGGCCTTCGCGCCGGGCACGGAGGACGCCGACCTCAAGGTGCGCTTCGCGGGGCCGAACGGCTCGATCACCCCGGCGGGCCACGAGGCGCTGCACCTCAAGGGCGGCATGACCTCCGCCGTCGACCTCGGGGACGTCGCCAAGGGCGAGGCGGGGTCGTTGCTGCTGACGGGCGAGCGCGGCGGCGCGCCGGTCGTCGCGGCGCTGCGGGTCACGCGCGGCAAGGACGACAAGCAGGAGACGGCCTACATCCCGGCCACCGGCGCGATCGAGGGGCGCGGCACGGTGGCCGGCGACCGCGCCGGGGCCAAGGGGAGCACGCTCTCGCTCGTGGCGCCCGGCAAGGCGGCGCAGGTGCGGGTCACGGCGTCCGCGGGCAGCGAGGGCGGCAGCCCGGTCAGCAAGACCTACGCGGTCGGGGCGGGCGCCACGCTGACGGTGGACGTGCCGCAGCCGGACGGCGGCAAGGGGGTGTACGCGGTGACGGTGGAGAAGGTCTCCGGCGGCCCGGTGCACGCCTCGCGCATGCTGGTCCTGCCGAAGGACGGCGTGCCGATGTTCACGATCCAGCCGCTTCCCGACGACCGGTCGACGGTGGCGGTGCCCGAGGCGGAACAGGACCTGTCGCTGCTCAACGACTGACGGCCCGGCACCCGGCGGCGCAGGGCCGTCGCCGGGGGTGAGGGCCCGTCAGTCCTGTCCGTAGCGGGGGTCGACCGATTCGGGGGCGAGCCCGAGGAGTTCGGCGACCTGCTCGACCACCACCTCGTGGACGAGCAGGGCCCGCTCGTCACGCGTCTTGGTGCGGATCTCCACCGGACGGCGGTAGACGATGATCCGGTCGGGCGCGTCCCCGTGCGCGGCGACGTAACGGCCGAGCGGCACCGTGTCGCCGTCGAGCAGGGCCTCGAGCGCGCTCCGGCCGGGGCCGTCGTCGTCGGGGGACGGCACCTCGCGGACGAGGAAGTCGACCGCCGCCAGCTGCGGCCAGCGCCTCTCCAGGCGCTCCGCGGAGTCCTGCACGAGGTCGACGAACGCCTCGGCCCGGCTGACCGACAGGGGCACCTGCGGGGGTGCGATGGGTCCGCGCATGCCGCGTCCGTGGCGGTCGCGGTGACGCGGTCGCGGTCCGGTCGGGCTGGGGACGCCGCCGGCGTCGGCCGGGGGAGGTACGGGGCTGTCCATCACACCCGAGGGTATCCGCCGTCCGGCGGTGTGCACGCGGTAGCCGCCCATCTCCTGGCATGTCGCCGCTTGAGCGTTCCAGTCATGTATGCGATCAATTACAGCCATATGGGAGATCGGCGGTCGCATGGTGAATGACACTATGTGTACCTGGTGATGACAGATTTCTTTGCTGCCGAACGAGCCCCGTCCTGCGCCCCACACAGGTCGACCAGCCCGTTCGGGAACGGCGTCCACCGGACGAACCGGGACGACACGGAGGAGTGAGCCGGGGGTGAGTCGTCGCGGCCCGCTCAAGAGTGCGGTACCGTCCAACCTCGTGAGCCCTGTACGTCGCTGTTCGCGCACCGCGTGCGGCCGCCCGGCCGTCGCGACGCTGACGTACGTCTACGCCGATTCGACCGCCGTCCTCGGCCCGCTCGCCACCTACGCCGAACCCCACTGCTACGACCTGTGCGCCGAGCACTCCGAGCGGCTGACCGCGCCGCGCGGCTGGGAGGTCGTCCGCCTCGCCGTGGACGACGGCCCCGCCCGCCCCAGCGGTGACGACCTCGAAGCCCTGGCCAACGCCGTGCGCGAGGCGGCCCGCCCCCAGGAGCGCCCCGCCGCCCCCGGCGGCGCCGCGGGTGCCGTCGCGCCCCACGTGCGCGGCGCCGACCCGATGGAGGTCGCCCGCCGAGGCCACCTCAGGGTGCTGCGTTCACCGGACTCCTGACAGGGCGTTCCCCGGTGGCGTCCGGACGGCCCGGCGGCGGCAGGTAGGTTTGTTGTCCCGTACCGGAGTCCAGGAGGGGTTGGCTGTGGCTGATCTGTCGCAGATCGTGAAGGCGTACGACGTGCGCGGCGTGGTGCCCGACCAGTGGGACGAATCACTGGCCGAGCTGTTCGGCGCCGCCTTCGCCCAGGTCACCGGTGCCAGCGCGATCGTCGTCGGCCACGACATGCGCCCCTCCTCGCCCGGCCTGTCCCGCGCCTTCGCGCGCGGCGCGGCCGCCCGCGGCGTGGACGTCACCGAGATCGGCCTGTGCTCGACCGACCAGCTGTACTTCGCCAGCGGGCAACTGGGCCTGCCGGGCGCCATGTTCACGGCCAGCCACAACCCCGCGCAGTACAACGGCATCAAGATGTGCCGCGCGGGCGCCGCGCCCGTCGGCCAGGACACCGGGCTCGCCGAGATCCGCACCCTGGTCGAGGGCTGGGCCGAGGGCGGGGCGCCCGAGGCCGCCGCGACGCCGGGGAAGGTGACCGGACGCGACGTCCTCGCCGACTACGCCACCCACCTGCGCTCCCTGGTCGACCTCGGGGCCATCCGCCGCCTGAAGGTCGTCGTCGACGCCGGCAACGGCATGGGCGGCCACACGGTCCCGACCGTCCTCGACGGGCTGCCGGTGGACCTCGTGCCCATGTACTTCGAGCTGGACGGCACCTTCCCCAACCACGAGGCCAACCCCCTCGACCCGAAGAACCTCGTCGACCTCCAGGACAAGGTCCGCGAGACGGGCGCGGACATCGGCCTCGCCTTCGACGGCGACGCCGACCGGTGCTTCGTCGTGGACGAGCGCGGCGAGCCCGTCTCCCCCTCCGCGATCACCGCCCTGGTCGCCGCCCGCGAGCTGGCCAAGCACCCCGGCGGCACGATCATCCACAACCTGATCACCTCGTGGTCCGTGCCGGAGGTCGTCGCCGAGAACGGCGGCAAGGCCGTCCGCACGCGCGTCGGCCACTCGTTCATCAAGCAGGAGATGGCCCGCACGGGCGCGATCTTCGGCGGCGAGCACTCCGCGCACTACTACTTCCGCGACTTCTGGAACGCCGACACCGGCATGCTCGCCGCCCTCCACGTCCTCGCCGCCCTCGGCGGCCAGGACGGGACGCTGTCGGACCTGGTCCGGCAGTACGACCGCTACGCCGCCTCCGGCGAGATCAACAGCACCGTCGCCGACCAGGCGGACCGCACGGCCGCGGTCAGGGCCGCGTACGAGAACCTGCCCGACGTCGAGCTGGACGAGCTGGACGGCCTGACCGTCACCACCCCCGACTGGTGGTTCAACCTGCGCGCCTCCAACACCGAGCCGCTCCTGCGCCTGAACGTGGAGGCGCGCGACGCCGCCACCGTCGAGCGGCTGCGGGACGAGGTCCTGGCGATCGTCCGGGCGTAGGGGGCCCCGGCGGGAACGGGGCGGCCCGGAGGGCGGCGCGCACGCCCCGGCCCACCCCCGCCCCACCCGTCGAAGGGCTACCCTGACGACACAGAACCGCACACCCCGAAGGGAACCCCCATGCCGCTCGAAGCCGGCCTCCTGGAGATCCTCGCCTGCCCGGCGTGCCACGCCTCCCTCCGCGAGGAGAACGCCACCGAGGAGACCCCCGAGCTGGTGTGCCAGGGGGACAGCTGCGGTCTCGCCTACCCCGTCCGTGACGGCATCCCGGTCCTGCTGGTCGACGAGGCACGCCGCCCCGCCTGACCCGCACCGCCCCGCCGCCAGGCAAACCGGTACATCTCGGCAAATCGGAGGCTGATCCACGGTGTTCGACGAGTCCCTTCTCGACAACCCCGACGGCCTCTCGCGCGCCGACCTCCACGGTCTGCTCCGCGGTGCCGCCGAGTCCGGCGCCCGGGTCCGCACGGCCGTCCGCAACGCCGCCGAGGCCGGCATCGGCGCCCTGCAGCCCGACGGCCGCCCGCGCGCCGTCCTGGTCGCGGGCCCCGGGCCGGCCGGGGGTTCCACCGCGGACCTGCTGGCCGCCCTCGCCGGCGACAACTGCCCCGTCACGCTGATCCGCCCCTCGGGCGTCGCCCCCGCCCCCGGGGCCCTGCGCTGGGCGCTCCCCGGCTGGACGGGCCCCCTCGACCTGCTGCTGGTCGCCAGCCCGGACGGCACCGAGCCGGGCCTGGCGGTCCTGCTGGAGCAGGCCTACCGCCGCGGCTGCTCCGTCGTCACGGTCACCCCGGCCGGCTCCCCGCTGGCCGACGCCACCGCCCAGGTCCGCGGCCTCGCCATCCCGCTGACGACGACCCTGTACGAAACCACGATGGCGAGCGGAGAGCAGCCCCCCGAGGACGCCCCCGAGGTGCTGCCCACCGGCCCCGGCACGCTCTGGTCCCTGCTGACCCCGCTCCTCGTCCTCGCCGACCGCCTCGGCCTGGCGGAGACACCGCCCAGCGCCCTGGAGGCGCTCGCCGACCGGCTCGACCAGATCGCCGAGCGCTGCGGCCCGGCGATCGCCACGTACAGCAACCCCGCCAAGACCCTCGCCGCCGAGCTGGCCGACACCCTCCCCCTCATCTGGACCGAGGGCGAGCTGGCCGCCGCCGCCGGCCGCCGCTTCGCCACCGTCCTGGCCGCCCTCGCGGGCCGGCCGGCGCTCGCCGGCGAGCTGCCCGAGGCGCTCACCGCGCACAGCGCCCTGCTGGCCGGCGACTTCGCCGCCGGCGCCGACCCCGAGGACTTCTTCCGCGACCGCGTGGAGGAGCCCGAGGCGCTGCACGCCCGCGTCGTCCTGCTGCGCGAGCGCGAGCCCGCCGTCACCTCGCCGGCCCCCGCGGCCCGCGAGCTCGCCCTGCACCGGGACACCCCCGTCAGCGAGCTGGAGCCCGCCGAGGGCTGCGGCCCCCTGGAGACCGCCGCCGAACTGCTGGCCATCACCGATTTCGCCGCCGTATACCTGGCGCTCGCCTCCAGCCCGTAAGCCGGACGAAGCCGTCACTCCCGGGCTCCGGGCGTTCGCCCCGCCGGCCCCGGGTCCTCGCTCCGACAGTCAGGAATGGCCCCATGGACCGCCTCGCCAACACCGTGCGCCCCTATGCCTGGGGCTCCACCACCGCGATCCCCGACCTGCTCGGCACCCCGCCCACCGGCGAACCCCAGGCCGAGCTGTGGATGGGGGCCCACCCCGGAGCCCCCTCCCGCGTCGACCGCGGCACCGGCCCGGCCCCCCTCGGCGAGGTCGTCGCCGCCGACCCCGAGGGCGAGCTGGGGGAGGAGACCGTCCGCCGGCACGGCCCCCGGCTGCCGTTCCTGCTCAAGGTCCTCGCCGCCGCCGAACCCCTGTCCCTCCAGGTCCACCCCGACCTCGACCAGGCCAGGGCCGGCTTCGCCCTCGAAGAGGCCCGCCACGTCCCCCACGACGCCCCCCACCGCACCTACAAGGACGCCAGCCACAAGCCCGAGCTGATCTGCGCCCTGACGCCCTTCGAGGGCCTGTGCGGCTTCCGCGCCCCCGACGCCACCGCCGACCTGCTCGCCGCCCTCGCGGTCGACTCGCTCAAGCCCTACGTCGACCTCCTGCACGCCCACCCCGAGAGCGCCGCCCTGCGCGAGGTCCTCACCGCCGTCCTGAGCGCCGAGCCCGCCTCCATGGCCGACACGGTGACCGAGGCGGCCGCCGCGGCCGGGCGGCTCGCCGGCGAGGAGGGCCCCCACCGCGCCGCCTACGCCGCCTACGCCTCCCTCGCCCGGCACTACCCGGGCGACCCCGGCGTCATCGCCGCCATGCTGCTCAACCACGTCCGGCTGGCCCCCGGCGAGGCCCTCTACCTGGGCGCCGGCGTCCCGCACGCCTACCTCGAAGGCCTCGGCGTCGAGATCATGGCGAACTCCGACAACGTCCTGCGCTGCGGACTGACCCCCAAGCACGTCGACGTCCCCGAACTGCTGCGGGTCGTCCGCTTCGAGGCCACGCCCCCCGGCGTCCTGCGGCCCGAGGCCGACGACGACGGCGCGGAGGTCTACGAGACCCCGGCGGCGGAGTTCCGGCTCTCCCGCCACGTCCTCGCCGCGGGCGGCGCCGCCCGCCCGCTGGACGCCCGCACCCCGCAGATCCTGCTGTGCACGTCGGGCACGGCCGTCCTGCGCGGTGAGGACGGCGCCGAACTGTCCCTGGCGCGCGGCGAGTCCGCGTTCGTGCGGGCCGGGGAGCGCGTCACCCTCGGCGGCGAGGGCACGGTCTTCCGCGCCACGGTCGGCTCCTGACGGGCACCCGGCGGCACCGGCTGCGACAATGACCGGCCGTACACCCGTAAAGGGAAAGCAAAGTCGCCGCAGCGGCGGAAGGGACAACCCGCACCCATGAGTGCATCAGGCGGAACCAAGGCCATCGTCGCCGCACTGGGCGCCAACCTGGCCATCGCGGTGGCCAAGTTCGTCGCGTTCGCGTTCAGCGGCTCGTCGTCCATGCTCGCCGAGGGCGTGCACTCGGTCGCCGACTCCGGCAACCAGGCCCTGCTCCTGCTCGGCGGCAAGAAGGCCAAGAAGGAGGCGACCGAGGAGCACCCCTTCGGCTACGGCCGGGAGCGCTACGTCTACGGCTTCCTCGTCTCCATCGTCCTCTTCACCATCGGCGGCGTCTTCGCCCTCTACGAGGGCTACGAGAAGATCAAGGAACCGCACGAGCTGGAGCACTGGTACTGGCCGGTCGGCGTGCTCGTCTTCGCGATCATCGCCGAAGGCTTCTCCTTCCGCACGGCCATCCGGGAGTCCAACGAACTGCGCGGCAAGCAGACCTGGGGCTCCTTCATCCGCACCGCCAAGGCGCCCGAGCTCCCGGTCGTCCTCCTGGAGGACTTCGGCGCCCTCGTCGGCCTCGCCCTCGCCCTCGCCGGCGTCACCCTCACGCTCGCCACGGGCGACAGCGTCTGGGACGGCATCGGCACCATGTGCATCGGCACCCTCCTGGTGCTGATCGCCCTGGTCCTCGCCGCCGAGACGAAGTCGCTGCTGCTCGGTGAGGCCGCGGGTCCGGAGCAGGTCGCCCGCATCCGCGCCGCGGCCGTCGACGGCACGACGGTCACCCGCGTCATCCACATGCGCACCCTCCACCTCGGCCCGGAGGAACTGCTGGTCGCCGCCAAGATCGCCGTACCGGGCGGCGACACGGCCGCCCAGGTCGCCCGCGCGATCGACGAGGCGGAGGTACGCATCCGGGAGGCGGTGCCCATCGCCCGGGTGATCTACCTGGAACCCGACATCTACAGCGAGGAGGCCGCCGCCGCGGGCCTCGACCCGAAGGCGACGCCGGGCGGTCCGGGCACCCACTGAGGGCGGGGCGGCCCGGAAGCCCACGGACGGAGGGCCGCCGGGCGGGCGCCTGAGCAGGCGGCGACCGGCGGGCGAACGGCGGGCGAACGGGCGGTGGGGGAGGGGCCGACGGGCGCAGGGGGCGCGGCCCGGTCCTAGCCGATCTCCCCCAGCACCCCCATCACCGCCTCCGTGTCCGCTGCCGCCAGCAGCCGCCCCCGGAAGCCCGCGTCGAGCAACTTGCGCGCCAGCAGCGCCAGAATCCGCAGGTGCTCGTCCCCCGCCGCCGCCTCCGGCACCGCGATCATGAAGATCAGCCGGGCCCGCGTCCCGTCCAGCGCCCCCCACTCGACGCCCTCGGAGGAGCGCGCGAAGCCGACGACCGGCGCGGACACCGCGTCCGTCTTCGCGTGCGGAATCGCGATCTCCTCACCGAGTCCGGTCGTCCCCACCTCCTCGCGGGCGAGGGCGGCGGCCACCAGCGCGTCCACGTCGGTCACCCTGCCGGTGACGGCCAGCAGCTCGGCGAGCTCCCGGACCGCCTCGTCCTTACGGCCCGCCGCCAGCTCCACCTTCACCGTCCGCCCGGTGAGATACCCGGAGAGCACCTCTTCCGGCCGCCTCGGCCCGGCGGGTGCGGGCGGCCCCACGGGCCCGGCCGGCACGGGCACCCGCGGCGCCCTCGCCGGCGGCCCCTCGCCCACGGCCATCAACGTGACCGTGGCCAGCGCCGTCACCACCGAGCCGAGGGCCACGGCGACGAAGAACATCGGCACCCCGCCCACGGCCCCCAGCACCGCGACGATCGGCCCGCCGTGCGGCACGCTGTCCGTCACCGCCGCGAGCCCCGCCACCGCACCCGCCACCGCTCCGCCCAGCATGTTCGCCGGGATCACCCTGGCCGGCCGGGCGGCGGCGAACGGGATCGCACCCTCGGTGATGCCGAAGAAACCCATGAACAGCGCCGCCAGCCCCGTCTCCCGCTCCTGCTGGGTGAACAGCCCGCGCCGCAGCAGCGTCGCCAGCCCCTGCCCGAGCGGCGGTACGGGGATGGCCGCCGCGCACATGCCCATGACCTCCGGGTTCCCGGACACCAGACCCGCGCCGAAGAGGAAGGCCGTCTTGTTCACCGGGCCACCCATGTCGAACGCGATCATGAGTCCGAGCACCACGCCCAGCAACGCCGCACTCGCCCCCGTCAGGCCCCCGAGCCAGGAGGTGAGGTGCTCGAACACCCAGGAGATCGGTTTGCCGAGGACGTAGATGAAGAACAGGCCCACCGCCGTCGTCGCCACGACCGGGATCACGATGATCGGCATGACCGGCCGCACGAACCGCGGAACCCGGATCCTCTTGATCCACAGCACCACGTAGCCCGCGAGGAAACCCGTGGCGATCGCCCCGATGAACCCGGCGCCCGCCTTGCTGTCGTAGAGCTCACCGGTGTTGGCGATCCACCCCCCGATCATCCCCGGCACCAGCGCGGGCCGGTCCGCGATCGCGTAGGCGATGTAACCGGACAGGACGGGGACCATCAGCTTGAAGCCGATGACGCCGATGTCGTTGACGGACCGCCAGAACGAGCTGTCGATGACGAGCCCCTCGGGCGTGGTGTGCCCGCCCAGGGCCAGTGACACCGCGATCAGCAGACCGCCCACCACGACGAACGGGATCATGTACGAGACGCCGTTCATCAGCGCCCTGTAGACGACACCGCGAGCGCCGCCGCGTCCGCCCGGGCCACCCTTCGGGGCCGCACCCCCGGCGTCCGCACCTCCACCACCGCGCCCGGTCCCGCCGTCCCCCTCGTAGACGGGCGCGTCCCGTACCCGTTCGATCAACTGCTCGGGGTGGTGGATGCCCTCGGCCACACCGACCACCAGCACGCGCTTGCCCGCGAAGCGACTGCGGTCGACGTCCTTGTCCGCGGCGATGATGATTCCGTCGGCCCGGCCGACATCGTTGTCGGACAGGACGTTCTCCGCCCCGATCGACCCCTGCGTCTCCACCTTCATCTCGTGACCGAGCGCCTCCGCGGCCTGGGTCAGCCTCTCCGCTGCCATGTAGGTGTGCGCGATGCCGGTCGGACAGGCGGTCACGGCAAGCAGTTTGAGCCGTTGTCCGCTCGCCTCCGGCCGGGAAGGGGGACCGTCTGAACCGGCTGAACGCGTCACGTGGACCTCTCCTCACAGGCTCGTCCCCGCGCGGGAGCGACACCGTCACCTCGCCCTGCGCACTCACCGCATCCTGCAACACCTGACAGTCCGTCGGACAGGTGCGGAGCCCGGGGCACGCCCGCGGAAGGGGACCGGTTCGGGGGCCGAGGGGGCTGGGGCACGGCGGGGGCCCCGGTGTAGATTCGGACCGAAGCCAGACGTCGCTGCTGATGGCGGTCGGGCGGTCCGCGAGGACGGACCGTCCGAGGGAGAGAGGGCCTCCGACGGACTGAGCTGCGGCCAGGGAGACCAGTGTGCGACCGACCGTGCCCGCACGGGCCGGGCCCACGCTGCTGACCGCGTGCACAGCCGTACCCACTCCCGCTCGCCCCTCAGGAGGAGCAGCCGTATGACTACCACCACCGGCCAGGACTTCAAGGTCGCGGACCTGTCGCTGGCGGCCTTCGGTCGTAAGGAGATCACTCTCGCCGAGCACGAGATGCCCGGCCTGATGTCGATCCGCAAGGAGTACGCGGAGGCGCAGCCGCTGGCCGGCGCCCGCATCACCGGCTCGCTGCACATGACGGTGCAGACCGCCGTGCTCATCGAGACCCTCGTGGCGCTGGGCGCACAGGTGCGCTGGGCGTCCTGCAACATCTTCTCCACCCAGGACCACGCCGCGGCCGCCATCGCGGTCGGTCCGAACGGCACCCCGGACGACCCTCAGGGCATCCCCGTCTTCGCCTGGAAGGGCGAGACGCTGGAGGAGTACTGGTGGTGCACCGAGCAGGCGCTGACCTGGCCGGGCACCCCCACCGGCGGCCCGAACATGATCCTGGACGACGGCGGTGACGCCACCCTCCTGGTCCACAAGGGCGTCGAGTTCGAGAAGGCGGGCGCCGCCCCGGACCCGGCGACGGCGGACAGCGAGGAGTACGCCCAGATCCTCACCCTCCTCAACCGCACCCTGACGGAGAACCCGCAGAAGTGGACCCAGCTGGCGTCCGAGATCCGCGGTGTCACCGAGGAGACCACCACCGGCGTCCACCGCCTGTACGAGATGCAGCAGGCCGGCACGCTGCTCTTCCCGGCCATCAACGTCAACGACGCCGTCACCAAGTCGAAGTTCGACAACAAGTACGGCTGCCGCCACTCCCTCATCGACGGCATCAACCGCGCCACCGACGTCCTCATCGGCGGCAAGGTCGCGGTCGTCTGCGGCTACGGCGACGTGGGCAAGGGCTGCGCGGAGTCGCTCCGCGGCCAGGGCGCCCGGGTGATCGTCACCGAGATCGACCCGATCTGCGCGCTCCAGGCGGCCATGGACGGCTTCCAGGTCACCACGCTCGACGACGTCGTCGGGATCGCCGACATCTTCGTCACCACGACGGGCAACAAGGACATCATCATGGCCTCGGACATGGCCAAGATGAAGCACCAGGCGATCGTCGGCAACATCGGTCACTTCGACAACGAGATCGACATGGCCGGCCTCGCCAAGGTCCCGGGCATCGTCAAGGACGAGGTCAAGCCGCAGGTCCACACCTGGACCTTCCCCGACGGCAAGACGATCATCGTCCTCTCCGAGGGCCGCCTGCTGAACCTGGGCAACGCCACCGGCCACCCCTCCTTCGTGATGTCCAACTCCTTCGCGGACCAGACCCTGGCCCAGATCGAGCTCTTCACGAAGCCGGAGGCGTACCCGACCGACGTCTACGTCCTTCCCAAGCACCTGGACGAGAAGGTCGCCCGCCTCCACCTCGACTCGCTCGGCGTCAAGCTCACGACGCTGCGCCCCGAGCAGGCCGCCTACATCGGCGTCCAGGTCGAGGGCCCGTACAAGCCGGACCACTACCGCTACTGACACCGCCACCGAGGCCGGATATCCCAGCCACCGCCTCGGTAACTGGTAGAACAGGCCCCCGCCCCCATGGCGGGGGCCTGTCCCGTCTCCGTCAAGGACCCCAGCACCATGCCCCGCGGCCGCTACTCGCTCCACGACCCCCACGATCACTCCCCCCTCGGCGACGAGACCTTCCACTGCGCCACCGGTCCCTCCGGCTGGCGCTACGTCTCCCAGCTCACGACCCCGTCCGGCGGCCCCGCCGGCTCGGTCGACCTCGCCATCGACGACCTCGGCCGCCCCATCCGCCTCCAGCTCCAGAGCGCCGACTGGCAGGTGCGCGGCGCCGCGCTCGAAG